>CAZYTO010000039.1:0-25919 GCA_964650405.1 uncultured Thermoanaerobaculia bacterium | reverse complement strand
TCCTCGGGATGGAAACTCGCTCCCCGGTCGCGCTACAGCCCGTAGAGTGGCCATGCGGGAACGCGAAGAAGGAAGAGGGGATGGGGACTCGGAGAAGAAAGATGTGACCCCAGGCCGGCGGGCCCGCGGCCCCAGGTCGGCGAGAAAGAAAGATGTGACCCCAAGTCGGCCTCCCCCCCAAGTCGGCCTCCCCAGGTCGGCAGGTCCCCAAGTCGGCGTAGAAGGAAGATGTGACTCCCGGCAGTCGGCAGGCCCTCGAGTGGCGATGGGTGATGCGAAAAAAGAAGGTGGGATGGGACGCGGAGAAGGAAGATGTGACTCCAGGTCGGCGGGCCCGGCCCGCGGAAGGAAGGTGTGACCCCAAGCCCCCCGCCAAGCCGCCCCCCCAAGCCGGGTCGCCCCGGCGGGTGATGCCCGTCACCCGCTCCGGTGACCCAGTTCCTCGGCGCACATGACGGCCGGGTCTAGATTGTGTGAGGAGATTCCGCCATGCGCTCGTTCCGACCGAGAGTCATCCTGGCGCCGACCGACTTCAGTGAGACTGCCGCGCATGCTCTGCGCTATGCGGGCGGGCTGGCGGCGCGTTTCAACGCCCGGCTGCTCGTCGTCTACGCAGACACGTTCCTGCCGCCGGTCGATGTCACGACGATGCCGGCGGCGAATCTCAACCTCTCGCGCCAGGACCTGGTGGCGCGGGCGCAGGAGGAGTTGGAACGGCACGTCGAAGCGACCCTCGGCAGCGACGTCGCCTATGACACGAACGTCATCGTCGATGTGCCGGTCCTGGCCATCACCCAGGCGGCGCACGAGGCGGGCGCCGATCTCATCGTCATGGGAACGCACGGCCGCACCGGGCTGCGGCGGCTCGTCGTCGGCTCCGTCACCGAGGCGGTCATGCGCATGGCCGACGTGCCGGTCATCGCCGTCAATCCCAGGACGGGCGAGAGTCCCGCCGTACGCCGCGTCCTCTGCGAAGTGCGTTACACGCCGGAATGCCGTGACGCCGTGACCATCGCCGCCGGTCTGGCGGACAGCGTCAACGCGCCGCTCACCCTGCTGCGCACCGTCGACAGCGACGCGATGCAGAACACCATCGACGACCTCATCCAGCTTCGAGCCTGGGTACCGCGCGAGATCGTCGATCGTTGCGAGCTCAAGATCGTGCCGGCGAAGACGCAGGAGGAACAGGTGGTCGAGCTGGCCAGGCTGACACACGCCGATCTGATTGCCATCGGCGTCCAGCACGACCGCTCCCTGGCCGACGTCCTGCGCGGCTCGACCGCCGAGCGCATCGTCCAGCAGAGCGGCTGTCCGGTACTGGTCGTCAATGCCTACGTTGATTTAGCCGTCGCCGGTCCGCGTGGCGAAGAACGCGATCACCGCACCGAGCGCCAGGCCGAGGGTGAGACCCCAAACGAAATCGGTCGCGTTCTTTGACAGGAAGGCAAACGGGGTCAACTGCACGAGTCCAACCGCGAGCGCGACCACGGCAAGGACGACCATCGTTCCTTTTCCCATGCGCAAGCCCCTCGGAAAGCGTGGCACGGAAGCCCGGCACCGTCTACCGCGGCCGTGTCAATTCCGGGCGCGCTCAGACTAAGAATAACCTCGGCCAGCCGTGACCGATCCGCCACATGCGGTCTGGTCGCGTGCTACGCGTGTCATCGGGCAAGTGGTGTGAAAGCGTCCCCGTTGACACTTTTTTTCACACGCGCACCACTTTTTCTCGCACGCGTACGAGATTTCCTGGCACTCGTACGAGATTTTCTGCCACGGTTACGAGTTTTTCTGGCACTCGTACGAGATTTGGGGCAACCGTTACGAAGTTTCGGGCAAATCGTCCGAAGTTTTTTCGCACCGGTACCAATTTTTCTCGGACGGCGGCACTTTTTTTCACAACGCTGAGAAATTTTCACGTATCGGTGCGAAAAAAACTGCCAAAACGGCTCCGAATCTCACACCGTTTGCTCGAAACTTCCCAAATTTTGCGAGTTTTTTCCTAAGAGCACCACGAAATCTGCCAAAACGGCGGCTTTTTTCTCATCGATGATGCGAGATTTCCCACGCGTTGCGGTTGTTTTCGTACGGCGGCGGGAGACCTGCCATTCGTTGCGGTTGGCTCTTTACGATCAGCAACTGTTTTGCCGGCGTACGTTGATCTCCGGCCGCCAAGCGTTGATGTCTGGCCGGAAGGCATCGAATCCGAGCTGGGAGGCGTCGAATTCGGTAACGAAGGCCAGCGCAGGACGAACGACTCTTCCTTGGGGCAGGCTTCGATGGTTCGGTGTGGTGGCCGCCGCCCCCGGCGGCCCTGGACCACATGGGCTTTCGGATCAAGGGGAACAGGCGCGCCGGCGGTGCCGGAGCGGCCACCACCTGGTGATCCCTCGCGCCACAGCAGGTGCTGGAGCAGCAGGATGGGAATGTGGCCAGCGCAGCCACGATCATGAGCGGAAAGATCCACGGCACGCGGATCCACTCCCGCTGCAGCGCGAGCGGGATGGCCAGGAAGAGCAGGGCACATTCCAGCAGAAGGAGCACGAGCCGGGAAGGGTAGCAATCTCCCCACCACGAACCACGTTCTTCTCAGCCTTTCTTCTTCTTCCGCATCCTCTGCCGTATCGGGTCCGCGCTCAGGATCGTCTCCTCATAGCTGCCCACTGACACAGCGTCCTGCCGCGCTTCGCGGATGAAGGCCTCCTGGCTGCTGATCGATCCTTCGGCGGCGGTACGCCGGAGCCAGGAGCCGTCGGACTGGAGCGTCCAGCCGGAGACATCGTCGCGCAGCCCGGCGTCGAGGATCGACGAGGCGCGGCGGCGGGCGGTGTCGTCGAGCAGCGGGAACGTCGCCTCGATGCGCCGCTGGAAGTTGCGGGGCATCCAGTCGCCGCTGGACAGGTACACCTCGGCGCTGCCGCTGTTGGCGAACTCGAAGATGCGAGAGTGCTCCAGGAAGCGGTCGATGACGGAGACGACGCGGATGCGGTCGCTCACTCCCGGCAGGCCGGGAACGAGGCAGCAGATGGAGCGGACGACGAGCTCCACATCGACACCGGCCTGGCTCGCTTCGTAGAGCCGGGCGATGACGCGCGGCTCGACGAGGGAATTGACCTTGGCCCGGATGCGCGCCGGCTTCCCCGCCCTGGCGTGACGGATCTCGCGGCCGATCGACTCCAGCAGCCAGCGCTCGTAGTCGATGGGGGCCACCACGAAGTGGTTCCAGCGCGGCTGCGAACGGCTCTGCATCACGTCAGCCAGGCTCTGGGCGCTGTAGCCCGTGACGAGGTTGAACAGGCGCGCCGCGTCCTCGGTCACGGCCGGCGTACAGGTCAGAAGGTCGAGGTCCGTGTAGACCCGCGCCGCATCCACGTTGTAGTTGCCCGTGGAGAGGTGCACGTAGCGCCGCAGCCCGTCGCTCTCCTGGCGGACTATGAGGGAGATCTTGGCGTGGCACTCCAGGCCCACGATGCCGTAGACGACCTGAACGCCGGCATCGTGGAGGCGGTTGGCCCAGCCGATGTTGCGGCTCTCCTCGAACCGCGCCTGCAGCTCGATGACCACGCTGACCTGCTTGCCGTTCAGCGCCGCCATGACCAGCTTCTCCACGACCGGCGAGTGCTCGTCGGTCTGGTAGAGGGTCTGCTTGATGGCCAGGACGCCGGGATCGACGGCGGCGGCGTGGAGCAGCTCGATCACGGCGGCGAATGAGTCGTAGGGGCGATGCAGCAGCACGTCGCCGCCGCGAATGACGGTGAAGATGTCGTCATTCGTGGCCAGCCGGCGGGGCATGCGCGGATTGAAGGCCGGATAGCGCATGGCCCGCTCGGTGACGCGGTCGCAGAAATCGAGAAAGTCGCTCGGCTGCAGGAAACCCGGCACGCGGTAGACGTCCGCGGCCGCGGTGCGCGTCCCTTCCATGATCAGCCGGAGCAGCGACTCATCGGCGCGGGCGTCGATCTCCAGGTAGACCACCTGCTTCCGCTCCCGCCGCCGCAACTCCGACTCCACCGAGGCCCGGAGATCGTGTACGTCCTCCTCGTCGATGGACAGCTCCGTGTTGCGCACGAGGCGGAAGAGCACCGCCCCGCGGAACTCCTGCGTCGGTACGAGCGTGGCGATGTTGGCCAGGATGAGCGAGCCGATGGGCAGGAACCGCCGGTCGCTCAGACGAAAGAACGCCGGCAGCGTGGGCGGCACCTTCACCAGCACGAAGTGCTCGCCGGCGCCCGAGGCGAAGCGCGCGGCCACGAAGAGGGTGAGGTTGCTGACGAAGGGAAAGGGATGGCCGGGATCGATGGCCAGCGGCGTGAGCATGGGAGCGATGTCGGTGGCGAAGAGCTCGCGCATGCGGGCCTGCTCGCCCGGGCCGAGATCGCGGAAGTGCTCGAGGATCACCCCCTCGGCGTGCAGCGCCGGCAGGATGCGGCCGTTGAGCATCGTGTACATGTCCGACACGATGGTCCGGGCCCGCTCGCGGATGGCCTCCATCTGCTCCTGCGGCGTCAGCCCGTCCACCGTCGGCTCGTCGATTCCGGCGTCGATGCGGTCGCGGATGGTGCCGGCGCGCACCATGAAGAACTCATCGAGATTCTGCGATGCATAAGCGAGGAAGCGAAGCCGTTCCAGCAGGGGCACGTCGTCCTGTTCCGCCTTCGCCAGCACACGGCGGTTGTAGTCGAGACGGCTCAGCTCGCGGTTGAGCAGTGGCGTCGTGGCACTCACGGAGCGATTCTATGCGCCAGCACCGCAGGGCGACGGCGAATGCACAGGGAATTGACGCAGATTGCACGCGACGCAACCCCGCTTCCCCGCATCCCTCCGGCATGCGGCCTCTGCCGCGCCGCGATCCGGTGGGTTTCGCGCGCCTCGGGAGGCGATGACACGGGCGTCGCATGAGGCGCGAAAGACCACCGGCTATTTGCCTCCACGCCTTTCGGCGTGGGCGCATCCGGGTGGCCCCTTTCGGGCGTGGAACGTGTTCCCGGTGATTGCACCCCGGGAGGGGTGCCCGGCCAAGTGATCGCGGCGTCCCGGTGACGGAACGTCAATGCCGGCGCGTTCGGACGTCACGACGGTTGGTCGGTCTTAATTCCTCTTGAGCCGCTTCTGCACGGCGAGGATCTCGTTGTGCAGGTACTCCACCTGGGCGAGGAGCTCTTCGACCTGCAGGGCGACGTTGCCCGTTGCATGGCGGCCGTGATTGACGCCCCCCCCGTTCCGGGTGGAAAGAGCACGCCAGAGCTCCGCCCGCTCCGAGGCGGCCAGGGAGGTGATGCGGGCCACGAGCGGATCGACCGCGTTGCCGTTGCCGGCGCGGTGATCGTCTTCGCAGAGCAGATCGGCGGGATCCAGCTCCAGGATCTTCATGAGCGTGAGGAACAAGCCAAGGTCGAGGGCCTGCTTGTCCCGCTCGATGCGGGAGAGCGTGGCCACGCTGATGTGGGCCTGGCTGGCGACGTCGGTCAGGGACAGCGCCCTGGCGTTCCTGGCCTCGCGAATCCGCTCGCCGATCATGATTGCCACGATGCGTTATCGGTGCTGAAAATGCACCCTCTTCCGTGTCTTGCAAACCGCAGGCCCGACGTTTGCATTTCTGCAAATTGCCGCGAGACCGCGAGAGGCATCTCCGGGCACGGCGGATCGCGGCAACCGCGTACCCCGGGCCGGCCGTGCCGGCCCACAACTGCTGCCGCCGGCGGGACCGTCCGCCCCGCCGGCACCTGTTCTTTCGCCCGGCGGCGCAGCGCTCGCGCTGCCGGGCGGCTTTCGCCTGGCAGGGTGCGTGGAGGATGGACGATCCGGTTGGCGCCCCTGAACGAATGTCTCGAGGCCGGCGGTTGGAGTGGAGTCGCGGTTTGACGGACAGGATTGTCCGTCCTCCACGCTGCCTCAGCCAGCACTCTTCCGCTTCGCCGAACGGGCGCCCGCAGGAATCAGATGCCCGTCGCCATCGCCACCGCCGTCAATACCGGCACCACTCACACAATTCAGCAACTCGTCGCCGAGCTCCTCGATGTCGAACGGTTTGCACATGACGCAACGTACGCGCCGCAGCTCCGGGGTGGCATCGCGAAGCGTCAATCCGTCATCCGTCGTGACGACGATGGTCCGTGGCAGGAGGGTGGGGCTCACCTCGCCCATCCGCCGCAGCACTTCCTCCCCGCTCAGCCGTGGCAGGTGAAGGTCGATGACGAGCACCGTGGGGCGCTCCGCGAGGATCAGGGCGATGCCGGCTTCCCCGTCACCGGCCAGGCGCGCCGTAATGCCGCTCCGGCGCGCGACCGCCGCAAGGAGGGCCTGCGTGGCCAGATCGTCTTCGACGATGACAGCAGTCGGGGAGGCACCCATGCCGTGTGACCCGCGATACGATGATTTTGCTTGAAGCGAAAACCATCATAGACGCGTTTCCAGCAAATGCAAGCCTTCCCCTGCTGAAAAGCGCTGGCGCCGTCACTTCCACCAGAGTGCATTGAACAGCATCGGGAAGGTGGCGGCCGTCTGGCCGCGGTGCTGGGGATGGAATCCGAAGAGGACGATTTTCCCCTTTCCGTACGTCATCGCCACCGCCGCCGCTTTGCGCGTCAGCCGCTCCTCTCCGTTGATCCAGCCGGAGAGCAGGATGTCGCGCGCGTCTTCCGGGTACGACATCAGCACCCAGCGCTGCATCTCGCTCCCCGGCGCCGTGGTTTCGAACACCATGGGCCGGTCGATGAAGACAGCCGCCTCCTCGGCCATCCCCGCCGTCACGGGATGGTCGTTGCGCACATGGACGCGGACGAGTGAGCCGGGGACGGAGAACTCCGCCTGCGTGGCCTTGGCCAGCGGGTTCCGCACCGGGATGTTGAACTCCTGGATGACGTAATCGCAGCCGGCACCCAAGGCCACGAGCGTCCCGCCGTTCTCCACGAAGCCGCGCAGGACGTCGGCACCGGCCTTCTCCAGACTGCCGCGGTACTCGGGCGGCAGCTCCTCGTTGTAGCGCATCCCGCCGCCGCCCTCCTCCCGGCCTCCCCGCCCGGTGGCGATGACCTCAGGCGAGACGTCGGGAAGGATGAAGGCGTCCAGGTCCTTCAGTCCGGCCTTGACGTCCTGCGGGTGGAGCGACTTCGGCGCGAAGCCGTACTGGTCGAGCAGCCAGCGCGTCCACCCTTCATCGAGCGCACCGCCCCACGGGTTATAGATCGCCACGCGCGGCTTGGCCTGGCCTTCATGCGCCTTGACGAACGCTTCCGGCTCGGGATGGATCTCGGTGACACGTTTCCAGCCGGACGGCGATGCCGGCGCGGCCGCCGGCGCGTCTCCTCCGGCTTTCCCGCCGCCCTGCACGCGCTCCACGGTCACTCCCATGGCCATGGGCAGCGTCCACGTCGCCACGTCGTAGGGCCGGAGGATGTCCTTGCCTGGCTGCAGGCGGACCTCCGGATACCGTTGCGGCTCCAGCATCTCGACGAGGAACTTCGAGTACGGCTGGGCCATCGGGATCCAGTAACTGCCGTTGTCCGGCTGCTGCTGCACCTCCACGCCGTGCTCCAGCATCAGCGCCACGAGACGCTGCGCCGTCGGCCAGTCGTGCTGGCGGCGCGGGACGAGATATCCCTCGCCCGGCTTGGCCATGGCCACGGCCGCCTTCGCGCGCACGGCGACGTCACGCAGGAGGTCTTCGCGGCGATCGGCGCACGACTCGAGCATGGCGTCCGAGGCGATGCGCTCGTAGTCCATGATGTCGCGCATCCGCCACGTGCCGCCCGTCCAGGGATGCGGGTGATTGATCGTGGCCTTGTAGTCGATCAGCCCCTTGGTCCCGCCGTGCAGCTCGGTCGGTTCGATGGTGGCGGGCGACGCGATGCGCGCCGAGGCCGTCTCCAGCAGCAGGCCGGTGATGTTCTTCCACCAGCCCGTGTTGCGCGTGCCGCCCATCCAGTACGCGTCGAACGAATAGCCGTAGATCAACCCCGCCTTGTTGGCCTGCTCGAGGCGGAAGGCCATGTTCGTGCCGATGAGATTCGCCTCGCGCCAGATGAGCGGATGGACGTCGGGATCGACCGGATCGGCGAAGGGCGGAATGAACATGCGCGGGCCGTCCGTCCCCATCTGGTGCTCATCGACGAAGACCTGCGGATGCCACTCGTGGTACAGCGCCCGGCTGAGGTTCTTCGTCTCGACCTGGGTGAGCATGAACCAGTCGCGGTTGTTGTCGTGGCCGACGTAGTGATGGTAGAGCCACGGCAGGCGGCCGCCTTCGTACTTCGTGCCGAGGTACTTGCGGTAGTAGTCGGTGATCATGATCTGCCCGTCGGGGTTGAGCGACGGGACGAGCAGGAGGACGACGTCGTCGAGGCGCCGCTTGGTCTCGGGATCATTCGCGGTGGCCAGCGCGTACGCCCACTCCAGCGCCATCTGGCTGGAGGCGATCTCGCTCGAGTGGATGTTGCAGGTGACGAGGGCGACGGCCTTCCCCTCGTGTACCAGCGCCTCGACCTGCGCGTCGGTGAGGCCGCGCGGGTCGGCCAGCTTGCGGCTCACCTCCTTGATCCGGTCGAGGTTCTTCAGGTTCCCCTCGGAGCTGATCACGGCCATGATCATCGGCTCGCCGAGGGTCGTCTTGCCGAGCGTCTCGATCCGGACCCGCGGCGAGTCCTTCTCCAGCTCCTGGAAGTACGACACGATTTGGCGGTAGTCCGCAAGCACCCGGTCCTCGCCCACCTTCAGCTTCAGGAAGTCGGAGGGCGTGGGCACGGCGGCAACGGCGTGGAGGGCGGTGGCGAAGAAGAGGATCGCAAGCGCTCGCTTCATGTCTCGATCTTATCCTGAGCGGGGGCGGTGGCCGGGCGGGAGCGAAGGATCAGAGCACGGCATGCCCGCCAGTCGCGATGGCTACACCAATGACGAATCGCGCACAGGTTTCACGTCATGCCATGCCTGGTCATGATCCCTCGCTCCCGCCCGGCCCCCTCCCCCGCTCGGGATAAGATCGAGACATGAGCCTCCCGCGCCGCATCGCCTGGCGCTATCTGCGACGCCCGAGCGACCGGCTCGTCTCCGCCGTGGGGATGGTCTCGATCTTCGGTCTCGTCATCGGCGTGATGGCCCTGGTCATCTCTATGGCCCTGATGACCGGCTACCGCGACGACCTCCAGAACAAGCTCCTCGGCGGCAATGCGGAGATCTTCGTCTACGCCATCGGCGGCCCCATCACCGACGCCGGCGCCGCGCTCCATTCCGTGCAGGGCACGCCGGGAGTGGCCGGGGCCTGGCCGGTGCTCTATCAACAGGCAGTGGTGACGACCGAGAAGAGCTCCGTCGGCACGGAAGTGATGATGAAGGGCGTGGAGCCGTCGCGCGCCAAGACGGCGCCCATGCTGGCCCGCATCATGGGGCCGCGGGAGACGTTCGCCACCGCCGACGGAGAGGCCGGCGTGGCCATCGGCAGGTATCAGGCGGCCCGGCTCGGCGTCGGCCCCGGCTCGTCCATCAGCGTCACCGTGCCGAATGACCAGGGCAACGGCAGCTTCCTCCCGCGCACGGCGTCGTTCGTCGTCACCAACGTCTTCGCCACCGGCTTCTACGAGTACGACGCGAAGTGGATCTTCATCGACCTCGCCGACGCCGAACGGCTCCTCGGGGCCAAGGGATCGGCGAACCTGCTGGAGGTGAAGCTGGCGGACGGCGCGAACCTCGACGACGTCATCGCCGGCATCGGCAACCACACCGCCCACCGCTTCAGCGTGAACGACTGGCGCGACATCAACCGCACCCTCTTCTCCATGCTGCGCCTTCAGCAGTTCGTCCTGTTCATCATCATCGGCCTGATCGTCTTCGTCTCGACCTTCAACATCGTCTCCACGCTGATCATGACCGTGCACGAGAAGCGGAAGGAGATCGGCATCCTGGCCTCGATGGGAGGGGAGCGGAAGCTCGTGCGCCGCATCTTCCTCTGGTACGGAACGATGGTCGGCTTCACCGGCACCGCCGCCGGCGTGATTCTCGGCGTCATCGTCTGCCAGGTGATCACGAAGTACCACCTGGTCTCCTTCGGCCCGGAGATCGCCGAGGTCTACTACGTCAGCTCCATCCCCTTCGTCACTCGGGCCCTGGACCTGGCCGTCATCGCCGCCTTCTCGCTGCTGGTCTCCTTCCTGGCCACCCTCCTCCCCTCGGCGCGCGCGGCGCGGCTCAACCCGGTGGAGGCGCTGCGGCACGAGTGAGAGTGCACAAGCGCACTGCATATTGATTACCAGATCGTACGATCGGGGATGAGGGCCGTAATCTCCCCGTCTTTCGTCACCAGCGAGGCGCCGTAAACGATCGCCGTGGCTACGATCAGGCGATCGGCAGGGTCACGATGTGGCCACTCCAGACGACTCGAAAGCACAGCGATTTCGGGCGTGAGCTCGAGTCGTTGAACTTGGGGCGGACAGGCTTCCTGTATCCAATCGAGAACATCCCGATCCAGGGACAACCGACCATGAGCTACCAGTACTGCGACTTCCCAACAGCTGATGGCCGGAATCCCGATCGTGTCCGCGGATTCGATGGCGAGTAATGCGGTCCGCGAAAGTCTTACATCGCCGATGGCCCACCAAATCCATGCGTGTGTATCGAGGATGATCATTCGTCGCTATCGGCCGACCAAGGCTCGTCGATCGGGCTGATCAGGTCACCCTGATATAGCACGCTTCCGCGAAGCGACGGCACACCAGCCATCGGCATGATGCGTGCGACAGCGATTCCATCCTTCGTTACGACAATCTCTTCTCCGGTCTTGGCAACCTCGTCGATCAGCACCAGACATTGCGACTGAAAATCGTCGTCGGCAACTTCGCGGATCTTCCTGCTCATCATGGCCTCATGTTGGTCTCATTATGGGCCCTTTATGGGCCCGCGGTAGGCCCACTGTGCAACTGTTCCGCAAGCTCGGCAGCTCGAGCTCTTGCGACCGATTCCCCGGTGACAAGAGGGCGCTGAGGGTCACATCTGGCAGCCGTCAGCAGATCCATGGCGATGCGAATTCGCGGTCAACCGACTCGGTCAGGCACACGACCGTCTCACGACCGTCTCAGAACCGCCTGCAACAGCGCGCCTGTACACTCACTCTCAGTTCTGGAAGCGGATCAGCGCGCGCTCGGCGAAGGCCACCAGCTCGGGGAGCGGCGACTTGGGGGCACATCTTCGGCACGTTGTGGCGAAAGGCTGAAAGGCATGAACGGCTGGAAGGCCATCCGCCGGCTGCCGCCCGTTCCTATCCGCAGCCGGTGCGGAAAACCTTGCGGAAAACGCTGCGGACGACGGCCCAAACGCGCATGTTTAGGCCGCTCCGAGCGGATTGCACACGCATATGTTCAGCGCGGCCTTGCAGCGGCAGTCGAGGCCACACGGCGTGGCCCCAGACAGCGCAGGTTTCCCCTTTCAGCCTTCGGACCCACCCACGACCGCCTCAAGTGCGAAGCCGTCCAGCTCCGGGACACCGCACGCCGGAATCGCCTGTCAGGCCAGGCGTTCGTACGCCGTGTGCACCACCCGCGGTTCGGTCTCGTCCTTCCGGACCCAAACCGGGCGGCCGTCGGGGAGCACCGCCGCGTAGACGAGGTGCCCGTCATAGACCCGCATCACGTCGTGGATTCCGTACCGATCATCCATCACGAACGTGATGGTCACGGGGTCGAAGGCCCTGCCGGAGTTCGGCAGCTCGATGCCTGTATCGAGCCGGAGCACCTGGTCGCCGCTGCCCGTGACCCGCCGCTCCGCGATCACCCGCCCCACGTCCTTCATGATCGTCCGCCGAGAGATCAGCATCGTGTCCTCCACGTCCGTTTCGGGCCGGCATCCTACCATTGCCCGGCCGTTACGAGGCGGGCTCGACTTTCGAAGGGTCGAACGAAGGAAAACTTCTCGCGGGGTAAGTGCCGAGTGCGGAGTGCCGAGTGCCGAGAGAAGCAGCATCCCCCTCGGCACTCCGCACTCGGCACTCAGCACTCGGCAGTTCTACCGCGGTGCGCGCCGGCCGCCGAAGAGGAGGACGCTGACGGCGGTGAGGCCGGTGGTCAGCAGGAGTGCCGCGACGGTGTCCGGGCTCACTCCGGTGCGCAGGAGGAACACGGCCGTGGCCACAGCCCCGCACATCTCGAACACTCCCAACGTCAGGCGGAACACCCTCCAGCGTCGCGCCTGAACGAGCGACTGCTGGCAGATCGGACAAGCGCCGGCTTCCGCGGCCATAACGGGCCTAGGTGTCCTCATGCCCCATCACTCATGCCTCATGCCCTCTCAGCACTCGGCACTCAGCACTCAGCACTCGCGTCCAGCGCATTCCGAAAGATCGCATCCCAGCGGTCGTGAATCTGCTGGGCGCGCTCGCGCAGGAGGTGGACGCTGGCATGGGGAAGTTCGCCGGGGCGGCGGGCGGAGCGGTGAAGGTCGAGAAACTCGCTCCGCACGCGGAGGAGGAGGCTGGTCACGATCACGCCCGGGTCCTCGCTCGGAACGGCATCGCCGCCGTGCTCGCGCCACAGCCGTTCCAGCACGCGGCGGCTGGCCCACTCCAGCCGGTTGCGCTGGTTCCAGAGGTCGAGGAAGAGGTCGTACCACTCCGCCACGATCGGGGCCCCGGGGGTGTTCCGCAGGTTGGTGCTCATGCCGGACCTGCCGTCACGGCGGCAGCCGCCGCCGGCGCTTCGAGGCGCGACTCGACACGCGATTCGACACGGCGAAGCTTCTTGCGTTGCGCCAGCTCCGTAGCCGTGACGCGCTTGATGCCGTCGCCCATCGAGCGCTCCACATCGCGGATGTTCGCCACGAGGCGCATCAGGCCTCCGATCTCCACCGAAGCTGCCTGATCGCTGCCCCACATGGCCCGGTCCAGCGTGACGTGACGCTCCACGAAGCACGCCCCCATGCTCACGGACGCCCACGTCGGGGCGAGACCCGTCTCATGGCCCGAGTACCCGATGGGCACGCGGGGATGGAGCTGCTTGAGCGTGTGAATCATGCGCAGGTTCAGGTCCTCGAGGGGGCACGGATACGCGGACGTCGAGTGCGCGATGAGCAGATTGTCGGTTCCCACCGCGGCCACGGCGGCCTGGATCTCCTCCAGGGTCGACATGCCGGTGGAGATCATGAGCGGCCGGCCGGTGCTCTTCATCTTCTGCAGCAGGGGCAGGTCGGTGAGGGAGGCCGACGCGGCCTTGTAGAGCGGCGGCTCGAACATCTCCATGAAGTCGACCGAGGGCTCGTCCCAGCAGGAGGCGAACCAGTAGATGTTGCGCTCGCGGCAGTGGCGGTCGATCTCGCGGTACTGCGCTTCGCCGAACTCGATCCAGCGCCGGTAGTCGATGTAGGTCATGCGCCCGGCCGGCGTCTCGCGCTCGATGTCCCACTGGTCGCGGGGAACGCACAGCTCGGGAGTGCGCTTCTGGAACTTCACCGCATCCGCACCCGCCAGCACGGCACCGTCGATCATTCGCTTGGCCAGGTCGAGCGAGGCGTTGTGATTGATGCCGATCTCGGCGATGACGAAGACCGGGTAGCCGTCGCCGACGAAGCGGTTGCCGACGCGCACCGCGCGGCCGAGCGGGACGAGGTTGGTGAGGCCGGCCAGACCGTCGCCACCGCGGCCGGCCGAAGCTGGGGCGAGGCCGATCAGCCACTCCGCGAATTCGCGGAACGCCCCGTGCCCGCCGGGGCGAGTGCAGCGGTAATGCACGCGCCCGGCGATCTGCGGCTGGGCATCGGCCGGCGCGCCGGCCAGGCCGGCCGGGAGGATGCTGTCGATGACGTCCAGGTCGTTGACGTCGTCGCCGATGTACGCGACCTGGTCGGCGGTCACGCCCATCTGGCGGAGGATCTCCGGCAGCGCGGCCTGCTTGTCGCGGAAGCCGAGGAAGGCGCGCACGCCGAGCTTCTCGGCGCGGCGCTGCACGCTCGGCGAGGACTCGCGGGTGAGAAAGGCCGTCTCGATGCCGATCTCCCGCAGCCGCTCCACGCCCATTCCGTCGCGAAGGTCGAAGCGCTTCGGCTCTTCGCCCTCATCGGAGTAATACACACCGCCGTCCGTCAGCGTGCCGTCCACGTCCGTCAGGACGAGGCGGATCCTTGCCGCGCGTGCTTTCAGGTCTTCGAGCTCAGTCACCATGCTGTCCACCCTCCATCGACGATCAGGTTCGAACCGGTCATGTAGCTGGATGCGTCGCTCGCCAGGAAGACGGCGGCGCGGGCAATCTCCTCGGGATCGGCCATGCGGCCCAGCGGCGTGCGGGCCTCGTAGTTGCGGACGAAGAACTCGTCCTGGTCGTTGGCCACGCCGCCCGGGACGAGGCAGTTCACGCGCACGCGGCGCGGGCCCCAGTACGCGGCCAGGAACTTCGTGAACGACACCACCGCGCCCTTCGACGCCGCGTAGGCCGCGGACTTGAAGAACGTCTGCGATCCGTCCGGCTGCCGGTAGATCGACTGGTCCGGGCCGACCAGTCCGTAGGTCGACGCCACGTTGATGATGCTGCCCGTTCCGCGCCGGGCCATGACGTCGCCGAGAATGCGGCAGGCCAGGAACGTCCCCGTCACGTTGACGCCCATGGTCCGGGTGAAGGCGTCGAGCGGGTAGTGCTCGAAGCGCGAGCTCTCCGCGCGCCCGCCGGTGAAGATGTCGTTGAGGGCGGCGTTGTTGAGCAGGACGTCGATGCGTCCGGCCCGGGCGATCACGGCGTCGCGCAGGTTCTCGATGGACGCCTCCACCGTGATGTCCGCCCACTGGCCGAGCGTCGCGGCGCCGCTCTCCGCCGCCAGGATGCGGGCAAAGGCGTCGCAGCCGCTCTCATCGAGGTCGGTGACCACCACCGTCGCGCCGGCCGCGGCGAAGGCCCGGCAGTGGGCCTGCCCGAGCAGTCCCAGGGCGCCGGTGATCACGGCCACCTTGCCGTTCAATTCAAGCAAGCGCCTTCTCCCGCGGCTTCATGTTGAAGTTCGACGTGCGCCGGAACACCGGCTCCACCGGCTCGCCCAGCAGCACGCTCCGCGCGCCGCCGTGGGCCAGCGCGTCACTCAGCACGGCCAGGGCCGCGCTGTAGGCATCGAGCACCTGGGCGAGGTCCGCCTCCGTGTGGGCGAAGCACATCGTGTTGAAGCCCGCCCACAGCACGCCGCGGCGGATCATCTCCTGCTGCACGACGCTCTTGAGCACCAGGGGGCTCTCCTGCACCGCCTGGTCTTTCGACTCGAAGACGACCATCGAGCGCGCCCCGAATCCCATGGCTCGGGTCACACCGGCCAGCCCCCAGGCCTCGGCCAGTGCGTTGTAGCCGTCGCGCAGGCGGCCGCCGGTCTGGTCGAGGACGGCCGGCACGCCGTGCCGCCGCAACTGCTGCAGGGTCGCCTTCGCCGCGGCCAGCGAGAGCGCTTCGCCGCCGAAGGTGGTAAAGAAGAAGACCTCGCTCTCCAGCAGGCGCATCACGTCGCGGCGGCCCGTCAGCACCGACAGCGGCATACCGTTGGCCACGGCCTTGGAGAAGCAGGCCAGGTCCGCCGTCACGCCGAACCGCTCCTGCGCGCCGCCGAGGGCCAGGCGGAAGCCGGTCCACATCTCGTCGAAGATGAGCAGCGCGCCGCGGGCGTGGCAGAGGCGCTTCAGCTCTTCCAGGAAGCCGGGCGCCGGCGCCTGGAAGACCGTGGGCTCGAGAATCACGCAGGCCGTGTCGTCGTCGAGCGCGCCGGCCACGCCGTCGAGATCGTTGTATTCGAACGTATAGGTGAGGTTGCGAACTTCTTCCGGAATCCCGCGGCTCCGGTCCGTCACGGCGATGTACCAGTCGTGCCAGCCGTGATAGCCGCAGCACAGGACCTTGCTGCGGCCGGTGAAGGCGCGGGCCAGGCGGACGGCGGCCGTGGTGACGTCGCAGCCGGTCTTGCTGAAGCGGACCGACTCCGCGCCGGGAACGATCTCCGCGATCAGCTCCGCCACCTCCACTTCCAGCGGGTGCATGAGCGAGAACGTGATGCCGTCGTCGAGCTGGGCGCGGATGGCCTGGTCCACGGCCGGATTGCAGTAGCCGAGCACAACCGGGCCGATGGCCATGTTCAGGTCGACGTACTCGTTGCCGTCCACGTCGATGACGTGGCCGCCGCTGCCGCGGTGCAGGTACTTCGGCGCCACGCCGCGCACCCACTGCGTCGGCCCCTTGGCCAGCGTCTGCGTCACGGCCGGGATGAGGCCGAGCGCGCGCTGGTACAGCGCCTCCGACTCATCGATGCAGGGAAGGTCGCGGGTCATCGTCAAGCTGTCAGGCATTCGAGCTCTCCTTCACTGGGGATGGTCACCTCGCGAACGGCGCGCGCCTTCGGCTCGCCCTTCAGCGCGCGGCTGACTCGCGCCGCGATCTGCTCCCCGGTGAAGCCTTCGTACGTGAGCACGTCGCGGAGCAGGGCCGGGCGGAACCAGCGGCCGTCGAGTGCGAACGAGAGGACGGGACAGGTGAGACCCGCCTCGAGCAGCGTCTCGGCCACGATGGAGCGCAGGCCGCCAGTGCGGAAGTGGTCTTCGATCGTCACCAGCAGCCGCGTCTGCGCGGCGGCCAGGATCGCGCCGGTGTCGATGGGAGCGAGCGTCCGCAGGTTCACGAGGCGGACGGCGATTCCTTCATCTTCGAGAATGGCCCGGGCCCGGTCCGCCTCCTCTAATAGAAGGCCGGAGACGAGCAGCGCCACATCCCCGCCGTTCGAAAGCACCTCGGCGCTTCCAATGCTGAAGGCTGTGCGGTGGCGGATGGCTGCCGGGCGTGCGTTGTAGCGCACGTACGCCGGCGCGGGGCTGGCCATGATGGCCGGCAGGGCCCGCACCAGCTCCTCTTCGTCCGCGGGACAGAAGATCTCCATCCCCGGGATCGAGCGCAGGATGGCCACGTCTTCGATGGCCTGGTGCGTCGGTCCGTTCGCTTCCGAGAGAAACCCGGGCACGCCGCCGATGAGCTTCACCGGCAGCCGGCCGATGCCGACGTCGGTGCGGATGAACTCGAAGGCGCGCAGGGTGAGGAACGTGGCCAGCGCATGGACGACGGGGATGCGGCCGCGCAGGGCCAGGCCGGCGGCCATGCCGATCATCGTCTGCTCGCAGATGCCCACGTCGATGAACCGGCTGCCGAGAGGCTCGGGCAGGTTGCGGATGGCGGCGCGGTTTTCCGCGGTCAGCACCACGATCCGCGGGTCGGCTTCACAGAGGCTGAGGAGCGTGCTCTCGTACGTGCTCATCGGACCAGCAGGGCCTCCGAAGTCAGCGTGGCCGGCGCCCGGCCGTGCAGCTCGGCGAGAAGCGCCTGCACCTCACCCGCGGTGAAATTGACGAACCAGCGGTCCGCCCGCCGCTCGATGCTCGGCAGTCCCTTGCCGCGGACCGTGCGGGCCACGATGGCGCGCGGCCGGCCGTCGCGGCGCACGGCGAAGGCCCGCTCCAGCGCCCAGAACGAGTGCCCGTCCACGCGCGTGGTCTGGAACCCGAACGCTTCCAGCTTCCCCGCCAGCGGCTCCAGCGGGATGAGGTCTTCCGTGCGCACGTTGGCCTGGAACTCGTTGCGGTCAACAATGAGCATGAGGTTGTCGAGACCCCGCGCCGATGCCACCAGCATGGCCTCCCACATCGATCCCTCGTTCAACTCGCCGTCGCCCGCGACGACGTAGACGCGGTTCGTCCCGCCGGAGAGCTTGATGTCCGTGGCGATGCCCATCCCGACGGAAAGGAGATGACCGAGCGAGCCGGAATGGAACTCCACGCCGGGGATGGACCGGTTCGGGTGCCAGTACAGGAGGTCGTGCGGGCGGAGGTGATTGCGCAGCCGCTCCGGCGGAAAGAAGCCGCTCTCGGCCAGGACGCCGTAAAGCGCCGGTACGTCGTGGCCCTTGGAGAGCAGCAGGTAGTCGCGGCCGGGATCGTCGAGCGTCTGCGGAGTGACGTTCAGCACGCGGCCGTAGAGATAGACGAGGAGGTCGGCGCAGGAGAGCGAGGCGCCGATGAAGCAGCCGCCGTCGGTGGACATCCGGATGATGTGCTCGCGCACGGCCAGCGCCCGCCGCTCGAGATCGGCGAATCGGTTCTGGCGGCTTCTTGCCGCCCGCTCGCCGCTCGCCGCGACCCGCTCGCCGCCCATCGCCCGCTCCCCGCCCGCCACGACCCGCTCGCCGCTCGCCGCGATCCGCTCGCCTCTCATCGCCTCGCCTCTCCCGCCACCGTCTCGTGGCGGCCGATCGTGCGCAGCTCGCCGAGGTGGTGGCGGTACCAGTTGACGCCGGCCAGGTGGGCGTTCAGTTGAAAGATGTCCGGCCGTCGCTCGAGCAGCGAGAGGATGGCGGCCAGCGAGAACGGCTCGGCACCCTCCGCGTGAAGTTCGTCGTAAACGGTGTTGACGAAGGTGTAGTCCTCCGGACAGTCGATGGTGAAGCGGTGGCTCATCGACAGGTTGCGACCCGCCTCCCAGCGCACGTTGTGCAGGCGGAACCGCTCCGGCCGTTCCCAGAGGAACGGGGTCGTATGCTCGCGCTCGAAGTCGCGCACCGCTTCGCGCCACGCCGTTTCCAGGACGGCCATTGGCACGATCTCCACGTCGTTGCCGTCGGGATAAGAGGCCGGGTGGAGGTTGCTGACGAAGTCGACCCCGGCGCCCGCGGCCAGCCCGCGATACTCCCTCGCCACGCGGGCAATGACGCCCGGATCGATGAGCGGGCAGTCCGACGGGATCTTGGCGACGGCGTCGGCCCGGCGGGTGATGCCGGCCCGGTAGTGGCGGTCGAGCAGGTCCGCGGAATGCCCGGAGTAGACGGCGATGCCCTGCTTCCGGCAGAGCTCGCGGATGGGATCGTCGTCGGACGACGTGGTCGTGGCCACCACCAGGTCGTCGAAGGCATCTGACGCCATGATCCGTTCGATCAGCCGCTCCAGCAGCGGCTTTCCGGCCAGCGGAAGCAGGACCTTGCGCGGCAGGCGCGTCGATCCCATCCGGGCCTGCACCACAGCGACGAGGTTCATGCCGAGATCTCCACCGCTTCCAGCACCGGACGCGGGCCGTCCCGCTCCGCCAGCAGCTCGTCCACCGGCGTGCGCAGCACCTGCCGGCAGACGGCGGCGATGTTTGTAGCGGCCTGTCCTCCCTGCAGCGGGAGCAGGCGGCGCAGGACGTCGATGTCGGCGTACGCGAACACTTCCTTGCCCAGGGCCAGGCCGACGTAGGCGAGCGTCGAGTACTGCACGACGAGCGCCGTGCAATTCGCGACCATCTCCTCGGCGCTTCCGCTGGCGTAGATCCGCGCGCCGGGCGCATGCAGCTCGATTTCGCGTGAACTGCGTGTGACGTTCTCGTTGGGGTGCAGCTTGAAGATCAACGGACGGCCGGCGGCGATCTCCACGCACCTCTGCAGGAACGCCTTGCGGTCGTCCCGCTTGAACGTCTCCCGCGTGTCGGACGTGCAGACCAGCACGTAGTCGCGATGGGGGAAGTCGTTGCGCGTGTAGCTCGCGCAGTCGTCGAAGTTCGGAATCCCCGTCACTACCGTCCGCTCCGCAGGCGCGCCCTTGCCGAGAAAGAGGTCGCGGTATCCCTCGCTGGCCACGCAGAAGCGGTCGTAGATGCCGCTCGTGCCCGTGCCCGCCGTTCCCGCGATCCACACCGGGAGAAACGGCAGCATCCTGCGCAGGCGGAAACCGAGTCCTTCCGGATCGGTCATGCCCTCCTGCACCAGCACGATGCGGCCGCCGCGGATGTTCTGCGGCACGATCAGGTCGGACGAGGTCACGACGAGGTCCCACAGCCCGCTCCGCCCCGCCCAGTCGATCTTCATCCCCCGTGCGTGCAGCAGGTCCAGGCTGTGCTGCCGCCACGAATAGCCGGCCACCGTCCACTCCAGCAGCCGCAGCCGGCGCGCCACTTCCAGCGCCCCGTCGCAGTAATACGGCGTGAAAAAACCGTCCGCCTCCGGCATGGCGCCGGCCACCGCAAGCATCATCTTGGTCTGGTTCAGTGAGCCGCCGATGAAGAGAACCCTCGGGCGTTCGTCCGCTGTCCTGTTCGTCATGTCACTCCCTGAATCGACTATAGGGCACGGCCTGAGGGCCGCCGATGACGGGCGCGTGGAGTCGGCGTGCGCTCCGGATAAAGCTTTCGCCGAGCCGGTGTCGCAGGTTCTTTACGCGGAGATCAAACGCGCACGCACTTCGTGCCCCGCCAGCAGAATCAGCGCGATCGCCAGCGGCAGCAAAAAGTAGATCCCGCGGAAGGTCACCAGCGCGCCGAGGAGCGCGGCCGGCGCGATGCGCGGTTTCAGGAAGAGCAGAACCACCACTTCGAACACACCGAGGCCGCCCGGGACATTCGAGACCAGCCCGGCGATCTGGGCCAGGAGAAAGATCGACAGCACGGACAGCCACGGCACGGAGGACGGCGGCGGCAGGACCGTGTTCAGCACGGTTCCGGCCACCATCCAGTCGGCCATGGAGATCAGCAACTGGGCGATGAAGATCGGCCGCCGCGGCAGCTCGAGGTGCCAGGGACCGAGCCGCAGCGGCTCGCGCCGGAGGATGATCCACAGGACGTAGGCGAGCGCCGGAATGAGCAGCACGGCGCCGAACGCACGCACGGAGACGAAGTGCAGATGCAATGCCCCCGGCAGCGGGACCGGCCACAGAAGAAAGACGATCCCTCCCAGCAGCACGAAACCGAGCCAGTACGTGACCGTGCAGAAGACGAAGACCCGGGCGATGTTCCCCCCCGTCACGCCCCAGCGCCGGTAAAAACGGTAGCGGAGCGAGGCGCCCACGACGCCGGAGAGCCCGAGGTTGTTGTTGATGGCGTAACCGGTGAAGGAGGCAAATGCCACCCACGGATACGGCAGGGAGTGGTCGATATAGCGGAACGCGATCGTGTCGTATCCGGTCATGACGAAATACCCCGCCAGCGCCAGGACGACCGCCAACGCAATCCGCCCCCGCGGCATGGCCCGGAGATACGCGAAGAAATCACTCCAGTGATACGACGTCAGCGTCGCCTGCAGAGCCCGACTGGCGAGAAAGAGCACGCCGAATACAAAGACAAGACGAAGAATCGCAAACAGTCGTTCCCGGCCAGCCACGCCCGCTTCTATCAGGCCTCCGGTGGAGAACGGAACGAGACGACGTGAATTCGGTGTGCGCAAACGACGGAGCGGTTTTCCTTTCAGCCTTTCAGCCTTTCAGCCTTTCAGCCTTCCCAACCCCCAGCCTTTGCATCCTTTACACCCTCTCCCCACACCTTTAACCCTCCCGCCCCGTAGCTCGCGATCGGCCAAACACGCCCGCTTGTTACGGTGACGCATGTACTTCCCGCAAACCGCAACCGACCTCGAACGGGCGGAAGCACTCGGCCTGCGCGCGGCGGCGCAACGGATGTTCATCACGGCGGACCGCGCCGAGATCGACGTCGTGGCCCGCACCGTGGCCTTTGCCCGCCGCTGGAGGCTGACGGCCCTGGCCCGCATCGTCACGCGCCTCGGCAACGGGTGGCTCTACCCCATCGCCGCGGCGCTCCTCCTGCTCACGTCCTTCCAGCCCGCCGTGCGCTGCATCGTCGCGGCGGCGCTGAGCCTGGCCCTGGCCTTCACCATCTACCCGCCCCTCAAGCGGCTCCTGGCGCGCAACCGCCCCTGCCACTACGACCGCCGCCTGGCCACGCTCGTGGCGCCGCTCGACCGCCATGCCTTCCCCAGCGGACATGCCATGACCGCCGCCGCCTTCGGCGTCCCCATGGTCTTCGCCGCTCCCGCCGTGGCCGCGCCCATCGTCATCGGCGGCTGCCTCCTGGTAAGCTGGTCCCGCATCGCCCTCGGACACCACTACGTCTCCGACATCCTGGCCGGCACCCTCATCGGTGCGGCGATTGCGTCCGCCGTCTCGGCGTTCCTCGTCTGACCACCAGCAGAGCCGGGAGGAGCGTGAGGGCCGCCAGCGCGCTCACCCCGATGCCGAAGGTCGTGATGTACCCGACCGAGCGCAGCCCCGGATAGTGCGAGATGGCGAACGAGCCGTAGCCGGCGATCGTCGTGAGCGCCGCCATGGCTACCGCCTGACCCGTCTCGATGGCCGCGAAGGGAAACGACGCCGGATCCTCGCGGAAGCGCTGCAGCATGTAAACCGCGTAGTCCGTGGACACACCCACGATCATCAGTCCGGCGAAGATGTTGATCAGGTTCAGCTCCATCCCCAGCGCGGCCATGATGGCCAGCATCCCCGCCGCCCCGGCCACGAACGGCACGAACGAGAGCAGCGCGTAGCGAAAGGAGAAGAACAGGAGCGAGAAGAGCACGAAGACCGCCGCCAGGCCGAGCAGCGTGGAGCGCATGGCATCGAAGCGTGCCACCTCGCGCAGGGCGGCGCTGACGATGTTCCCGCCCGTGAAGACGAGGTGCGGGTCCTGCGCGGACATCGCCATCAGCTCCCGCGGCACCCGGTCCGCCCATCCCCCTTCCGGCGGATAGACGTAGCTGACTGAATACCACGCGTTGCCGTGGCGGCGCAGGAAACGCGACGAGAGCCGCGTGAGCAGCGGATCATCGAGCGCGCCGGGGTCCATGGGCTCGCGCACCGAGATGGCCGTGCGCAGGGCCGCCGTGAACGCGTCGAAGGCCCCGGCATGGAAGCTGTTCTCCGCGGCCGCGGACGCCAGCGTCCGCGCGATGCGCTCCGGATCGAAGGCGGACGGTGGAAGCTGGCGCATCCGGGCCAGGGCCTGCTCCTGCTGCGGCATCGACGGCACCACGCCGGCGATGGAGTCGAAGCCGCCGATGCGCCGTGTGCGCGCCAGTTGCTCGAGCAGCGGCAGCGTCGCCCGGCTCCGGGCCAGGGCTTCGCCGGCCGTGGCACCATCCGCCACGAGCATGGCCACGTTGGCATTGCGGCCGAAGATGCGTCCGGCGCGCTCCTGGGCGCTGACGGCCGCCGTGCCCGCCGGCCGCAGGCGCGCCGCGTCGTCGTTGAACTCCACACGCGTGGCGCCGATGGCGGCAATGACCGTCACCACGCACCAGACCGCGATCGTCATCCGCGGATGGTTGAGGCATAGGCGCATCAGCCGGTCCGTGCCGAGGGCGTGCAACTGCAGGCGCGCCGGCCGCTCCTGCCGCCGCTCCATGGCAACGATCAGCGCCGGCAGCACGAAGGCCACCGCCAGCAGGAAGAAGAGGATGCCCGTCCCGGTCAGGAAGCCCATCTGCGCCATCCCGCGGAAGTCGGTGGCCAGGAAGGCGTAGAACGTCGCTGCCGTGGTGATGGCCGCCGCGGCCACGCCGCGCATGGTGGTGCGCATGGTCGTGCGCATGGCGTCCTCCACCGCCGCTCCCCGGTTCCGCTCCTCGGTGAACCGTTGATAGAGCACGGTGATGAAGTCGATGCCCAGGCCGGCCAGCAGCGCCGCGAATCCGGCGCTGGCGGCGCTCAGCGTGTGCACGGTGAGGGCGGCGAAGCCGAACGTGGCCACGATGGCTGCCAGCATCGGCCCCAGCGCGTAGAGCACCGCCGCCCCGCGCCGGAAGGCGAAGAGAAAGAGCAGCAGCACGCCGGCCATTGAGACGACGACGTTCGCGGCCAGGTCACCGCGGATGAGCTGCGCGTCCTCTTCATCGATGGCATACGCGCCGGCCTCGGAGATGCGCGGCAGCGGGTCGCCGGGATGCGTGCGGCGGAAGGCGCCGAGGGCCTCGGCGTCGAGGTGCCGGACCGCGGCCATGAGCACGTGCGTGGCGCCGACGTCGTGCGCCGCGAACCGCGGCCGGACCACGACCAGGTACGCCGAGTGGTCCGACGACAGCAGGTACCCCGAGGTGAGGTCGAGGCGGATCGATGTGCCGCTCGACTGCACGCGCCGCAGGAAGATCGACCGGAGGTTCAGCGGATCGAGCGGCACGATGCTCTTGGCCGCCGTCGACTCCGGCGTGGAGAGCAGCAGGTGGTTGCGGGCCATCGACTCGCGGATCGCCCCGTCGCTCAGCAGGCCGGCCAGGGCATCGACCTCGTCCGGTCGCAGCATCAGCACGGCCTGCGGCAACAGGTGCGCGGCCAGCTCGTGCGGGTCGGGCATCCGGGCGTCCACCGCCTCTACGAAGGGCAGGTGCTCGTAACGCCGGGCCACGTCGTCGACGAAGTCTTCATACGCCGACGCGTCGGTCCCGGGAGGCAGTTCGATGAGCACGATGTGCTGGTCCGTCGTGCCCAGCGCGTCGAGCGTCCGGCGGAAGTCGATCACCGCCCGGTGATGTGCGGGGAGGAACGACACCACCTGCGGATCGAGGCGAAGACGTGTCGCGGCGAGCACACCGAGGACCATCACCGCGGCGGTGACGAGCAGCGTCTGCCGCCAGTGATGGACGGCAATGCCTGCCAGCCTCTCCGCGCTCCAGCGCGCCGGGCGGCTCACGCGTGGAACATCACCCGAGCCACGTGCAGTGCCGCCAGGAGCAGGAGCGAGCCGCCCAGGAGGTAACGCGCCAGCAGCCAATTCCAGTAGTGCTGCACGGGGCGATTGTCGGGGAATCGGCCCGCCCCTGTCGTCCATGAAGGCGAGGCGAAGTTGTGAATTCCGCTGCGAGGCCCTGCACACGGATTTCGCACGCTGCTGCTGCGGATTTCAGCTCCCGTATGCCATAACGTCCTCGATGGCGCGCGAGCCCGGCACCGCCTCGGTCTGTTTTCTGCTTGCCATGTACCGGAACGCCGCGAGCGTCCGCGCCTTCGTCGCGCACCTACGCTCCCTGCCCTGCCCGCCAGGCATCCGGCTCGACGTGGTCATCGTCGACAACGGCGCCGCCGACAACGGCGTTGCCGTCCACGGCGAAGAGCCTCCGCCGGCCGACCTCCCCGGCGCCGCCGTCCTCGATCCCGGCCGCAACCTCGGGTACGTGCCGGGATGCGCGTGGGCCCTCGGGCAGTGGCTCGGCGCGGGGCATCCCCATCCGGACTGGATCTGCGTCGCCAACACCGACCTGCGCCTCGACGACGACTTCTTCACCACGCTGGCCGCCGCGCCCATCGACGACGGCCTCGGCGTCGTCGCTCCCGACGTGCGCCTGGCCAACGGCGCCCGCCAGAATCCCATCCTCCACCGCCGGCCGCCCCGGGCCATGATGTTCGCCTACGCTGTCCTCTCCCGCCTGGCCCTCTTCATGCCCATCTTCGAGCTGTCGGTCCGCCTCCGCCATGTCGTGCGCGGACACCTCGGACGTGGCACCGGACGTGGCACTGGCCGCGGCACCGGCCGCCTCCACCCCGCCGCCGGGCCGGCTGCCATCTATGCCGCGCACGGCTCGATCTTCCTCGTCCACCGGCAGTTCTTCGAGCGGGGCGGCGCGCTCGCCTATCGCGGCACGATGTACGGCGAGGAGATCCACATCGCCGAGCAGACCCGCCGGGCCGGCCTGCGCGTCGTCCTCATGCCCGCCCTGCGCGTACTGCATCACGAGCACGCCACCACGCGCGACGTGCCGTGGCTCCAGCGCCGCAGGTGGCATGCCGAGAGCGCCGGCGTGCTGTGGAGCGACTACTTCGAGCACGCGCCGGAAACGTGACGGCCATGCGCGGAGGATTGGCCGGACCCCCGCTTCATCGCACACTCCGGACGGCGGACGGCGCCGTCGAGTACATCGCCGCCGGCCAGGGCGAGCCGTTGCTGGCCTTTCACGGCGCCATCGGCAACGCCGAGTCGATGGAGTGGTTCGTCAGCGCCTTCGCCCGCGACTTCCGCGTCATCGTCCCCTCCCTCGGCGAGCGCTCCGATCCCGCCACGGTGGCCCGTGGCGTGGCCGCCGTCCTGTCCGCCGAGGGCATCGGCACCGCCGCCGTCTTCGGCATCTCCTTCGGAGGGCTCGTCGCCCAGTCGTTTCTCGAGCACCGGCCCGAGCTGGTCAGCCGGCTCATCCTCATGAGCTGC
>CAZYTO010000038.1:0-25999 GCA_964650405.1 uncultured Thermoanaerobaculia bacterium | reverse complement strand
CGCCCAGAACAAGACCCAGGTCGACGGCTCGCTGAATCAGAAGAAGGCCGAGATCGAGACGCTCCTGGCCCCCCTGCGCGAGATGCTCGACGGCTACCGCGGCGAGTTGCTCAAGAGCGAAAGCGCTCGCACGGAAGCGTACGGCGGGCTGCAGGAACAGATCCGGTCGCTCCTGACGGCCCAGGAGTCCGCGCAGCGCGAAGCCTCGCGTCTCGCCAATGCCCTGCAATCGCCGACCGTGCGCGGCTCATGGGGAGAGAACACGCTCAAGCGCTGCATCGAGATGGCCGGTATGAGCGAGTTCTGCGACTTCACCGCCCAGGAGACGTTCTTCGACGACGAGGGCCGCCGCCTGCGGCCGGACGTCATCGTCCGCCTGCCGAACAAGCGCGTCATCGCCATCGACGCCAAGGTCCCGCTCACGGAATACGCCGCGGCGGCCAACGCCGAGACTGAAGAGCGGCGCCGGGAGTGCCTGGCCCTGCACGCCCGGACGCTCCGCCGCCACATCGATTCCCTCAGCCGCCGCGAGTACCAGGCTTCCATCGGCAACACGCTCGACTTCACCGTCCTCTTCCTGGCCGGCGAGCACTTCCTCTCCGCCGCGCTCGTGACCGACCCGATGATGTTCGAGTACGCGGCCGAGAAGAAGGTCTACCTGGCCTCGCCGACCGTCCTCCTGCCCATGCTGCGCGCCGTGGCCACCGGCTGGAAAGCCGAGCGGACGGAGGAGAACGCCAAGCGCATGCACGAAGCCGGTGTGGAGCTGTTCAACCGGTTCGTGAAGGTGATGGAGCTCTTCTCCGAAGTGGGCGACGCGCTGCGCAAGACCGTGGAGCGCTACAACGGCGTCATCCGCTCCATCGACACGCGCCTCTGGCCGAAAGGCGAAGAGCTTCAGCGCATGGCCGGCAGCGGCAAGGAGCTCGGCGAGCTCAAACAGCTCGACGCCGTCCCCCTCGAATCGACCAAGCTCCGTCTCCACGCCCAGAGCGAGGAGGAGGGGGACGTGGTGCCGTTCGCGAGCTCGGAGACGTGAAGAAAGTGCCGAGTGCCGAGTGCCGAGTGCCGAGTCGGCATGAGGCATGAGTGACGAGGCATGAGTGGCTGTGAAGAGAGTGCTGAGTGCTGAGTCAGCATGCGCGTCATGCCCCTCGGCACTCGGCACTCGGCACTCAGCACTCGGCACTTTTTCTGTGCACTCGGCACTCTTGACTCTGTGAGACACCCGAGGCAAACGCGAAATCCACTCATGCCTCATCACTCATGCCTCATGCCTCATGCCTCATGCCTCCCTCGGCACTCGGCACTCAGCACTCGGCACTTTTTCTGTGCTATCCTCCGCGCCTCATGAGTCCCACCGCCCAGACGGAGCTGCCCGAGTCGATCGTCAGTCGTGTCGACTCGTGTCTTTGGCTCTGACCGGCTCGCTTCCCTCCACCACCACAATCTAAGCTTGATTCGATGGCGTCGCTCCTGACGCGCCACGTCCACTCCTGCCCGACCTCGAGGAGCGAATCATGATCACGTTTCACCAACCTCTCAAACTGCGGAACCCCCGGAAGTGTGATCGCTTTGATCCTTCGCTCCCGGCCGCACGTCCACCCGCGCTCAGGATGGGCTCCAGGAGCGATTCATGATCACGGTCATCGACAACTACGACTCGTTCACGTGGAATCTCGTGCAGCAGATCGAGCGGCTTGCGGAGCGGCCCATGCAGGTCATCCGCAACGACGCATTCGATCCGGAAGCGCTGCTGGAGCAGGAGCCGGAAGCGATCGTCATCTCGCCCGGCCCGGGAACGCCCACCCGCGCGGGACGCATCCTCGACCTGATCCGCGCCAACGAGACCATCCCCCTCCTCGGCGTGTGTCTCGGCCACCAGGCCATCGGCGAGGCCTACGGCGGGCGCGTGGTGCGGGACCGCGTCCCGGTCCACGGGAAGGTGAGCGAGGTGCGGCACGCGGGCCGAGGGCTCTTCGAAGGCTGCCCCGCCCCGATGAAGACGGCGCGCTACCACTCACTCATCGTCGAGCGGGCCTCGCTGCCGGGCTGCTTCGTCGTCGAAGCCGAGACGGACGACGGCGTGATCATGGCCATGCGCCACCGCGAGCGTCCCTTGTTCGGGATCCAGTTCCATCCCGAGTCGTACGGCACGGACGGCGGCGATCAGCTCATCCAGAATTTCCTCACCGTCGTCCTCGGCCGCGAGACGCAGGATCTGCCGCTGGCCGTGGAGGACGGAGCCTCGCGCACCTCGACGCCGGCGGGCAACGGGCTGGGAGGGAACGAACGCGGCAAGGGCGGGCGGCCGTGAGCCGCGTTGCCGCCGCGATCCGTCGCATCGTCGAAGGACACTCGCTCGACCGCACGGAGATGTACGAGGTCTTCGGCGAGGTGATGGACGGCAAGGCCACGGATGTGCAGAAGAGCGCACTGCTGATCGCCCTGCGCATGAAAGGCGAAACGCCCGAGGAGATCACCGGCGCGGCCATGGCCATGCGCGAGCGGGTCACGCCGCTGCAGGTGGAGCGCAACGGCCTGGTCGACACGTGCGGCACAGGCGGCGACGGGCGCGGGACGTTCAACATCTCCACGATCGCCGCGATCGTGGCCGCGGCCGCGGGTGCCAGCGTGGCCAAGCACGGCAACCGCGCGGTGTCGTCCGCGTGCGGCAGTGCCGACCTCCTCGGCGCGCTCGGTGTGGTCATCGACCTCGATGCGGCACAGATGAGCGAGGTTCTCCGCCGCACCGGCATCGCCTTTCTCTTCGCGCCGAAGCTGCATCCGGCCATGGGAGCGGTGGCCGGCGTGCGGCGCGAGCTCGGAGTCCGCACGGTTTTCAATGTGCTCGGCCCGCTGACGAATCCGGCCTTCGCGCGCAGGCAGGTGCTGGGCGTCTATGCGCCGCACCTCGTCGAGGTCGTGGCCCGCGTGCTTCAGGCCCTCGGCGCCGAGCACGCCCTGGTCGTCCACAGCCACGACGGGCTGGACGAGATCTCCGTCTCCGCCCCCACGCGCGTGGCCGAGGTGCTGAACGGCGAGCTGCGCGCCTACGAGCTGACGCCGGGCGAGGCCGGTGTGGCCACGCATTCGCTCGAGGCCGTCCTGGGCGGCGACGCGGCCGAGAACGCGCGCATCGCCGCGGCCGTGCTGGGAGGGGAGGCGGGCGCCCGGCGCGACATCGTCATCGCCAATGCCGGCGCCGCGCTCTATGTCGCCGGCCAGGCCGCCACGATCCGGGAAGGGGTCGAGCAGGCCCGCGAGGCCATCGCCTCCGGCGCGGCTCGCGCCAAGCTGGAGGAGCTGGTCGCGACATCGCGGGAGGTGGCGGGATGACGAGCTGCGGGTTGTCGGCCGGTGATCAGCAGTCGAAGGTACCAGGTGCCGGGTACCGGGTGCCTGTGAGATGGGACTGTAGCTTCTGGGACCCGTTACCCGGTACCCATTCCCCCAGCTGCGGCGCGGAGCGGTTGCCATGAGCGACGTCCTCCGCGACATCGTGGCGCGGACGAAGGCCCGTCTGGACGAGGAGACCTTCGACTGGCAGGCGTCGAAGCGCGCGGCACGGCTGCGGGCCGATCAGCGCGAGCCGTTCGCGTTCTACTCGGCGCTGAAGCGGCGCGAGGCGGTGAACGTGATCTCGGAGATCAAGGCGGCGTCGCCGTCGGCGGGGACGATCGTCGAGAATCCGGATGTCGAGGCCATCGCCGCCGATTACAAGCACGGCGGTGCGGCGGCCATCTCCATCGTCACGGAGCCGGACTTCTTTCGCGGCTCACGCACGTGGATCATCCGGGCCTCCGGCGCCAGCGGGCTACCGGTCATCATGAAGGACTTCGTCATCGATCCCTCGCAACTGCTGCGGGGAGCGGCGGCGGGCGCCGACGCCGTGCTGCTGCTGGCATCGCTGCTCGACGCGCTGCAGATCCGTGAGTTCATCGGCATCCTCGACGAATTCGGTTGTGACGCGCTGGTCGAGGTGCATGACGAAGCGGAGCTGGCGCGCGCGGTGGACGGAGGGGCGCGCCTGATCGGCGTGAACAACCGCGACCTGCGCACGTTCCATGTCGATCTGGCCACTTCCGAGCGCCTCGGAGCGTTGATGCCGAAGGGCGTGGTGCGGGTGGCGGAGAGCGGCATCCGCACGCGCGGGGACGTGGATCGTCTGCGCGCGGCGGGATTCGATGCGTTTCTCGTGGGCGAGTCGTTGCTGCGGCAGGCGGATCGGGCCGCGGCCGTCCGGGAGCTCGTGCGATGACGCGCATCAAGATCTGCGGCCTGACCCGCCAGGAAGACGCCCTGGAGGCCGCGCGGCTCGGCGCCGACTTCCTCGGTTTCATCTTCGTGCCTTCGTCTCCCCGTTTCGTCACGCCCGAACGGGTGCGCGACGTCGCCGCCGCTGTCCGCGAGCGCTTCGCGGACCGGGCGCCGAAGATCACCGGCGTCTTCTACGACAACGGCGTCGACTACATCCGCGAGATCGCTTCCGTGGCCACGCTCGACGTCGCCCAGCTCCACGGCAGCGAGCCGGACGCCGACATCACCGCCATCGGTTTCCCCGTCATCAAGACCCTGCGCGTGAACGACACGATGCCCGACACACACGCTGCGCCCGCCGCCGCGTGGCTCCTCTTCGACACGTTCGACCTGCAGCGCGCCGGAGGCACGGGCCGCAGCTTCGACTGGTCCCTCCTGGCCCGGTACGAGCGCAACAAACCGTTCTTCCTCTCCGGCGGCCTCACCCCCGACAACGTCGTGGCCGGCCTCACCCTCGTGCGCCCCGACGCCATCGACCTCTCCAGCGGCGTTGAATCCGAGCCCGGCGTGAAGGACCACGCCTTGATGCAGCGACTGTTCGAACGGGTGCGGCGGTGAGGGCGCGGGCGGCGGGTGACGGGGGCCGGGGGGCGGGTGCCGGGTACCGGGTAACGGGGACCGGACGCTGGGTATCGGGTCTCGGGTGTCGGGTATCAGGTATCGGGCGAACGCAGTGGACACCGGCGGCGGCGATGCGCGGCGTCACCCTCTCCCCACTGGAGAGGGTCGGCACTGGAGCGCGCAATCCGGAGGACCGTGAATCAGCTTTCCAGCAACCAGCGCGGAAGTGCCGGGGTGAGGGGTCATTCCCTTCTCGTTCGACTGGCACGCATGTTGTTGAACTTCGAAGGGCCGCTGGCAGCAGCGCCCTTCCGCGACGCCCTTCCCTAATTGCTGCGATGAAGGGCGTGTTTCATTCAGAGCCCCGCCGCGGCAGATGCGAAAGAGGATGCCCCTCACCCCGCCGCTGCGCTGAATGCCAGGCACTGATACAACGCATGGCGAATTGCGCTCCGCGGCGACCCTCTCCCGTCGGGAGAGGGTGTACAAGGCGCTACTCCGCGTCTGCGGCGAAGGGCGTGTTCCATTCAGAGCTCCGCCCCGGCAATTGCGACAGAGGAGACCCCTCACCCCGCCGCTACGCTGAATGCCGGGCACTGATTCAGCGCATGGCGAATTGCGCTCCGCGGCGACCCTCTCCCGCCGGGAGAGGGTGTCAGCGCCATTCCACATCTGCTCACCCAACGCCCGATACCCGACGCCGGTACCCGGTACCCGTTACCTGTTACCCGGCACCTGTTACCGGTTACCCCAGTGACGCAGAGCTCGAAGAGGAAAAACGATGACAGCCACCTCCCCCTCCCTCCCCGATAAACACGGTTACTTCGGCACCTTCGGCGGGAAGTACGTGCCGGAGACGCTCATGGCGGCGCTCGACGAATTCGAGTCGGCGTACCGGAAGGTGCGTCGCGATGCGGACTTCCGGCGCGAGCTCGACGACGTCCTGGCGAACTTCGTGGGGCGGCCGACGCCGGTCACCGAGGCCAGGCGATTCGCGGAGCTGTGCGGCGGCTTCCGGCTCTTCCTCAAGCGGGAAGATCTCAACCACACGGGCGCGCACAAGATCAATAACGCCATCGGCCAGGCGCTCATCGCCAAACGGATGGGGAAGCGGCGGATCATCGCCGAGACCGGGGCCGGGCAGCATGGCGTGGCCACGGCCACGGCCTGCGCGCTGCTCGGACTGGAGTGCGTGGTCTACATGGGCGAAGTGGACATGGCCCGCCAGGAGCTGAACGTCTTCCGCATGCGTCTCCTCGGTGCGGAGGTCGTTCCCGTCTCGAGCGGAAGCCGTACGCTCAAGGACGCCATCAACGAAGCCATCCGCGACTGGGTGACGAACGTCCGCACCACGCACTACATCATCGGCTCGGTCCTCGGTCCCCATCCGTATCCGATGGTCGTCCGCGACTTCCAGTCCGTCATCGGCCGCGAGGCGCTGGGGCAGTTGAAGAAGCGCATCGGCCGCCGGCCGGACGTGGCCGTGGCCTGCGTCGGCGGCGGCTCCAATGCCATCGGTCTCTTCTACGCGATGCTTCCTTACAAGGACATCCGCATGATCGGCGTGGAGGCCGGCGGCCGCGGCCCCAACCTCGGCGAGCATGCCGCGCGCTTCTCCGGCGGCGCCCTCGGCGTGCTGCACGGAACACGCTCCATGATCCTGCAGGACGAGTTCGGCCAGATCGCCGAGACGCATTCGATCTCCGCTGGCCTCGACTACCCGTCCATCGGGCCGGAGCACGCCTACCTGCAGGGCATCGGACGCGTCGAGTATCACGACTGCAGCGACGACCTGGCCCTCGAAGCCTTCCACAAGCTCAGCGAAACGGAGGGGATCATCCCGGCCCTCGAATCGGCGCACGCGCTCGGCTGGCTTCTGCGTCACGGCGGTGCCTCGATCGCAGGCGACGCCGTGGTCATCGTGAACCTCAGCGGACGCGGCGACAAAGACGTGCCGCAGATCATGGCTCTGGATGAAAGGGCGAAGGACGGAGGAGGAAGGGCGAAGGGCGAAGGATGAAGAGCGAAGGTTGAGACGGCGCCTTCGGCTGGCCGCTCTTCGCTGGTCCATCGTTCCCATCACCCCTGGTTGCAAGGAGTGCACTTGAATCGAATCAAACGATTGTTCAAACACCTCACCCGTGATGAGAGAACGGGTCTCATCGCCTACATCACCTGCGGCGATCCCGATCGGGAGACGACGGTCCGCGTCATCGAAGCGCTGGAAGGGGCGGGAGCGGATGCCATCGAGCTAGGCGTGCCGTTCTCCGATCCGATCGCCGACGGGCCGGTCATCCAGGCGGCGGCGATGCGTGCGCTGGCGCAGAAGACGACCACAGCCGACGTCTTCGCCATCGCCCGTGCCGTGCGGGAGCGGAGCAGCATTCCCCTCATCGCCTTCTCGTACCTCAATCCCATCCTGCGCTACGGGGTGGAGAGATTCGCGGCCGACGCCGCCGCTTCAGGCATCGACGCGCTGCTGCTCACCGACCTCCCTCCCGAGGCGGCGAAGGAGGTCCGGGCGGCAGCGAAGGCCAACGCCCTCGGCGTGATCTTCCTCATGGCCCCGACGTCCAGTGACGCGCGCATCGCGGCCATCGACCGCGCCAGCGACGACTTCATCTACTACGTCTCCACGACCGGCGTGACCGGCGCGCGCCAGGAGCTCGACCCGGCGCTGCTGGAACGGCTCGCGGAAGTGGGCGCAAAGGTCCACAAGCCGCTGGCCGTCGGCTTCGGCATCTCCAAGCACGAGCACTATCTCGCTCTGCGCGACCGTTGCGATGCCGTCGTCGTTGGCAGCGCCATCGTCCGGGCCATTGCGGACGGCGATGCCGCCGGCGCACCGGAGCGGGCGGCGGCGGTGGTGCGGGGGATCCTGCGGCCGTGAAGCGCCTGGTCCGGTTGGCGATCGTCTTCACGATCGTGGAGCTCGTTTTCAGCGCATGCGGAGCGCCACTCGAACACGTGGCGTGGCTGCATCCGATCCTGCCGTGGGTCGATGGCGCACTCTATTGTCTCCTCGGGCTCCTGCTCATGATGGCCACGCCGCGCTGGCCGCTCATCATCACCACTGCCGCGGCTGTGGCCTTTATTGACGCCACCGTGGGCGGCTCGCTCGGATACATCTTCGGAGCAGGCCCACGAACAGCGGAGGGATTCATCCGGTTCTTCGGTCCCAATCTGGCCATCTACCCGGTCAAGTCCGTCCTCTGGGCTCTTGGTGGCGCCGCAGCGGGCTGGCCGCTTCGTCGTATTGACAATCCTGAGGCAGGCGTCTAGTCTCCCTCTCCACATGAACGCGCCTCGCGGCTTCTACCGCAACTCGTATTACTGGTTTACCAGCGAGTCTGGGGCGTAATCTCACTGCGCCCCGCCGAACGGAGGGGGCGCGTACATCCGAGCCGAGCCAAACCAAACCCCTTCCCGACGGCGGGAAGGGGTTTTTGCTATGGAACGGATCGAAGCTGAAAGCGAGATGAAGCGGCTGCGGGAGGCCATCGACCGCGTCGACGAGGTCATCGTCCGCCTCCTCAACCAGAGGGCGAAGTACGCCATCGAGATCGGAGAAGTGAAGGCCGTCCTGGGCCTGCCGATCTACGCGCCCGAACGCGAAAAGGAGGTGCTTTGGCGTGCCGAGCGATCCTCCGAGGGCCCGCTCGACGGCGTCGCCGTGCGACGGCTGTTCGAGCGAATCATCGACGAGTCCAGGCGCGTAGAGCGCGAAGCGGCAACCCACTGACGGTAAATCAACCGCGAGGGTGACCGGCAGCCGCGCGAGCCCCGCTCGCCGCTCGCCGTCCAACCGCTCGCCAATGGAGACGAAATGGTCATCGTGATGCAGAAGCACACCAGTGAAGGCAACATCGAGCACGTCATGGCGGAGCTGACCGCGCGCGGCTTCGACGTGCACCGGTCCACCGGCTCGGAGCAGACGATCCTCGGGGTGGTCGGGAAGGTCGAGGAGATCGATCCGCGCGAGTACGAGCTGATGGACGGCGTCCAGGAGGTCGTCCGCGTCAGCGAGCCGTTCAAGCTCTCCAGCCGAACGTTCCGGCCGGAGAAGACTGTCGTCAACGCCCGCGGAGTACTGATCGGCGGCGAGGACGTGGTGGTCATGGCCGGGCCGTGCACGATCGAGAGCGAGCACCAGCTCTTCGAGACGGCCCGGCGCGTCCGGCGCGCCGGCGCGCGCATCCTGCGCGGAGGCGCCTACAAACCTCGCACGTCGCCCTACGCGTTCCAGGGGATGGGCGTGGAGGGGCTGAAGCTCATTCGCGCGGCCGGCGACGAGCTGGACATGGCCGTCATTTCCGAGGTCATGGAGATCTCCCAGATCGAGACGATGCTCGAGTACGTCGACATCCTGCAGGTCGGCGCGCGCAACATGCAGAACTTCAACCTCCTCGCCGCCCTCGGCCAGGTGCGCAAGCCGGTGCTGCTCAAGCGCGGCCTCTCCGCCACGATCCAGGAGTGGCTGCTGGCCTCGGAGTACATCCTGTCGGGCGGCAATTACGACGTCATCCTCTGCGAGCGCGGCATCCGCACCTTCGAGACCTACACGCGCAACACCCTCGACATCTCCGCCATCCCCGTCATCGACAAGCTCTCCCACCTGCCGATCATCGCCGACCCCTCGCACGCCGTAGGCCGCCGCGACAAGGTCATGCCCCTGGCGCGCGCCATCGTCGCCGCCGGCGCGGACGGCCTGCTCATCGAAGTGCACCACGATCCGGAGAAGGCCGTCTGCGACGGTCCGCAGTCGCTCTATCCCGAGCAGTTCACCCGGCTCATGGACGAGCTGCGCATCATCGTTCCGGCGGTGGGACGGAGGCTGTAGATCCTGCCGCTAAAGAAGGCTGGAAGGCTGAAAGGCTGAAAGGGATCGGAGGCTGGGCTGATTGTCCTTCCAGCCTTTCAGCCTTCCAGCCTTTCCGCCTTCGGATCAGGCTCTGAAGCGGGGGGCGCCGGTGCCGCTGGCGCGGACTCCGCCTCGGCAGTGCCCGGTCCCTCCGCCGGCGGCATGGGCACGCCGGCCATCGGCGAGGGCGGGGCCGGCTCCATGGCGGCCTTCTCCGCAGCAATGCGGGCCTGGGTGGTCCGGGCCAGGTCGCAGATCTCCGCGAACTTGTCGCGGGCGTAGGTCTTGCGGAAGGTGAAGCGCATCGATGCCTTGGAGCGGCGTCCGTAAACGGTGATCACGTCCCGCTTGAACAGCACGCGCGTGAAGAGGGCCAGGAGGAACGGAGCGGAGAGGCCGGCGAACCACATCGCCGCGTCGTTCTCGTGGGACGACTGCAGGATGCCGGCGATGGCGAGAAAGAGGACGAAGAAGACGGCCATGGTGATGACGAAGGCCATGCCGACCATGGTGTGAAACGTCACGAGGAGGATGTCATCCCAGTAGACGCGGCGGCGGACGACCTCGAACTGGTCGATCTCGTCGATCTCCAGCGCCTCGCCGGTCTGGTAGACGATCTGGCGCGTGGCGATGTCATTGAAGCGGCCGATCCGCGTGCGTGTCTCGGTCGTCATTTCTTACCTATCCCGTGTGTGTAGAAGACGACCATGAAGACGCTGAAGGCGATGGCGGCCAGCGCGATGAAGGTCGAGAGGAGCAGGCCGAACATGGAAGCGCCGGAGTCCCTGCGCGTCCGGAAGCCTTTGATCACGTAGTAGAGCGCCAGTCCTCCCAGCGGGAAGCCGAGGAAGAGTCCCGAGAGAAAGAGTCCGGCGATGGCCGACAGCCCGGCCAGCGAGCCGTAGGCCCGGAAGCGCGTGCGGGCGCTCTGGATCGATCCCTCCTGGGCCAGGCGCTCGAAGCATCCCGGGCAGTACTTGGCCCCATCGACTTCGAGCTCGCACAGCGAGCAGATGAAGATCCCGCAGCGCTCGCAGTTCGTCACCGCGGCGTTGCGGGGATGATTGGCGCAGGCCCCGGCTCCTTCCGGTCCGCTCTGCACGAGTTGCAGCACGCGGGCGCTGCGCGTCGGCGGATGAAAGACCCGCGCCTCGTACTCGCCGCCGCAGCGGGGGCAAAGGACGATCCCGTCCGTCAGCTCCGTCAGCGGAGTGGGTGTCTTACAGCGGGGGCAGGCCGGGCCCGAATACGAGGAAGGGCGGAGCACGGGTCAGTTCCAGTTCACGACGCGCGTGGTGGCCACCATGTCGTGAAGGGTTGTCCTCTCCTGGGTGAAGAAGGCCGGGAGGTAGTTGATGATGCAGAGGCAGCTCACGAGGATATGGCGCATGGCGGCGCGGCCCCAGGCCTGCCCGGTGGAGATGTCGCTGCCGTCGGGCCGGACGACCTTGATCTTCATGGCAATCTTGCCCACGGTCTGGCCGCGGGAAGAGAGCATGAGGCCCTCGTAGACGAAGACGACGACGATCCAGAGCCAGCTCAATGGCTGGAACCACAGGATCTGTTCGGGGGTCATCACCTTATCGCTGGTGAACATGCCGAACATGGCCACGACGAAGATGACGATGAGAGGAATCCCGAGGAGAAAGTTGTCGATGATGAGGGCCACGAAACGCCGGCCGGGGTGTGCCAGGTCGAGATTGGTGGCCACGGTGACGCCGGAGCGCACGTCGAGGAGCTGCTCGTTCTTGCAGCTCGCGCAGTAGGGACGTCCGTGGATGTCGACGAGACAGTCCCGACAGAACGTCTGGCCGCAGCGGCTGCACTGGCGCAGGCCTTCGACCACGTCCCAGTGATTGCGGCAATGCAGTGCCATTTCCATCGATTCGACCTCGATCAGGACCGTACCCGGATTGCGGTGCGCGGCATGGTAGCACGCAGTTTCCGGCTCACTCGATGCGGTAGACCCGGGTACGCGCAATGAGGTCGTGGAGGGCCGTGCGCTGGGGCGTGACGAGGGCCACCAGCGAGTCGGTCAGTGTAAGGATGAAGATCCACACGGCGAAGTCGTATACCTCGATGATCACCGCGGCGTACCAGGCGCTCAGGAAGAGTGAGCGAACCAGAGCTCGTCCCCATGCCTGGCGGCGGGAGAGGCACGTTCCGTCCGCCCGGACGACCTGCTGCCGGGTGACCATCTTGCCGAGCGTCTGACCACGGGCACTGAGCATCAGCCCTTCGTAGAGGAAGAAGCTTGTATAGAGCAGGGCCAGCAGGACGACCTGGGTGTTGAGGACGCGTACAGCCGGGACGCCCAGCCGTCGCAGCGGCCTTTCGAGGAACGCCAGCCCGATGATGAATGCGTAGAAGATCGCGCGATCGATGAGGTACGCCGCCAGACGGCTGGTGATCCGCGCGTACGGCTTCCGGGTGGTGAGCATGCCGGACGTGACGTCGCGCAGGACTTCGTCCTTGCACCCCGCGCAGAGCCGCTCGTTGCGCAGCATCACCAGGCAGTCGTCGCAGAACGCCGCCCCGCAGCGTTCGCACGGCAGGGTCTCGTCGTTCAGCGGGTGGGCCAGGCAGCTCATGGGCTTTGCACCTAAGTAAGAAGCATCGGTCTCGGAGCAAGGCTGAAAGGCTGGAAGGCTGGAAGGAAACCCCGCGCTGCCTCTGGCCCTTTCAGCCTTTCAGCCTTCCAGCCCTTGTGACTCAGGTTCCGACCGATTTTAGGTGCCAGGCAGCTCATGGCTCTACCCGTACGACGCGGGTCCGGGCCAGAAGGTCATGCAGGGTCGTTCGCTGCGGGGTGAGCACGCCGGGGAGATAGTCGAGAAGGAAGAGACCAAAGACGGCCATGGGACTGAAGTGGGCGGCTCGGAGCGTCACCAGGAGCGTGATGAAGACCGAGGCTACCCGCACGCTGGCTCGCAGCCAGGCCTGCCGGCGGCTGGCCGGGCTTCCATCCGGTCCAACGACCCGAACCCGCAGCAGCATCTTGCCCAGGGTCTGGCCTCGTCCCGCCACCATGACGCCCTCATAAATGAAGAAGAGCAGTGCGATCGCGAACGTAGAGAGGGCGCCGCTGAGGAGCGGGATCCTGATCAGGTTCAGCCCGAATTTCCAGCGGAAGTAGGTGAGGAAGCGCGTGAAGCCGTACTGCGCGATCCACAGCGCCGCATGATCGACCAGCCAGGCCACGCCGCGAGCTGTGATTCTCGCCAGCGGCAGGCCCGTCACGGTCGCCCCGGAGATCACGTCGCGCACGACTTCGTCCTTGCATCCCGCGCAGACCCGCTGGTCCCGCAACGTGACCAGGCAGTCTTCGCAATACGCGACGCCGCAGCGCGCACACGTTGCGGTCGCCTCTGCCTGCTCGTGTACCGCGCAGGTCATGCGGCCCGCACGGCGAAGAGGACCGCGGTCAGGTCACGCACGAAGTTCTCGCCGCTGATCTCTTCTCGCTCGATACCCAGCTTGTCGCGGTAGACGTCCGCCACTTCTTCCATGAGGTCGTATCGCCCCTCGGGGGACATCTTGTCGGCGCGCAGGCAGAGGGCGAGGAGGAACTCGCGCTCCTCCAGGCTGATGCGGTGGCGGATCAGCCGCAGCACACGGGGCGTGCGGAGGGAGTTGTAGCGACGCTCGGCGGCGAGCTGGGGGCGGTAGGCGAGCGGGCGCGCATCGCGGATGACCAGGGTGCCGGCCACGAGGTCGCCGAGACGCCGGCGGGAGGGATCGAGCAGCGAGGTGATGGCGCCGACGCCGTAGAACGCAGGCGCGGCATCGAGCGTGCGGACGATGTTGCGCACCATCGACTGGTGGAGCGAGATGGGGAGCCCGCGTCCGTCGACCACCCGCAGACCGAGGGCCCGCTTGCCGGGCGTCCGTCCTCCGCGCCGCGTCTCGAAGTAGACGTGCCACCCCAGGTGCAGCGCGAAGGAGAAGGTGATGGTGACGGCGAAGGCCAGGCCCATGCTGAGAACGGGAGCGATGAGCTGGAAGAGGAGGAATGGTGCGCCGTACGTGATGACCGAATCGATGACGACCGCCAGGAACCGGCTCCCGACGCCCGCGGGCTCGAGCCGGATCTCGACGTGCTCCGGCGTCGTGATCGTGACTTCACGTCTCACTGCCCGCCCTCCTGCCTGGCGAGCGGGTTTGGGCGAGCGGCGAGCGGCAAGAAGGTGGAGCGGGAATCAGGTGGAGCGGGGTTCTCCCGCTCGCCGCTCGCCGCAACCCGCTCGCCGGTATCACCCCTCACTGTCCACCCGCCGCGCGAAGAGATATGCCATGAGTCCCGAGAAGAGGATCGCCGCTACGCTGATCTTCAACGGATAGGCGAACGACTTCGCGGAGAACTGTGAGAACCCGCCTTCGATCAGCCCGGCGAAGACGAGGGTGATGGCCGTGCCGGCCATGATCCGCCAGATCGACGGCAGGACGCGTTGCAGCGACGTACGGCGCGAGAAGTTGCCCGGCATCAGCAGGGCCCGTCCGGCGATGAGCCCGGCGGCGCCGCCGAAGATGATCGACGGCAGCTCCAGTGCGCCGTGCGGCCCCACCCAGGCGAAGAAGAACGCCGTCACTCCATCGAGCACGTACATCGTCCCCACGGCCCCGAGGATCACTCCGTTGTAGAAGAGCAGCCAGAGCCCGCCTAGGATAGTCAGCGCACCGAGAGAGAAGGCCAGGAACGTCACCTCGATGTTGTGCGTGTAGAGCTGCGCACCGAAGGCCAGCGCTTCGTCCGCCGATGAGATGCGCTCCTCGTCCGACTCGATCCTGGCCACACGCTCCTTCGGGCTCTCCGTGAAGAACTCCTCGGGGATGAGCCGCCGCCCGTTGGCCGGGTTGACCGCCACGGCGATGATGCCGAACAGCGTGCCGAGCAGAAACGCGGCCGCCGCGACGGCCACGGCAACGCGCTCCCGCCGGAACGCGGACGGGATCTCGCTGGTGAGCAGCTTCCCGAACGTTGCCAGGACCGGCTTCTCATGACCGGCCTGGTAGACATACCGGTAGGCCCGGCCCGTGACCTGGTTCAGACGCCCGATCAGCTCCGGATTGGCGGTGTAGGAACGGGCCAGGTTCAGGTCGGAGCACGCCCGCCGGTACAGCTCCACGAGGTGATGCACCTCGTCATGGGCCAGCTCCCGGATGTCCGCCGTGTCCAGGAGCGTGTCGAGCTCGGACCAGACGTGGCTTCGGTTGGTGATGAATTTTTCGATATCCACGGGGTTCGCTTATTCGCTTATTCGCTTATTCGCTGTTCGCTTATTCGCTGTCGTTCCCGGCTGTCCGTTTCGGTTGCGTTCGTCAGGGCGTCTACGGACACAGCCGGCGACAATCGACCGGACCGGACCGTTGGACTGGAGGCCATGGTAGCAGTTCGCAGTGGACGTTCTGCTACTCTGGAAGAGGCAAGGCCATGACACGAGACGATCTTCTGCAGCGCATTTGATCGACCCGGGGATCTGCTTCGGTAAGCCGTGCATTCGAGGCACGCGCATCTGGGTTTCGCTCATCATTGAGAATCTCGCCGACGGCGCATCGGAGGAGGAGATCCTCGAGGCCTATCCATCGCTCACGGCTGACGACATCAAGGCTGCGCTGGCCTATGCGGCGGAGATCACCCGGGAGCGGGTCATTCCGGCAGCAGTCGGCACGAAGTGAGTAACGAGCAACTTCGCGTATCGCAGATAGGCAGCCAGCGAACAGCGACCAGCGATCAGCGATCAGCTACTCCACCACCTCCGCCGAGAGGTCCGGCGCCGGATACTGCATGTCGAGCTTCTCCAGCGTGTCGACGAGCGTGGAGGCGATGAGCCAGTTGCGGTACCACTTCGCGTTTGCGGGGACGATGATCCAGGGGGCGTGTTTCGTGGCGGTGCGGCCTATGGCGTCTTCGTAGGCCTGCTGGTAGTCGTCCCACCGCTTCCGCTCCTCGATGTCGCCGTGCTGGAACTTCCAGCGCTTCTTCGAGTCGGCCAGGCGGGCCTCCAGACGTTTGCGCTGTTCTTCCTTGCTGATGTGCAGGAAGAACTTGAGGACGGTCACACCGCTCTCGACGAGCATCTCTTCGAAGTCACGGATCTGTCCGTAGCGCTTCTTCCACACGGACTTGGCCACGAGCTCGTGCACGCGGACGACCAGGACGTCTTCGTAATGGCTGCGGTTGAAGATGACGATCTCGCCGTTTGAAGGCACCGCTGCGTGAATGCGCCACAGGTAGTCATGGGCGAGCTCTTCGGCCGTCGGCTTCTTGAACGACGTGACCCGCACGCTCTGCGGGCTCACGCCGCGCATGACGTGGCGTACCGTGCCATCCTTTCCGGACGTGTCCATCCCCTGCAGGACGACCAGCAGCTTGTGCGTCTGCCCGGCGAAGAGCAGCTCCTGGAGCTCATCGAGCTTCGTGGCCAGCCGGTCCAGCGCCTGCACCGCTTCCGACTTCCCGTCCGCCAGCGACGTGTCGTCCGGATCGATGTCGTCGAGCTTTACGTTCTGGCGTTCGTCGATCTTCAACTTGCCGAGCTTCATGGTTCGATCATACCCGCCGTCATGGGAGCTCGATCACGGCATTCGCGGCCGGCAGCTCCCGCTTGCGCCTCTCCGGCCTGGCCAACGCTTTCCACGGCTCTTCCTTGCCGAGCGCCTCCATCGATTCGTAGCGTCCAAGCTGTTGGAAGGATGCCAGGACGAATGGGAGCCCTTCCGCCGCGAGATCCGAGCTCGCTCCGGCAACGTGCAGGTGCAGATGCGGCCCCGTGGAGTCGCCGGTATAACCGAGGGCGGCGATCACCTGTCCGGCGCGCACGTGATCCCCTTTCTTCACACGCAGGCTGCCGGGTTTCAGATGCTCGTAGAGCGCGTAGCGCCCTCCGCTGAGGCCCAGGGAGATGTAGTTTCCGCTGGCCTCTGTGAGCGCGTGGCGGGTGAAGGAGATGGTCGCACTTTCGGGAATGCCGTCTCGTGTCTCCGCGATGACGCCGTTCGCCACCGCCAGCACGTCGGCTCCATAGCCGTTCCAGTTCGCCACCTGCGAGCTGTCGTCGTGAGAGAACCTTGCACGCGCGTCGAGTTTCATGAAGTCGACGGCGAAGCGGCCCGGGATGCGGGCCTGGCCGTCCACGGTGACGAAGACGCGGCGGTGGCCACGCGCCATCGAGGGATCGTAGATGGCCACCCATGGCCCGCCGCGCAGGGGCGCACCAAGCGTCACGGGAGCTGTGTCGGATACGGACGTGGCGCCGCCTTCGACACTGCCGTGCTCACCGTACTCGAGTCGATGATGCAGTGCGTGCACCGGCCTGCCGTCCAGCGGCAGCCAGAGGTAGGCGACAGCGTGGTCACCCGGACCCAGCTCGCCTTTGTCGACGATCGCTCGCAGCTCCTCATCGCGAACATCCGCGAGCGTTCGCCCTTCCGTCTTGACCTCGAGACGCGTCAATGCGAGCGTTTCGCTGGTGATGTTCGTGATGTGGAGCTCGTACACGAGGTGCTGCGTTCCTCGAATACGGACCGGTGTGGGAGGGACAGGCACGTGCAGATCCAACGTTGGCCTGCCCGGTGCCGCCAGCAGGACCGTGAACAGGACCAGCATCCAGCGCTTCACAGCAATTGCCTCCGCTTCACGTCGATGTAGGCGTTCACGCCGTCGATGCCGGCATCCTCGGGGGTCGATTCCACCACCAGGGCGCCGCGGGCGCGGAGGTCGCGCATGAGCTCCACGCGGTTCGTCCACAGCTCGCGGGCCACCAGGGTCCGGGCCAGCTCGTCGCGGCCCGAGGGGAGGAATCGCGCCGCTGCCTTCAGGTTCGGGTCGCTCAGCACGATGATGAGCGGCAGGTGCTGCGGCGCGAGCATCTCCACGGCCCGCAGCAGGCCGAAGCGCTCTTCGCGCTCGGGCAGCACGGTCAGCATGAGGATGAGCGTGCGGTGGTGGAGGCGCCGGCGAAGCTGCGTGGCCAGGGAGAGGTAGTCGGTATAGCGGTACGCCGCTTCCAGCGCCGTCACGTATGACGTGATGGCCCGAAGGTGCGGGACGCCGCGGCCGGTGGTGATGCCCTTGTCGACGTCGGTATCGAAGGCCACGATACCGACCTTGTCTTCCATCCGGTTGCAGATGTAGCTGATGAGCACCGTGGCGTTCACGGCATGGTCGAGGCGGGTGATCTGGGCCACGCGCGCGGCCATCCGGTGGCCCTGGTCGAGGCAGAGCAGGATGTCCTGGGACCGGTCGAGACGGAATTCGCGGACGATGAGCCGGCCGTGGCGGGCGGAGGCGCGCCAGGCGATGTCGCGGTAGTCGTCGTCGGAAACGTAATCGCGGAGGCGGTCGAACTCGCGGCCCTTGCCGAGGCGGGGAGCCTGCCGCGCGCCGATCCCGCGCAGCGCATAGGTGTTGAGCTGCTTGTGCAGCCGCTTCACCGCGCGAAGGTTCGGAAGGACGTGCAGCTCCGTGTCCGTACCGAGGGGCGTCACGCGCTCGACGAGCCCGCGGTATGTGGCCGCGACCCACGGGCGGCCGATGGTGGCCGAGCCGCGGGCGATGGCCCGCACCGGCATCTCCAGCTTCACCACCTCGCCCGGATTGCACACCGCCGTGCGCTCGCTGGCCCGCGCCTCCACCGTCTCCGGCCAGGTCTGCCGGACGATCATCCGCAGCGGCCGTGATGCCGTGGTGCGGATCTCCAGCGGCACCGGCTCCACCTCGTCCAGCGCCAGGGCAATCTTCGGCGGCCGCTCGCCGGTGAAGACCACCCGGAGGAGCATCACGCTCTCCGCCGCGGCCAGCAGCACCAGCACCGCCAGCGCCGCCACGATCGCCCAGATGAGCGGGACGAAGATGGTCACCAGCAGTGCCAGGACTGCCAGCATGCCGATCAGTCGGACGAAGTGTTTGCCGGGTCGGAGCATGAGAAGAGAGTGCTGAGTGATGAGTGCGGAGTGCCGAGTGAATTCTGAGTCCGCGTCCGGCTCAGGACTCGGCACTCAGCATTCGGCACTCGGCACTTACCGTGGTACCTCCACCTGTTCGAAGATCCGGGCCAGGAGGTCGTCGAGGGCCATGCCTTCCATCTCCGCCTCGGGGCTCAGGGTCACGCGATGGGTGAGGACGGGGCCGACCAGGGATTTCACGTCGTCGGGGGTGATGTAGTCGCGCCCCTGCAGGGCGGCGGCGGCGCGGCTCGATTCGAGCAGGGCCAGCGACGCGCGAGGCCCGGCCCCGATCTGCACGGCGTCGTCGGTACGGGTCTTGGCCACGATCTGCTGGATGTACTGGATGATGTGCGGCTCGACCCGCACCTGCTGGGCCACCGTCCGCCGCGCCTGTGCCAGCTCCTCGGCGGTGATGATGGGCTGCAGGCTGGCCACGATCTCGTCGTGCAGCCGCTTGCCGGATGCATAGGCCTCGAGCATCCGCGCCTCGTCGACCGCCTCCGGGAAGTCGATGTTGATCTTCATCAGGAAGCGGTCGCGCTGCGCTTCGGGCAGCGGATACGTTCCTTCGAACTCCACCGGGTTCTGCGTCGCGAACACCGTGAACACCGGCGAGACCTTGTAGCGGATGCCGTCGATCGTCACCGCGTTCTCCTGCATCGACTCCAGCAGGGCCGCCTGCGTGCGCGGCGGCGTGCGGTTGATCTCGTCCGCGAGCAGGATGTCGGTGAAAACCGGTCCCGGACGGAAGATGAACTCCTCCTGCTTCTGGTTGAAGACATTCGCGCCCGTGAGATCCGCAGGCATGAGGTCGGGCGTGAACTGGATGCGGCGGAAGCGGCAGCCGAGAAGCTTGGAGAGCGTGAGCGACAGCAGGGTCTTGCCCGTGCCGGGCACGCCCTCCAACAGCATATGCCCGCCCGCCAGCAGCGCCGTCGCCGCCAGCGTCTTCACACGATCCTGCCCCAGGATCACCCGGTCGAGTTGCTCGCGCAACAGCGCAAAGCGGGGAGAGATGTCAGCAATCGTCAGCATGTCTTCCTTCCAAAGTGCCGAGTGCGGAGTGCCGAGTGCCGAGAGGACCTGCGTGATCCTCGGCACTCAGCACCCGGCACTCAGCACTCAATTCTGTCTTCCAAAGTGCCGAGTACAAAGTGCCGAGTGCCGAGAGGAACGACGAACCTCAGCACTCAGCACTCGGCACTCAGCACTCAATTCTGTCTTCCAGAGCGCAGAGTGGCTGAAGTGCCGAGTGCCAAGGCGGTTGAAATCCTCGGCACTCAGCACCCGGCACTCAGCACTCTCCGTCATCGTTCAATTCTCGCGAACGCTTCATTGATCTTCGTCATCGACCGCCGGAACGTCTCGTCGTCCAGCCGCTCGCCCTTGGCAGGCACGCGCGTGTAGCCGGTGAGGTCGTTCACGCGCTTGTGAAGCGGTTCCCCGCGCAGGCCGCTCTGCACGGCCACGGCCTGGGTGAGGGCGTGGTGGTACGAGGCGATGGCGTCGCCGTTGGTCATCGATTGTTCGTAGAGCGCGCCGAGGGAGTCGACCAGGTCGACGGCCTCGGAGCGTGTATCGCGGAAGTCATCTTCGCGTGGACCGATGGAGACGCCCGTGCGCCACAGGGCCACGATGAATCCCAGCAGCCCGAGGAGGAGGAACGGTCCGAGGTTCCAGTCTTTCATCAGCGGCAGCACGCCGTCGTCGGCGCGCTGGCCGTGGGCCACTTCGTCGAAGTAGACCGGCCGCCGGTCGCCGGCCAGGGCCGTGAGCAGGGGCAGGTTGCCGGCCACGTGCTCGTTCGTGAAGAGCTCCGGCGCGGGCAGGAGGATCACGTCGCCGCTGCCGAGCGGCAGGCGGGCGATGGCCGGAGCGTCGCCGATGGTATAGAGCGCATGCGTCGCGCGCAGCACGGCCTCGCCGGACAGGATGCGCGGCTCGGGCTCGTCGATGTGGTCGAGGCCTTTCCAGAGCGGAAAGACCTTCGTGGCCCGCGCCGAGGACGTGCCGCGGACGGCCAGGCCGCCGTAACTGCGCGTCGGCGCCAGCACCAGACGGCCGCCGCCGCGCACCCATTCCTCTTCGTCGGCGTCCAGCAACGGCGTGGCCAGGGCGCGCTTCGGATGCAGCGCCGGCCGCTCCTTCCGCTCCTTGACGGGCTTCTTCGAGGCGGTCTGCTTCTTTGCGTTGCCGTCGCTTCCCGGCTTCCCGTCGTTCTTCTTCGCGTTGCCGTCGCTTCCGGACTTCGCGTCGTTCTTCTTCGCGTTGCTGTCGTTTCCGGACTTCGCGTCGCTCTTTTTGGCCTTGCCGTTCCCGGCGTCGCCTTCTTTGTCTTTCTTCTCTTTGTCCTTCCTCTCCTTCTCGCGGCGCGACTCCTCGTCGTCCATTTCGCGTACGAGATCGAAGAACGACATGAACTCCCCGGCGCGGAAGACGACGGCGTTCGCCGGCAGGTAGCGGGTGTCGATGGGGCGCTCCAGCAGATCGACGCGCCGGCCGCGCGCGGTGAGGTAGCGGCGGGCCAGGGAGAGACCCTTCTCGGAGGTGTTCTCGGAGGAAAAGGCGTCGAAGGCCTTCTGCGGCACGTGCCGGTCGAAGGTCAGCCAGAGAATGACGGCGACGCCGTAGGTGACGATGGCGAGGATGAGCGGCCAGGAGCGCTTCACGCGGCGGTACCTCTGACCGCGGAGCCATGCAGGCTGTCCAGGACGCGTTCTGCCCGGGACGCGCATTCGTCGAGGGCGTCACGCGAAGAGGTCGTACGGCCGTACCACTCCGTCTCGAACCGGCGGGTGAGGGCGACGAAGTCGCCGCGCCACGCCAGCTCGGGGGAGAGGGCGCCGATGTACTCCCAGTTCGTGCGTCCCTTGCGGTAGTGCAGGATGCCGGCACCGTAGCAGGTGACGAGCACGGCGTGGTACCAGGCCCGGATGGCTTCGCGGATGCGGCCGGCGGCGGCGAGCTGGGCGGCGTACCGCTCCCACTCGTTCGCACCGCGCGACAGGGGGTCCTCGTCGCGTTTCGAAGCTATCGGGTCGCTCTCCGTCACCGGCGCGGCCACGCTGCGCTTGCTCTTGCGGATCACTTCCCACGCCAGGATGCCGATGACGGCCAGGATGGCCACGACCAGCGCTCCGACCACCCACCGCGTCCGGAGTGCCGAACCCTCGCCGATGCCCGGCGTTTTCGCGCGCGGCCACAATTGCCGCAGCCAGTCCCACAGCTTCGTGAGTTTCTCGCCGATCCATTCGAAGATCTTGTCGATGGCCTCCACCATGCGCACGATCATCGGTTGATTGCTGACCGGCGGCTGGGCCACCTCGCCGCCGGCCTTGAGCGCGTTCGGCGTCTCCTCCCGCCGCAGGCGATCGAGGAGTTTCCTGTCGGCGGGCGTGGGTGTGGCCGGTGCGGACTTGCGCAGCTCGTCCACTTCAAGCGCCAGGCGTCCCTCGGTGCCGATGCGGCCGGCGATGACGTCGTCGAGGAGCGACGCGTCGGCGGTGATGCCGCCGGCCGGCGAGTCGATCGTTGCGCCTTTCAGCGCCCGCGCCCGCGCCCGCGCGTCGGCCAGACGGTTCTCATGCAGCGCGGCCCGCATCCCCTCGAGCTGGGCGATGTACTCCTGCAGCGTCGCGGCCGTGCCTCGGCCCTGCGCCGCCAGGAAGAGGGCCACGGCCGCGGCCCCGATGGCCAGCCGCCTCATGTCTGCAGCTCCCGGAACCAGAGCCGCAGCTCTTCGCCGCTCTCCTGTGCTCCCGCCTTGCGCACCAGCACGACGTTGGCCGCGACCCAGAACGGCTCGAGGGCCAGAATCGCCCCGGCCAGGGCCAGCCAGCCGAAGTGCCGCGAGCCGACCAGCAGCGTCCACCGCGCCACGTCCGTGCCGGCGAAAGCGTTCGAGAGCGCCAGCACGATCTGGGCGACCGCATAGATGTTGATCCACGTGGCCAAGAGGGCGATGCCGAAGAGCAGCGTCACGGCAAGCTGCGTGCAGCCGCTCTTGAGGTACTTGGCGATCAGCCGGAGCGGCGCGAGCAGGCCGGCCTCGCGGTTGAGCTCCATCGTCCCGACGGCCAGACCGGCCAGCATGATCGCCAGCGGAATCCCCACGATCGTCAGCAGGGACAGCAGAAAGGTCAGTTCCGCGATGGTGGCGGCGTAGATGTAGCTCAGCAGCGCTCCCGGCCGCAGCCGGAAGGGAAGGAAGGTCAGGCGCGCCTCGCCTTCTTCCGCCTCGCCGCCTGATTCCGAGAGGCGGACGGCGCGGGCGAAGACGGCCCTCCCGGCCAGGGAGAGCACGAAAGCCAGCGTGATCCACGTCGCCATTTCGCCGAGGGCCCGGCCGTAGTGCATGGCCGAGCCGCGGAGGTCGTCGAGTCGTTCGATGAAGAGCACCTGCAGGAAACGATACGGAATCGAGGTCAGGATGAGCAGGCCCGCCCACGGCGAGGCCGTCCGCGCCACGGCGTCACTCGTCTCGTCGAGCACGGAGGTGGTGGATAGGGGCGCGCGAATCAAAAGAATCCCGCGATCAGCGCCCCTGCCCAGACCAGCGTCTTGGCGCTGACATAGAGAAGAAAGAGCGACCCCGCCGTCAGGGAGAGCCACCCGGCCACCTGGGGCCCTGGTCTCGCCGTCCCGCGTTTCATGCCCAGGCACTGCGCACAGTGGAAGATCCCGTCCCACTGCGTCGCACACTCCTGGCAGAGTGGCTTACGGCATTTCATACAGACCGCAAACGCTGGGCGTTCCGGGTGCGATCGGCAGAGCTTCGCGGCGAGGGGCATGAGGCAATCTTATCCTGAGCGCGGGTGGAGGTTGGGTGGAAGCGAAGGATCTGGTTGCAATCACGATTTACGAGGTGCCGCCAGATCCTTCGCTCCCGCCCAAACCGCCGCCCTCGCTCAGGATAAAATCTACCGATGTCCATTCGCCCCCTCGCGATGTGTCTGGTCCTCCTCTGTGCATGCGAAGCCTCTGCGGCCGTTCCGCCCGCCGACGAGGCGGCGCGGCGGCTGACCCGCGACATCTATCAGCAGCTCATCGGGATCAATACCACCGAGTCCTCCGGAAACTGCACCACGGCAGCCGAGGCCATGGCCGCACGATTGAAAGCGGCGGGTTTTCCTGAGGAAGACGTGCAGGTCCTCGTTCCCGCCGAAGCGCCGCGGAAGGGGAACCTCGTGGCCCGGCTGCACGGCACGACGGCGCAGAAACCGATTCTCCTTCTGGCGCATCTCGACGTCGTCGAGGCCAGCCGCGACGACTGGTCGCTCGATCCGTTCGTCCTGACCGAGAAGGACGGCTATTTCTACGGCCGCGGCACGAGCGACGACAAGGCCATGGCCGCCATCTGGATCGCGAACCTCATCCGCTTCAGGCAGGAGGGGTGGAAGCCGAAGCGCGATCTCATCGTGGCCCTCACGGCGGACGAGGAGACAGGCAAGTCCAACGGTGCATCCTGGCTCGTCACGAGCCACCGCCCCCTCGTCGACGCCGAATTCGCGCTCAACGAGGGCGGAGGCGGGCGGCTGAAGGACGGTCGCCACCTGTACAACGGCATCGGCGCCAGCGAGAAAGTCTATGTCTCTTTCTCTCTCACCGCCCGCAACAAGGGCGGTCACAGCTCGGTTCCGCGGAAGGACAACGCCATCTACGAGCTCGCCGATGCCCTCGGGCGCCTGGAGCAGTTCGCCTTCCCCGTCGAGCTCAATGACGTCACGCACGCCTATTTCGAGCGCATGTCGTCCATCGAGGAAGGGACGACCGCGGCGGACATGAAGGCCGTTGCCGCGGGCGATGGGCCGGCCGCCGCGCGCCTCTCCGAGCTCCCGGTCTACAACGCCCTGCTGCGGACGACCTGCGTCGCCACGCGGCTGGAGGGCGGCCACGCCGACAATGCCCTGCCGCAGCTCGCCCGCGCCACCGTCAACTGCCGCGTCCTGCCGGCCGGCGCGCCGGAGGACGTCCGTGCGGCCATTGTGAAAACGATCAACGACCCGGCCGTGGAGGTGACCTGGATCGACAAGGCCAAGCCGAGCGCGCCGTCCGTGCTCCTGCCCGCCGTGATGAAGCCCGTGGAGGACGTCACCCGCGAGTTCTGGGGCGTGCCCGTCATCCCCACGATGGCCACCGGAGCCAGCGACAGTCTCTACCTGCGCAATGCCGGCATCCCGAGCTTCGGCGTCTCGGGACTCTTCGCCGAGGTGGGCGACAACCGCGCGCACGGCCGTGACGAGCGCGTCGCCGTGGCCTCGTTCTACGACAGCCTGCAGTTCCTCTACACCCTCGTGAAGAGGATGGCCTCGTAGATGCGGCGCATCATCGTCATCCTCGCAGCCGTCGCCGCGCTCGCCCGGTGCGCGGCTCCCCCTCCCGCCCCTCCGGCACCCGTGCCCGAGCCCGAGCCCGCCCCGGTGTCGGCGCCCACGGAGCCGGCCGCCGTCGGTACGGTACGTGTCACGGCGTCGACGCTGAATGTGCGCAAGGCGCCGTCGACGACCGGCGACGTCGTCGTGCAGGTGAAGAAGGGCGACAAGCTCGCTCTCCTGGCCACGCGCGCCGACTGGTCGAACGTGCGTCTCCCGGACGGCACCACCGGCTGGGTCTCCTCGAAGCTCGTCACGAGCGAGGCTGTGGCCACGGCCTCGCCGCGCCGCCGCGGGAACTGCGCTCCCGACTCCGAGTACCGCTTCGTCCAGGCGCCGGTGCCATCCTTCAGCGACAACGCCACCGTCCACGGCATCGTCACGGTCGAGGCGAGCGTCAACACCCAGGGCGTCGTCATCGCCACGAAGGTCGTCTCCAATACCACCGGTGAGGAAGCCTCCGCCGTCATGGCCGAGCACGAGATCCGGAACGCGAAGTTCGCCCCTCCGGTGCGCGACTGCGTGCCGAAGGCGTTCATCTTCACGTACCGGCGGAGCTTCTGAAAGCTGACGCGGAACCCATAGCATTCGGCACTCGGCACTCGGCACTCACTCGCGACTTGACTGGTGTTGGGAGTACGCCGGCCCAGGCGTTGCCATGTTCATGGCCCTAGGGAACTCTCTTTGGTACGGCCTTGGCGTGGTCGGGCCGCCATGACAAACGTCAAGCAGTGCGGACCTTAGCTCTTCGACGACTTGCTCTCGCATGGCGATCCTATTGCCAGCCATGGGGTAGGACAATCCGCGCTGAAGACACTCCTAAGGAGGCGATCTTGTCGCGCGTGCATTGGCTCAGGGAGGGCTCCACGTGTGTTGATACCGACGGCAGCGATTCTGCTCCGAACAGCGAACGCGTCCGCTCCGGTTCAGCCCACAGCAA
>CAZYTO010000037.1:0-26492 GCA_964650405.1 uncultured Thermoanaerobaculia bacterium | reverse complement strand
GCCCGTCACGCGTGGCAAAGGACACGCGGAACGGCTTGCGCCGGACGTCGACGCGGAGCGTGCTCGTGGTGATGGTCGAATGCGTCGCATCGCCCGAGAACGCAGCCGCCGTGTCGCCGAGGCTGCGGTTGATCACCGCGTACGAATGGTCGCGCCCCTCGCGGCCCGGCGAAATGCGCACGCGGATGACGTCCGGTGAGAGCACGGTGATGACCGCCACCGCCCGCGCATTGGTGAACCGCAGCGCATTGCCCTGGCGCGCCGGCTGCGGCATGTCGCCGAGGTCCGCCCACTGCGCGGCCAGGGGGAGGGAGGCGACGAAGAGCAGCAGAACGGCGAGAGAACGCGGCAGCATGCGCATGTCCGGATTCTAGCCCCCGCGAAGCGGGGAACGGCAATCCGGAGATCCGGAGGGCGGGCGCTTTTCTCATGGCTCCCGCTGGAAGGTCTTGTTTCCGTTCTTGTCTGTTTAGCGAGGTTCAATGGGGTAGACCGCCGCGCTACTGCCCACGACAGGCGTCGAGACTTCGAGACGAACCCAGGTGGAGGACGGACATTTTGTCCGTCAGACCGTGAAACTGTGTGACTGCCGGCCTTTGGGTGCTCCGTCACGAGACGGACAGGATTGTCCGTCCTCCACGGAACCTCCGAATCTGCCCGGCTGCCACCGGCAACCCCGCTTTGCGGGAAAAGCCGTCGCCGCGACCGTCTAATCTCGTAAATGATGGAACGCCGCAACTCCTGACCGCGAGGTAGGGAAAGTCCTCTCTCGCGGCCCTCCTCAGTATCCGACTCCATCTGTCTCGCAGGAGGTTTTCGATGAAACGTCCGGTCATCGCGGTCCTGGCCCTGTGCCTGGCCGCTCTCGCCCTCTCGCTCGCCCCCATGGCGCTGGCCTCGGATCACGCCGATCCGATCTTCCTCAGCGACCCCGAGGCGAACATCACCGGGTTGTTCTGCTTCCCGCACAACGACCAGCTCATCCTCATCCTCAACGTGCGCCGGTCGACGACCAAGGGAACGCCCTTCCCCCTCGCCCCGTACGAGTACGACATCAACATCGACACGCACAGCGACGTGACGTACGACGACGAGAACCGGGCCCGCTACGGCGGCAAGGTCACCAATCCCGAGGGGATCAGCGCGGACATCAACATCAAGATCCACCTCAACGACGACATCTCCTTCAAGGACGTCGCCTACACCGGCCTGAAGGACTCGAAGGGGATCACCACCTGGAGCGGCCTGCGGGACGATCCGTTCATCTTCCCGCGCTTCTTCAAGAAGAACGTCATCTCCCTCATCTTCAGCATCCCCCAGAGCGCACTGCCCGCGGGAAGGCAGGACTTCCTGTTGTGGGGCGTGACGTCGAAGAACGGGAAGGAGATCGACCACGTCGGCCGCTCCAACCGCACCCAACTCGGGCGCTTCTACTTCATCAACACCCTGCCGCCGAACCAGCATGTGGCGGCCATCATGAAGAAGATGAAGCAGACCGACGCCATCACCAACTGGCTGAAGAAATACGACCTGACCACGCCGCTCGGCAACGGCTACTCCATGCTTCTCGGCATCCGGAAGTACGACCTGGCGCCGGACGTGATGGTCTACACGACGCGCTACCCGGCCGGTTTCCCGAACGGGCGGCTGTTGACGGACGACATCGTGGCCAGGACGTGCGATACGGGCGATTGCGACCTGCAGGAGCTGGCGTTCACCGAAGGGAAGTGGCCGCGGGCGGTGGTGAATGACAAGCCGTTCTCGCCCAACCTCCCCTTCGAGGCCGACCCCTGGCCGGATTCGGCCGAGAAGCCGCTGCCGGTCAGCTTCTTCTGGCACGTGGGAATCTGGCTGCTGCTGATCGCGCTGCTGATCGCATGGCTGTGGTCCTGGTTCTGGTACGCGCGCGGGAAGAAGGCAGGTCTGCGGCAGCGACGCCTGGCGTGACGCATCGCGGCCTGAGGCTACGCAGCATCACCATCGCGCTGGCGGCGCTCCTGTTCGCGGGAGCGTCGCTGGCGCACGACTTCTGGATCGAGCCCTCGACCTTTCACCCCGCCCACGGGGAGACGGTCTCCATCGGCCTCCGCGTCGGCCAGGACTACCTCGGCGATCCGGTGCCCCGCGCGTCGTCTCTGATCGAACGCTTCACCGTCCGGCAGCGGGGCCGCGAGGCGGAGATCGACGGCATCGAGCGGGCCGACCCGGCCGGCTTCTTCACCGCCGACGGCGGCGCGACGGCGGTCGTGGCGTACTCCAGCAACCCGTGGCACGTCGAGCTCCCCGCGGCGAAGTTCGAGGACTACCTCCGTTTGTACGGGCTGGAGCGCATCATCGAGCTGCGCGCCCGCCGCGGCGAGCGGCAGAAGGCCGGCCGGGAGATCTTCGTGCGCTGTGCCAAGGCCCTGCTGACCGGCGCGCGTCCGTCGCTGGCCGCCGCACAAGCCTCAGGACTCCCGTACGAGATCGTCCCGGCCGCCGATCCCACAGCCGGGCAGGCCCCCTTCCGCGGACGCGTGCTCTTCCACCGCACACCCCTGGCCGGCGCGTTGGTCGTGGCCATCTACCGCGACGACACCTCCGTGCGGGCGACGGCGCGCAGCGGCACCGGCGGCACGTTCACGCTGGCCCTGCCGAAGCCCGGCGTGTGGCTCGTGAAGTCGGTCCACATGGTGGAGGCGCCGCCGGGATCCGACGCGGAGTGGGAGAGCTTCTGGGCGTCCATGACGTTCGAGTGGCAATGACCCGTGGAGGACGGACAATCGTGTCCGTCATAATGAGCCGTGGAGGACGGACAATCGTGTCCGTCATCTTGTAAACGCACGGAAGAGACGAAGACGGACAGGATTGTCCGTCCTCCACTAGACCTGTTTCACGTGCACGGTCCGCGGGTCGTTCCGGTCGGCCCGCCACGGCGGGTGGTTGAAGTGGACGACGCGGTCGGTGTTGAGTGAGGCCACGGCTTCGGTGAAGGTGATCGTGCCGGCCTGGCGCCAGTTCGTGATATCGCAGCGCTGGCCGAAGAAGTGGGAGCGGCCCGTGTCGGAGGTCTCGATGCGGAAGGTCAGCTTGCGCTTCGGGGCCGGATCGCCGCGGTCGTAGATCTGGGCCATGATCTCATCGCGGAAGTCGAGGCCGTCGCCTTCGATGACCGGCTGCCGAGGATCGACGGTAAGCTGGAAGTACTCGGGGCAGCGCGTGGGCTCGTCCGGCGGCTTGCCCAGCTCCGCGATCTGATAGACCTGCCGCTGGGTAGCCGGATTGTCGGCGATCATCAGGGCGACGCCGGTCGCCAGGAGGATCGGAAAGCCGGAGCCGCGGCGGCTGATGGTCGTATTCGGGGCATTGCGGAGAAAGGCTTCGTTGATGCTGCTGCTGTCGTCACCGCCGATGTCCTGCTGGGTGATGAAGCAGGCTGTCGGCAGCGGCGACGGATGCTGCGGGTCGAGGGTCGGATAGACGCGGCCGACGAGCGCCAGCGAGCGGGTGTTGCCGCGCCGCGTCTCCGTGCAGCAGGTCGAGTAGCGGCCGATGACGAGGCCGCGGCTCCCCTTCCGGAAGTACCCGCTGTACGGCGTGTCCTCGGTGATCTCCCACACGCCGGTAAGGCCGATACCGTTCGGGTGCAGCAGGCGGCGGAAGCCCTTCCCGTCGGCTCCCCAGCGGAGGTCGGCGTTCGAGGCCACGGCACGCCTCGCGGCGGACAGCAGGCCGCGCAGCACGCTGCCGAAGGTCACCGGGAAGCGCGGGAACTCCGGCGCGCCCGCCGCTCCCCAGACCTTCCGGTACGGATTGGCGAACATTGCCTCGCGCACGGCCGCGTAGCGCGAGCCGGCGAAGGCGCGGTCTTCCCCTTCGACGCCTTCGGCGCCGAAGGGCTCGTTGACCACGGGATCTACAGCCATACCTGGGACGGCGGCGCGAAGACGATGAGCAGGCCGGCGGCGAGGCCGACATGGGCAACGTACACGCGGATGAAGAAGACGGCGTCCTCCAGCCACTTCGGGTTGAACGTCTGCATTAGGATCGCCGAGGTCGAGACGACCAGGACGATCGCGGCGATGACGATCCCCTTCGTCCCCTGCTTCCAGGCCACGATGCCCGTGAGAATGCCCGTCCCGCCGACCACCCACGGCAGGATGGCCGAGGGAACGAAGGCGGCGATGAGGGCGACGATGATTCCGACCACGAACAGCACCGGGACGACGATCGAGCGATCCATCTAGACCTTCTTTCCGGCCGCGGCGGCGATGACGTCGGCGGCCTTCTCACCAATCATGTAGACAGACGTGACGATGAAGAATCCCGGGATCTTGGGGAACACTGAAGCATCGACGATGCGCAGGCCCTTGGTGCCGTGCACCTGGAAGTCCTTGTCGACCACGCCGCCCTGGGTCTGCTGGCCCATGGGGCAGGAGCACGAGGCGTGGTGGCCCCAGGCCTGGTTCTTGACGAAGTCCGCGATCTGCGCGTCGGTCTGCACGCTCTCGCCGGGCAGCTCCTCGGCGGCGATGAGGCCTTTCTTGCGGAGCGGCTCGGTGAGCTTGCGTACGTACTTCACCCCTTCGACGACCGACTTCAGGTCGTCGCCGGCCGCGTCGTTGCCTTCGGTGAAGTAGCAGAAATCGATCTCCGGCACGTCGCGCGGGTCCTTCGAGCGGAGCCGCACGGTACCGGCGCAGTTCTGCGTGTGGGCCTTGAGGATGGCCCAGGTCAGGTAATTGAGGTTCTCCACGAACAGCTTCGAGTACGACGGGAAGTAGCCGCGGAAGAGGCCGAGAAGGGCGAAGATGAAGAGGTCGGGCAGGGGCCGTTCCGGCACGGAGCGCTTGATGATGGCGGCCACGGCGCCGTTGGTCGTGTAGACGCCGTCGCGCTTCGGCTGGTTCCACTGCGCGTACTGCGGATCGCCCGCGGCGAACTTGGCGCCCTTCAGCACCCACCAGGCCTTGAAGTTCATGCGGTTGACGACGCCGACTTCGTAGCGGTCCTGGAGGTTCGAGCCGACGCCCTGGAGGTCGACGCGGACGGGGATGCCCATCTGGGTGAGGTGGTCCTTCGGGCCGACGCCGGAGAGCATGAGCAACTGCGGCGAGTTGTAGGCGCCGCCGGCCAGGATGACCTCGCGGGAGACGTACACCTGTTTCAGCTCGCCCGGATTGGGGCTCGGGTTCACGCCGGCACGATAGAGGCGGGCGCCCTTCATGTACTCCACGCCGATGGCCTTGTTGTTGTCGTCGAACAGAACCCGTGTGGCCAGGGCGTCGAGCTCCACGGAGAGCTTGTCGGGGAGCTTCTGCATCACGTCGAGCACGCGCTCGCGGGAGCCGTGGCGGGCGTGATTGGCGGTGGCCAGGGGCGGATAGCGGAAACCGGTGGAGTTGTCTTCGACGAGCCGCCAGTCGTTGGGATCGCCCTTGCCGAGGAGGGTCCACTTAAGGCGTTCCCACCACGGCGTACCGAGCCCCTCTTCACCAGCGACAAACGAATTACCCAGGAACTTGAGGATGTCCTCGTCCTCGACGGCAGCCTTGGGAATGGCCGCCTCGGTCTTGAACCAGCCTCGCCACCCGTGGCGGGTGGGGTTGATGCGGGTGAGGTTATAGATCCAGCGCCACCACGGACGGTGCTGGCAATTCTCCATGCGCTGGAAGTACTTGCGCATGTTCCTGGGCGACCACGAGCTGTCGCCGGTCATGTCCTCGATGTAGCGCCAGTCGTCGTTGTGAGGATAGACCGTGATCTGGGCGTTGTGGGCCGTGCAGCCGCCCAGCGTGCCGGCACGGGGGTAGAGGATGCCGTTCTCCTCCTTGACGTACTTCGGATCTTTCTCGGCCTGCTTCTGATCCTGGTAGTGCTTGACGAAGAAGTCCCACTTCATCGCGTCGTTCTCGGAGGCGATGGCGTGGAACACCGGCACGTCATAGTCGTCCGGCAGGCGGTTCTGATCGGGATAGGGCGGATCGCCGCCCTTCAGTTTCTTCGGATCGCCGCCCGCTTCGAGCAGCAGCACCTTGAAGCCGTACTCGGCGAGGCGCGCGGCGAGGGTTCCCCCGCCGGCGCCGGATCCGACGACCACGTACTCGTATTGCGGTGTGTTGTCTGCCATGGCGTTTCGCTCCTAGAAGGTCTTCAGGAATGCGATGAGCGCGTTCTTGTCGGCGTCGGTCAGCCCGGGCTCCCCTTCGCCGGCCGGCAGGAAGTCGGTCCCGAAGTAGTGGCCGCGGTTGACGATGAAGTCAGCGCACTTGGAGGCATTGAGCAGGTCGGCCTTGACACCATCGAATCGCTTGATGTCGTCGGCGGTGACGGGCTCGAAGGGATCCTTCAGGGCGTCCTTGATCACGGCCTTCTTGAGCCCGTGCACGACTTTGATGACGGCGTCGGTCTTTTCGAGATCCAGGTTGGAGAGGAGGTTGACCGGCGTGCCCTTCGGGATCGGGCCGAGACGGACACCACCGGCGTGGAAGATGTTCGGGAACAGCTTCGAGAACCAGCTGCCGGCGAAGTCGGCCACGAACGGAGGCAGATAGCCGGGCACGACGTTCAGGTAGCTGTCCTCGGTGGTCTTGTCGATCCAGCCCGGCGCCAGCTTGCCGGAGCGGGTCACGAACTGTCCGTTGCCGTCGCGCTTGTCCGGCCAGAGCATCTTGTGGATGCCGTCGTCGAAGCTGGCCAGGCGGTCCGCTACCTTGCCGCTCCCGTAGAACTTGCCGACGCTGTTGTTCTGCAGGTACGGCGCCGTCGACCAGAGACTGATGAGCGACGCCGGCCGGACGTAACCCCGGCCGCCGGCCGGCACGGTGAATTCGTGGGCCTGGCCGGTGAACGGATCGTGGATCTGGATCGACCCGACCGAGGGGAGATTCTTGTACGACTCGGACGAGAAGTTGTCCCAGATGTTGTCGCGGATGGCGTTCGTGGCCATGGGGCTGCAGGCGTTGACCTCGAGGAGGGTGATCGGCACGCGGACGTCCGTCGACAGGAAGTTGTCGTCGAGGAAGTTCGGATCATTGACGATCTGCTTCATCTGATCCTTGAATTCGGCGGTCTTGGTGTACTGCCAGTATTCGTCCCAGTGCTTCAGGTAATCGGGGCCGATGCTGCCCGGCTTGAAGTACGTGTCGAAGACCTTCTGCGGCAGCTTGCTGGAGTGGCAGCGCGCGCAGCGCTCGGCGAAGACCTCCTTCCCGCGGGGTATGAGCGCGGCATCCTTGGCCAGCTCGGCCGGACCTCCGGGCGCTTCCTTGAGGTAGTCCGGTTTGGCCGTGGCCAGGAAGAAGAGGGCCGTGTCCGGCGTCTGCAGCTCGTTCGCCTTCCAGTACGTGGAGTTCTTCTCCATGTCGGCGATCTTGATGGGCGAGACCTGGGTGAGCGGAAGGCTGGCCCCGCCGATGAGGGGGAAGAAGTGGAGCAGCCACTCCTCGCTGTCCAGACCGATGTTGATGTAGACGCGATTGAGCGCGCCGAGGGCGCCGACCGAGTCCGAGCCGTCCTTCAGCACGTGCGTGGACCGCGCGACCTTCGAGGCGGGATCGTAGAGCTGGGTGAGGAAGGTGTTGGGCGGGATGGGGGTCGGAGAGTAATCGTTGAACTGCTTGTTGTCGGCGCTGCCGCCCTGGAGCTGCTCCGAGCCCCACTTCCTGCCGATCTCCAGCCGCGCGTGCAGGTTGTAGATGGCGTTCATCGTCCGCGGGTTGTTGATCTGGTCGGACGAGACGAGGGAGGTGTCGAGGGCGCCGGGCCGTGACGTGTTGAACAACTGCCAGACGAAGCTCTTCTGGTCCTGATCGAACATGAAGATGCGGCTGATCCAGAAGTACTGCGCGCCCGGGTTGCTGTTCAGGTTCTCGAACTTCGGTTCATCCGGGTTGTCCGGAGGGTTGGAGGGGTTCGGCCCGATGTGGCAGAACGCGCAGCTCATGCCCACGCGGTACGGCTTCACCAGCTTCGCGTCGTTGTAGTACGACGGATCGGTGTAGTACCTCTCCGCGTTCCAGTTCTTCTGCGCGTCCTCGTCGAAGGCGGGATTCGGGAAGAGGCGGAGGCCGAGGACTCCGGTGGCATAGCCGTAGTAGGAGCCGACGGGCAGATTGCCCGTACCGCGCGCGCCGACCTTAACGCCGGGATACTTCTGCTCGTTCTCGAAGGGATCCGGCTTGCAGTCGCCGCCTGTGATCCGATCGTCGAGCCAGAGGCCGAAGCGGTCTGCCCGCCCAGCCGTCGGCTTCTTGAAGCACGGCTCGTTCACCAGGCCGTACCACTCCCACCGGTTGTCGCGGGTATACGAGGAGCCCTTGTAGCTCGAGATGGTCTTCAGCAGGTCGAGGTTGCCGACGCTGGAGACCGACAGGATGTCCCACAGCCGGTCGTTGCCGGCCGTCCAGACCGTCCAGTTGTTGCGGCCGATGGCCGCGGCCTTCACCGCGTCGGCCTGCGAAATGCCCGGAATGTACTGGCTGAGGATCTTCTGGACTTCTTCCGGATGCTTCTTCGTGACGCCGTAGTCCATGTCGGCGAAGTAGTCTTCGTCGGCACCGGGCAGGCTCTCCGGGGTCCGCCCCACCGAAGCCGCCTCATCCTTGATCTTGCCGATCTGTCTCTGCCGGCCGGCGAGGTAATCCCAGATCTTCAGGCCGACTCCGCCAATGATGATGATGAGCACCAGGACAAAAATGGTGATCCAGAGCTTCCGCATGGGATTCTCCTCCGTTCGTGCAGACTGGGACAACTAAGGAGTGTCTCAAAGCAGACTTTTCCCTACCGTACCCTCGAATTGTTTCCGCCTGAAACGAATAGACGGAAAGGAGAGGGGCGATTTCCGCTGGTCGCTGGTCGCGGATCGCTGATCGCGGCTGGGGTGAGGGCTAACCAGTTGCTCTTGCTAAGTTGCCGGTGGCTACGTCTTTGGTCGCCAATAACCTCGCAACCCCGCAACCCCGTAACCCTGGCGCCCGAACTCAGCACGATGGCATCCCAAGCGTATGCTGTTACTGGATATCATGCAGCAGCGCGGAACAACGCCCGGTTGACCATGCGCTATCACTACGTCGCGGAGCCGCATCCGCACCTCGTCATCGAGGAGATTCTTCCTCCGGCCGACTACGACGCGCTCCGCTTTCCGGACGCGCTGATCGATCCGGGAGCGAGCTGGGGCATCACCGCGAGCGATCCTCAGTACACGACGGTACTCGCCGATCCGGTCTGGCGCGCCCTGCTGGACACGTTGCGCGGCGAGGCGTTCGTGACCAGCGTCCTGCAGGCATTCGCCGGCGGCATGCGGCGCGAAGGATGCCTGGTCGATCCGGATCGGGCCCATCTCATTCCCTTCGTCGAGTCCCGCGCCGAGAAAGAGCTCGCATCCCTCACGGACGACGCAGATCCGAACGAGCTCTTCACCCGGGTCGACTTTCAGTCGAAAGGTGAAGGCGGCTATCGCCAGTTCGTGCACCTCGACTGGCCCCGTCGCATCGTGGGCGGCATTCTCTTTTTCTCCGACGCCGCGGAGGAAGGTCTGGAAGGCGGCGAGCTGGCCCTCTACCGCGACCTGCGGTTCCGGAACGACCGCTGGTGTCATGAGCCGGAGCTCACCACGCAGTTTCCACCGGCGAAGAACACCGGCGTGATCTTCCTGAACTCGAACAGCGCCTTTCACGGACCGCGGGCCATCACCCGGCTGCGCGGCCGCCGCCGCTGGCTGTACTACACGATCTCGAGCCGGACGGACGTCTGGCCGCACGAGGCTCGCCTTGAAACCGGAGGCGAGCGGAGGGCGTCGAGCGGTGAGCAGGCTCGCCCTTGATCCACGCCCCGCACCCAGCCGATCCCACCAGCGCCCCGCGAACAGCGGCCAGCGGCCAGCGATCCGCGACCCGCGACCAAGCGACCAGCGAAATGAACGTGCTGCTCGTATGGAACGGCCCTGCGAATGCCGCCGAACGCTCGATCCTGGCCCGCCGCGAGGTTGCGTTTCTTCAGGAGCTTGCCGGCCGAGGGGTCGCGGCAACGGTCGCGCTCTGCGGCGACGCGGGCGGACTGGCCGAGGACTTACGCGGTGCCGGCGTGCCGGTGCAGGTCGTGCCGCAGGCGCTGCCTCCCTCGGCCGCGGCCCTGGTGCGGTTGCCGGGGGCCGCCGCCCGACTCTGCGCCCTCATCCGGCAACTGCAGCCGGATGTGGTCGAAGCGACCGAACCGATGCCGGCCATCGCTGCCGGACTGGCGGCGCGGCGCCGCGAGCGCCGCGTGCTCCTCTACCGGCGACAGCACGAAGGCGGCAGGGAACGGCTCCACCTGGCGAGCCGGCTGGCGGCGCATCTGGCCGACCGGACGATCGTCTCCAGCCAGGTGATGCGCCTGCGCGCCGCAGCAGACGACCGCTGTGACCCGGAGCGCATCGAGATCGCCACGACGGGCTCCGTCGATCCGGCGCCGGTCACCGCACGAGAAGTATCCGCGGCGCGCCGCTCGCTCGGAATCGAGAGCTCCGCACGGGTGATCGGTGCCATCTCCCGCCTGCGCCGCGAGAAGGGCCTCGACGTGCTCATTCGCGCGGTGGGGCAGCTCACCGGCGCCGGCGACGTTCACCTCGTCATCGCAGGCACAGGGCCGGAGGAGCCGGCGCTGCGAAAGCTGGCCGCGACCTCGCCCGTTCCCGTTCACTTTCTCGGACACCGTGATGACGTCCGTCTTTGGCTCGAGGCGATGGACGTCGTAGCGATCAGCAGCCGCCGCGAGTCTTTCGGCCGCCTCACGCTCGAGGCAATGGCCGCCGGCCGCCCGATCGTGGCCACCCGTGTGGGCGGGCTCCCCGAGGCGATCGTTGACGGTGAGACCGGATTGCTGGTACCGCCGGATGACGTGCACGCGCTGGCCGCAGCTCTCTCCATGATGCTGCACGACAGCGACGCGGCGGGAAGACACGGCCGGGCCGCGCGAGCGCGCTTTCTGGCGCGTTATACGATGTCGCATATGGCTACAGCGCGCATCCAGGCCTGGGAACGATCGCTGGCCGCGGCTGGCTTCCGTTGATCACACTCTTCTGTGTCCGCCCGCGGAAGTCCAACGTCGGCAATGACACGATCTTCCTCGGACTGCGTCACCTGCTACGCGAAGCCTTCGACGGTCTGGTCAACATCGTCCAGGTCCCGGCCACCGACGGCCAGCCCGGAGAGCTCACCGGACTCCTGCCGCGCACGCTTCACGAGATGAACCTCTACGGCCACGGCGTCGTGGCAGGCGGCGGAAACTTGTACGAGAACGGGCAACTGGACATCGATCCGAACGCACTGGGCGCGCTGCATCCGCCGCTCATGCTCTTCAGCCTCTCCCACGGGCGTATCTACGACAACCGGCGCGCGCTGGTGCCCCGCACGGACGCGATGCCGGACGGCGTGGTGAGAGCGCTGCATGCGCAAGCCGCCCTCTCGGTCGCTCGCGACGACGCCACCCTGGCCTATCTCCGCACGCTCGGACTCGACCGGCCGGTGCTCGGCGGATGTCCCTCCCTGTTCGTCCGCGAGCTGGCCATGCCCGAGCCGGATCTCCGCTCTCCGGCGAACGGCTGTCTGCTCTCCGTGCGGCACCCGAGCCTGATGAGCATCCCCCTTCGCGATCAGGCCCGGCTGCACGCCACGATCGTTGCGCTCATGTCAGCCCTGGAGGCGGACGGCTTCGGCCCGGTTCGTCTGCTCTGCCACGACACGCGCGACGTGGCGTTCGCGTCGTCGCTGGGTGACGTGGAGTACATCCTTGCCGATGACGTCCACTCGCACCTCACCCTGCTGCGGCATGCACCGCTGGTCGTCTCGTTCCGCCTCCATGCCTTCCTGCCATGCGTCAGCTTCGGCACGCCGGCGATCAACATCAGCTACGACGAGCGCTCGCTGAGCCTGGTCCGCACGGTCGGGATGGGGGCCTGGGACATCGATTTCATCCGGAGCGCGGACGTCGTCGCGGAGGTCCGGGACCGTTGCGCGCGGCTCAGCGAGTACGAGGCATTGCGCAACGCCGCACAGCCGTTGTGGACCCGGCTCGAGGCGACGATGCGCGAGCAGGTCGCGCAGTTCGCACGGCTGGTGACGGAGTACGCGGGGCTGTAGATTCGCTGATTCGCTGATTCGCTGATTCGCTTATTCGCTTATTCGCTTAATCGCTGGTCGCTGGTCGCTGGTCGCCTACAACTTTCGATCATGAACGGCGCAGTTCGGCCTGGAGAAAAGCGATATCGCCGCTGCGCACGAGAATGGCGAAGGCTGCACCGAGGGCCACGATGCAGCCGAGAACCGCCGCCGGGACTGCGCCGATCCATGGTGCGCTTACCCGCGTGAGGACGATCCCGGCCGCCCCGCCGCTGATGATCAGCAGCAATGATCCGTCGACGATCGAGCCGGTGACGTAGCGGCGGAGCGCGAGAGCGAGCAGCCCGCGAGCGATGATCCGGCCGGCGAGGACTCCGAAGGCTGCGCCGACTGCGCCGTAGCGGGCGAAGAGTGCCACGGAGACGACGAGCGCCGCCGTTCCCGCGCCGACGACGCGAAACAGCTCGCGGGCCCGGCCGCTGCAGAGGAGTACCGAGCCCGCCGGGCCGGTGAGCAGCAGGATGGCCGCCGCGCACGAAAGCACGACCAGCGGCGTACTGCTGTCACGGAGATACGCCTTGCCGAAAAGCCGGAGCACCAGCGCGGGCACCCCTGTCGTCACGACGAGCAACGGCAGGGCGGCGGTGAAGCTCCAGCGCGTGACGATGCGGAAATACGACGTCAGCAGGGCCCGATCTTCCGCGAGCGCGCGCATGAACGGCGTCGACGCCGAGGTGATGGCCGCATGCAGGAGGAGAAACGCGGCGGCGATCTTCTCCGCTGCGGCGTAGCGTCCCACTTCGGCGGCGGTGGCGATGGCGCCCAGCAGCAGCACGTCGGCCGATGCCGCCGCCTGGCTGAACAGCGTGACACCGAGCATCGATCGTCCCGTATTCAGCAGGCTCGACGCCTCTTCTCGCGCGAGACGGCCGCCGCTCCAGTCGAGCCGGAGGGCGAAGGCGAGGGTCATGACCCAGGACAGCAGCCAGGCCAGGGCGAAGCTCGAGAGGGAGGCATCGAAGGCCGTGGCCACGCCGGCGAAGGCGAATGCGCTGGCCGGCTGTACGATCCCTTCGGCGATGGCCGCGGTCGTGACGTCGCCGCGCGCCCGCAGCGCGCCGATGAGGAACTGGCTCATGGCCACGGCCGGCAGCGCCGCCGTGAGCCAGAGGCCGAACGGAGGCAGGGCGTGACCGGCTGCCTGACAGGCGATCACCACGAGCGCCGCAAGACCGATCGACAAGCCGGCGACGATCCGCGCCGCGAAACGATTCACGGAACCGGACGGCGGAACAGTCAGCAGGGCCTGATCGAGCCCGAACCGGGCCATCGACGAGGCGGTCTGCACGATGGTCATGCCAAGGACGAGACGGCCGAAGCCGGCCACGCTCAGCCACCAGGCCAGCACGGCGTAGAACGCATATGTCGCCCCTGCGTCGGCGACGCGCGACAGGATCGTGGCCGCCGTGCCTCGCCCCACGCCGCGCACGCGCTGGGCGAGATCTTCGGGGGATGGCTCAGGACCCATGAGCGCCGTCAGTATAGTGGTCTAATCACCGCATGCCCGATGCGGTGCGATCGCGGAATGCCTGGATCTATCCGGCCGCATGGCTCGCCCTGCTGACGATCTACTCGGCGGCGTTCATCACCAACGGCATCGCCCTCGGGTTCGCCCTTCGCAACGCCCTCGCGAATCTCCTGCCGGAGGCGCTCCTCGGTCTGCTCGTGCTGCGACTACCATCCGCCGTGCGCTGGCAGGCGACCCGAAAAGGCCGCTTCTTTGCCGCACACCTTGGACTGCTCATCGCGTTTCTGGTGCTCTCCGTGGCCGGCTGGGGGCTGCTCGTATCCCTCGATTCCCTCATCTTCACCGGCCGCGTGACGCCGCTGAACTTCCGCTTCCTGGCCTTCATGCTGTTCAACGACGTGCTGATCTACGGCACGCTGGCCGGCGTCGCCTACGCCTGGCACAACGCCGATGCGATGGCCAAGGCGGAGGCGCTCCGGGCCCGGGCCTCGCTGGAGGCGATGCGCAGCCAGCTCAATCCGCACTTCATCCTCAATACGTTTCACGCCCTGGTCGGGCTGGTGCGCCGCGATCCGGCCGTGGCCGAATCGGCCCTGGAGCGGTTGGGCGACCTGCTGCGCTACAGCCTGCGCGTGCATCGCGACGGCATCGATGAGGTGCCGCTCCGCGACGAGTACGCCCTGGTCGAGAGCTACCTGGAGCTGGAGCGCCTTCGCCTGGCGGACCGGCTGCGCATCACGACGGACCTATCCCCGTCCACGCTCGAAGATCTCGTCCCCACGTTTGCCGTACAAATCCTCGTGGAGAACGCGGTCCGGCACGCCATCGCCCCCCGCGCCGCGGGCGGCCATCTGGAGATCCGGGCCACGGAAAGCGGCGGCCGGCTGCACATCACGGTGAAGGATGACGGCAACGGCGCCCCTGCCGAGTCGCACATCGAGGCGCGCCTCGAGAGCTCGCGCGTGGAAGGCTCGCGCATAGGACTGCGCCTGCTGCAGGAGCGCCTGGCGGCCCTGTACGGCACCGAGGCGACGCTGACGCTCCAGAGCAGCGCGACGGAGACGTCCGCGGAGCTCGCGCTCCCGGTACGCCGCGCCGCAGACGGCGAGCGCGAGGACGAACGATGACCGCCGGCGAGTGCGTGCGGACCGTGATCGTGGAGGATGAGCCGCACGCCCGCACCAGCCTGCGCGAGTACGCCGCCGCCGTCGACTGGCTGACGGTCGTCGGTGAAGCGGCGGACGGCGCCGAGGCCGTGCGACTCATCGACGGACTCGCACCCGACCTCGTGTTCCTCGACATCTGTCTGCCCGAGGCGTCGGGGCTCGACGTCCTGGCCCGCGTCAAACACAAGCCGGAGATCGTCTTCACGACGGCGCACGACGAATACGCCCTGGCCGCGTTCGAGCTCGGCGCGCTCGACTACCTGCTCAAGCCGTTCGCGCGGCAGCGGTTCCAGACGACATTGGAGCGCGTGCGCCGCCGGTTGCAGAGCACGGTCTCCGCATCCGAGCGCGCCGGCATCGCTTTCGAGAAGCCGCTGCGCCGCCTCTTCGCGCGCACCCGCGACGCCATCGTCCCCATCGACGTCGGCTCGATCCAGCACATCTCCGCGAGCGGCGACTACGTGGAGGTCTACAGCGACCGCGGCTGCCACGTCCTCCACTCCAGCCTGGGCGAGCTCGCCGTGCGTCTCGACCCGGAGGTCTTCCGCCAGGTCCACCGCTCGCACATCGTCAACCTCGACGCGGTGGTGAAGCTGGTCCCGTTCGACGCCCGCCGCCTGCTCATCCAACTCCGCAACGGCACGGAGATCATCGCCAGCAGGACGGCCTCGGAGATGCTGCGGGGGTTGGTGCGGTAACAACAAATTGCCGCCGTTCGACGCCGCCCCTGCCTCGCTCGCCGCCGCCACCGCCCGCCCATCGATTCGTGCGTGCGGCGCAGACCGCATCGTGGCAAAACCCGGCCATGATGAAACGACTCGCACCGATCCTCATCCTCCTCCTCGGATGCACCGTGAACGCCGCGCCGCCGCCTGCGGACGAGCTCGCGAAGCTGAAGGCGAAGGTCATGGCGGCGGACTACCGCGCCGACTTCGCCGAGCTGGCGCGCCTGCGCGACGAGATCTCGCAGCGCACGAATGACGGAGACCTCACCTACCTGGCCCGCTACTGGAGCGGCTTCGCGAGCTGGCGGATCGCCATCAACGGCGCCAGCCACGGCATGAAGCCGGACGAGCTGACGTCGAACCTGCGCAGCGCGGCCACCGACTTCTACCAGGTCATCCGGCTCAAGGGCGACTTCGCCGATGGTTACGCCGCGGCCTCGATGGTCAACGCCTGGCTCTCGTCGTTCGACAAGGCCACCTCCGCCGAGCGGGTGTCGCTCTCGCAAGCCCTCTTCGCCCGGGCCAATGCGCTGGAGCCCGACAACCCGCGCGTGCTGTGGGCCAAGGCGTCGTACATGGCCTTCCGGGCCACGATGCAGCACGAGGGTTTGGCTCAGGCGCTGGCCGTCTACGAGCAGATGCGCAAGGAGGCGGAGCACCGCGGAGTGAACGCTGCGTCGCCGCTGCCCGATTGGGGAATCCCGGAGGCGCTGATGTCTCTGGCGTTCGCGCATTCGTCGACGACGCCGCCGGACCTGCAGGCGGCACTCGACGAGGCCAATGCCGCGCTGAAACTGCAGCCCGAGTGGTCGTACGTTCGCGACACGCTCAAGCCCCAGATCGAGCAGAAGCTGCACGCGCAAACCGAGCATTGAGCTCACGACAGCGGCCTGCCGCAGCTCGCGGTGACGCGGACGGCGGCTTCCTAAGCGGCGCGGGCCAACAACTCCGCGCCGTCCTGCTACGATCGTCGGGGACGGCGAACCCATGAGGAGTGCATGAAGAGACTAACCGCGTGACGATCCGCGTCTGTCTGGTCGAGGACCAGACCATCGTCCGGCAGGGATTGCGCGGGCTGCTGGCGCTCAATCCGGACATCGAAGTCGTGGCAGAGGCAGGCGACGGGGAGGAGGCGCTGGAAGTGATCCCGGCCGCGCAACCCGACGTCATCCTGCTCGACCTGCGCATGCCGCGGCTCGACGGCGTGGGCGTGCTGCGGGCCATGCGCGAGCGGGGGATGGCCGTGCCGGCGCTGATCCTGACGACGTTCGACGACGACTCGATGCTGTTCGAGGCCGTCCGTGCCGGCGCGAAAGGGTGGCTGCTGAAGGACGTCTCGCTGGAGCGCCTGACCTCCGCGATCCGCACCGTAGCGGCAGGCGGAACGTGCATCGAGCCGGTGATTACGGAACGGATCATGCGGGCCCTGGAGAAGAGCCACGTGGCCTTCGACTCCGCGGAGCTCCCCGAGGCGCTGACCGACCGGGAGAAGACCATCCTGCGGCTGCTGGCCGGCGGCTACAGCAACAAGGAGATCTCGGAGCTGCTGGCCATCAGCGACGGCACGGTGAAGAACCACATCTCCAGCGTCCTGGCAAAGCTCGGCGTCCGCGACCGCACACGGGCCGTGCTGAAGGCAATCGATCTCGGCGTGATCTGAGAGGACGTCAGTTGCTGCTGATGAGGCGGACGCGTGGAACCGCGTGACCGAAAGCATTTTTCATGAGGGGCGGAAGTATCGCCAAACCGAGTTCGGGAGTCAAGGGAAAAGACAGGGCTGAGTGCCGAGTGCTGAGTGCCGAGTGCCGAGTGGCATGTGGCATGAGTGGCTTTGGGGTCTGCCTGGAGCCCGTGGCAAACGCAGCGCCACCCATGCCCATACTCATACCTCATGCCCTCACAACTCGGCACTCGGCACTCCGCACTCGGCACTCGTTCAAAGCCCCTTACGGATCTCCTGCGCTTTGGCGAGGTGCGTCTCGGCGGCGGCGCGGGTCTCGTCGAGAGCGGCCTTGACCTCCTTCGCCTTTGCGGCGGGTTTGAGGGTCTTGTCGATCGTATCGACGATGTAGCGATGGAAGGAGATGCTCCGGTCGAGGTAGGCGCGGTCGAAGTCGGCGCCGCTGCGCGTGCGGAGGCTCTCGACGGTCTGGCCCGACTCCGAGTCGATCTGGCGGCTGAGGTTCGAGTCGGCGGAGAAGATCTCCTTCTTGGCCAGCTCATTCTCGGTCTTGGAATTGGCCTGGGCGTGGTCGCCGGCCATCATCGCGGCGAAGTCCTTCACCGGCTGCGCCGCGGCACGGTCCCGGGCCAGGTCGCCTTCCCGGATCTCGGCCAGGTTGAAGTTGCGGAGGACCATGGCGATCTCGGGATCGCGGAAGCGGTCGACGTCGCTGGCGCGATTGAGGGCGATACCGCAACCGGTGGCGAACACGGTGGCTGCTGCGGCGGTCAGCGTGGCGAGGATTCGATACTTCATCTCACTCTCCTGTACGAACATCACTGCGCGAACGCGTAAACGAGGTCCGCGTAGAACTTCTCGATCTGTGCCAGCCCGGCCAGCTTGCTCCCCGCTTTCGGCTCCAGAACCAGGTATTCGTTCGGTCCGTGGGCACCGGAACCATGGCCGATGCCGCCGGCCAGCATGGGCAGGCCGAGGCGCTGCGTGAAGAGATAGTACGGCGCGCTGCCGGCCAGGCGAGGCGCCACGGAGGGGGCCAGGCGGTACTTGTTGTACACGCCGATCCCCGTGTGGATCATGGGCGCATTCACCGACGACTGCGCGGGCGGATAGCCGCCGAGGAGGCGAACCTCCAGGTCGTCGAAGCCGTGTTTGTCGAGGTGCGCGCGGATGAGGCGCAGGGCCTCTTCCGGCGTCTGGTTCGGCACGAGCCGCGAGTCCATCTTGGCCGTGGCCTTGTGCGGCAGGATCGTCTTTGGTCCCGGTCCGCTGTAGCCGCCCCAGATGCCGTCCACGTTGAGCGTCGTGTCCTGCAACTGGTGGAGGAGCGAATCGACGCCCTTCCAGTTGTCGATCCACTTCTTCACGCCGAGACCCTGCTGCAGCGTGGCCTCGCCGGCCGTCCAGGCCGGAAGCATGGCGTTGTAGAGCCGCTGCTCCTCCTCGTTCGGCTGCCGGATGGAGTCGTAGTAATGATCGATGACGATCGTGTTGCCGTCGGGGCCGGTCATCGAGGCGATGGCCTGGGTGAGCCGGAGGACGGGCGAGTCGATGAGCACCTTGTATGACCCGTGTACTTCCGAGCGGACCGGACCGCCGCGGCCGTCTCCCTTCGCCTCCAGCTCGAAGTAGAGCAGCCCCTTCACGCCGAGGAAGAGGTTCACGGCGCCGGACGGATCCTGCGTGAGCATGGGGAAGAACACGCCGGCCGGGTTCGATGCCTTGATCCGCGACTCGTACTTCCCGACCAGGTCGGGCATGTGCGGCGAGCCGAGCTCTTCCTCCCCTTCCGCGATGACGAGCAGGTTGACCGGCAGCTTCCCGTCGGTGGCGATGATCGATTCGAGCGTGTTGAAGAAAGCCCGCTCCGGCCCCTTCTGGTTCTGGGCGCCGCGGGCCATGAGCGTCCTGCCCAGCGGCCCGTCGATGACCGCCCCGTCGAACGGCTTCACCTGCCACGCCTCCGGCTCCACCGGCTGCACGTCGTACATCAGATAGACGACGAGCGTCTTCTTCGCGCCCGCGTCGTACCAGCCGAAGACGCCGGGATGCCCCGCCGTGGGGACGATCTCCGTCTCCTTGAAGCCCAATGCCTTCAGGTCGTCGCGAACCATCGCCGCCATCTCCGTGATGCCGGCGTTCTGGGCGCTGATGGACGGCTGCCGCACCCAGCGTTGCAGCGCAGCCACGTGCTCCGGCTGGTGCGCATCGATGTAGGCGTAGACCTTCGGATGCTCGCCGCGGTAGGGCGGGATCTTCGAGGCGTCGAAGGCTTCGGACGAGGTCAGGTGGATCGCGGGTCGCGGGTCGCTGGCCGCTGATCGCTGGTCGCTGGTGGCTGACTGGCCGTTGGCGATGGTTGCGGTTGCGAACAGAAGCACGAGGCCGAGCCTGAACATGAGTAGATGATATCGACCTCCATCCCATCGGTCGTCGAGGGCCAGCCCATTCCTTGGGATTCACACGAACCCCGGCCCGGTGAACCGCGAACAGCCAACGGCGACCAGCGATCAGCGACCAGCGAACTCAGGTAAACTGAAACGCAATCGGATCTCCGGTCACAACTGTCGTTGAGGTATGAAGAAATGCGTGTGCACGCAGTCAGTGTCCTGTTCCCGCTCCTGATCGCGCTCCCCCTCACCGCACAACAGCCCGCTCCGGCCCCGGCACCACCGAAGACCATCGGCGAAGTGACGCTCTTCGGCGAGGAGCAGCCGCGGGTCGAGGCGGCCACGAAGACCGAGATCCCCATCTCGAAGGCCCCGAGCTCCGTCACCGTCATCACGGCCAAACAGATCAGCGAGTCGGGCCTGCGCACGGTCTCGGATCTCCTGCGGCTCGTGGCGGGCGTCAACGTCCGCTGGAACCCGATGGTGACGACCGTCGACATCCAGGGCTTCGGAGAGAATCCGTTCTCCAACCGCATCCTGCTGCTGATCGACGGCTCGCCGATGAACTCGGGCGACACGGGCGGCTTCCCGCTAAGCCCCAGCTTCGACTACTTCCCGGTGCAGAACGTCAAGCGCATCGAGATCGTGCGCGGGCCCGGATCGTCGCTCTACGGTGAGAATGCGTTCTGGGCGTGATCAACATCGTCACGCTGTCCGGCGACGACCTGGCCGGCGGCCTGGCCCAGTTCTACGGCGGCTCGCGGTCCACCGGCTCGGTTACCGCGCAATACGGGCAGAAGCTGACCAAGGGCTCGATCCTCGGTTCGGTGCGGGTCATCCAGTCAGAGTTCCCGCAGGAGTTCTGGACGGACGATCACTCGAAGTACAAGGCCAACGAGGTCTTCCTCAAAGGCACCTTCGGCGACTGGCAAGGCTCGATCTACCGGCACGACGACCGGATGGACGGCTTCCGTGAAGAGCTGGGAACGGCCGTCGGGTTCCCTCCGACCACGGAGTTCGCTTCTGCGCACCGCATCCAGCAGACGCTGGACATCCTCTCCCTCAAGTACAACCACGCCCCGGCCGGAGCGGCCGTGACTTACGCGGCCGAGCTCTCGTATGCGCACCGCAACGGCATGCACTGCGCCGGCTGCCACGCCGCGCAGGAGAGCCCGATGTTCGGCAAGCCCGCCAACCACGGGTACCAGGCCGTGGGCGACTTCCGCGTCGGCCTGCACATGATCCCCGGGCACGACATCCTGCTGGGCGTGGAAGAGCGGCGCCTGGACCGCGCGGAGCACAAGCAGGAACTGGCCAACGACGCCGCGGCGGCGGTCAGCGGCTACAACAAGCTCGCCGTCTACGCCCAGGACCAGTTCGACCTGAAGAAAGACACCCTGCGGGCCATCATCGGCGCCCGTTACGACCGGAAGTCGACGCTCTTCGCATCGAAGACGTCACCGCGCGCGGCCCTGGTCTACACGCCGACCGACCGCCTCGCCCTCCGCACGAGCTACAGCACCGCCTTCCGCTTCCCGAACTTCTCCGAGCTCTACCAGGCCAGCTGGTTCCTCACCGTCTCTTCGCCGTCGCTTCCCATCCCGCCGTTCCCACTCTCCGTCTTCCGGCCGAACGAGACGCTCAAACCGGAGGAGATCTCCACGCTCGACGTCGGCGGCGATTACCAGATCTCGCCGAGCGTGTCGCTCAAGGCGGAGCTCTATCGCTCCAAGGTGAAGCACTTCATCGTCGTGACCCAGCACTTCAACGTCCCTCCGATCCCCTCGACGCTGGGGTGGGAAAACATGCCCAACAACGCCCGTATCACCGGCGGCGACCTGGAGCTGCGCTCGAACTTCACCAACAGCATCACCGGCTTCGTGAACTGGAACCACCAGAGCGAGTCGGCTATCGGCAATGGCACCGACTCGTCGGGCGTGCCGTTCCAGTTCGTCTACTCGCCGAAGGACAAGGTGAACTTCGGCGCGTACGGCGGCCCGTACCGCGGCGTCCGCGCCGCGGTGGAGATGGCCTGGAAGGGGTCCTACCACGCGCCGAGCAACTGGCAAGGCATCCGCACCGGCTTCACGAACTTCACCGAGCCGACGTTCAAGAGCTATGCATTGCTCAACGCACGGCTCAGCTACGACGTCCCGGTCTCGTTCGGCAAGGACCGCCCCCTGCGCCTCAGCATCTTCGGCAACAACCTGCTCAACAAGCAGGTGGAGGAGACCATGATCGGCGCCGTCGACCGCATCAGCGGCCGGGAGGTCTTCGGACAGCTCGAAGTGCACTTCTGAGACGACGACACATGCGGCAGGAGTGCCGGGCGTGAGTACAATCACGTCCGGCACTCGCCCTCTCATGCCTCGCTTCCCGCGCCTCATGCCACGCTTTCTCATGCCGCGCCTGGCCCTGGCCCTGCTCGCGTCGCTCCTCGCCCTGGGAGTCTTCGCCCAGGAAGAGGTGCCCGAGGTGGCGCGCAGCCTCATGGAAGAAGCGGCCGCGGCGCGCGATGCGAACCGCGTGGAGGAAGCGATCGCGAAGTATTCGCGCGTGATCGAGGTCGCACCGGGGCTGGCTTCGGCCTATATCAACCTCGGTGCGCTGTACTTCAATCAGCAGAAGGTCGATCGCGCCTACGCCACCTTCGTCAAGGGTGTGGAGCACGCGCCGGCCGACCGGACGCTTCTCTCGAATGCCGCAGCCGCCGCGCAACAGCTCGGAAAGTCGAGCGAAGCGCTGACGTTCGTCGACCGGGCCCTGGAGAAGAACCAGAAGGACGCCGGCCTCTACTCGCTCCGCGGCACGATCCTCCGCGCGCTCGGCCGCAACGAAGAGGCGCTGGCCGCGGCACAGCAGGCCGCGCTGCTCGCGCCGAACGACGCTAAGGTGCAGTTCAGCCTCGGCAACCAGCTCTACCAGCTCAGCCGGAAGGACGAGGCCATCAATGCCTACGGCCGGGCCGTGGCCCTCGACGATTCCTTCATGCGGGCCTGGTACAACCTCGGCGCGGTGTTGTTCGAGACGGGCCGCTACGACGAGGCGCTCAAGGCCTACAAAGTCGCCCTGGCGCCCGTCGAGAAGTCGTTCCCGAAGACCGATAAGCCCGATCCTCTCCACGCCCAGGCCTACGCGAACCTCGGCGCGATTTACCTGAAGCAGGGGCAGTGGCAGCCGGCCCTCGACGCCTACGGCAAGTCGCAGCGGCTCGACCCGAAGAACACGGCCACGCATTACAACCTCGGCTTCCTCTACTTCACCACCAATCAGCCGCAGAAGGCCGAGGAGGAGTACCGCGCCGCGATGGCGGCCGACCCGACTCTGCCCCTCGCGTATCTGCACCTCGGCACGCTGGCATTCCGGCGCGGCGAGTACGACAAGGCCGCACAACTGCTGCGCGACGGACTTCCGCGCTACGACACCGAGTCGAAGCTGCCGGCGCTGAAGACGCTGGCGCGTACCGAGCTGGCGCGCAACAAACGCCCCGAGGCACGTCAGGCGCTGCAGGACGCCCTGCATGAGAAGGGCGACGACGTGGAGGCGCTGCTGCTCCTCGGCCGCATGCAGCGCCAGGCCCAGGCGTATCCCGAGGCGAAGACGATGCTCGAGCGCGCCCAGTTGCTCGAGCCGAAGAACAACCTCATCACCTTCGAGCGCGCACTGCTGGCGCGCGACACCAACGACCTCGCCGCCGAACGGAGCGCACTCGAAGAGCTGACCAGCCGCGACCCGCAACGTGCCGCGGCGTTGCGGCCGGAGTACGAGAACGTCCTGCTGCGGCTCGGCGACGTCTCCGTGGCCCACGGGCCGTTCGCCGCGGCGATCGCCGACGCCTTGAGCGGCAAACGCGAGCCGGCCGCGAAGGCACTGCAACAGATCGGAACGCCGCTCGCCCGCGGCGATGCCGGGCTCCTGCTCTGGCAGCTCGGCCGCGGCAATGAGGCCCGCCTGCATCTCGCCGCCGCCCGCCAGGCCGGCGCGAACTGGCAGGAGGTCAACCTCGCCTCCGGCGAGATCGCATTGGCGGAACGGCGCTACGACGAGGCCATCTCCCTCCTCTCCAGCGTCGACTGCAACGCCGGCGCGGTGAACGACCGGAGCGGCAAAGCGCTGCTCGTGACCATGGGACACAACGACGATCTCTGCGCCCGGACGAAGAGCGCGCTGGCAACGGCGCTCGTGGCCCAGGCGGCCGTGGAGCTGGGCGGCGGTGCGACGCGCTCGGCGCGCTCGCTGCTCGAGAAGGTCAACGACGACCGCCTCCGCGCCACTGTGCTCTACCTCCGCGGCCGCGCCGAGATTGACGACAACGGCCGCGAGTCGATCGCCCGCGCCGTCTCCCTCGGCCTGCCGGAATCACTGGCAACGCTGGCCAAACACGATCTCGACGCCACGGAGCCGGTCGAGGCCCCTGTCGATCCAACCTCGCCGTCGCCGCACTTCACCGTCGTCGCCTTCCTCCCCGACCTTCCCGCCGAAACGGAAAACCGGCTGGCAGAGGAGACATCGTCGCTGGTTAAGGAATGGGGCGCCGCAGCCAAATTACCGCTGCAGCTCGAGCTCTTCCGCCGGGCGGACGACGCCCGCAATTTCATCCTCAGCAATCGCGACAAGGTCGGCGTGGTCATCGCCAATCCCGACTTCGCCCGTGCCGTCGAATACACGCCGAAGATTGCCCTGAGCCGGGACGGCTCGACCACCTACAAGCGCGTCGTGGTCGTCCCGGCGAAGAGCAGCGCCACCTCCATCGCCGACCTCAAAGGCAAGACGATCAGTGCGGCCGAGGGCCTCGGCGACGGCGGCGTGGCCGTGACGACCCGCGTGCCCGACGACCTGACTGCCGCCGCAAATGCGCTCTACGGCAAGTCCGACGCGGCGCTGGTCAACGAGATGAATCCGCTGCTGGCCCAGCACACGAAGGAACTGCGCATTGTCCACACGACCACCGGCGCGCTGCCGGTCTACGCGTTCGGCGCCATGCCCGCCGAGGAGCGGACCGCGCTCTATGAAAACGCCCGCGGCCTCATGCGGCTCAGCCCCGTCCGCCTGGAGCGGGAGCGTCCGAAGCGCGAGCTCGCCCCCATCACCGTCGCCTCCCTCGGCCTTCCGCGCCTGCCCGACCCGCCGCAGAACATCGCCCTGCGGATGAGCGTGGAACTGGCGCCAGTGACGATCAATGAGGATCTGTTCGGGAAACCGTGAGGACCCGGTTGCTGGATGACTGGTCTGCCGGCTACTTCTTCAGCGGCGCCGGGATCAGGGCGGACATGGAGTTGGTCGCGGCCTTCACCGTCACCTGCTTTCTGCCCCTCGCGAGTGACACGCGGAACGTCTGCGTTGCTGCCACGGACGTGACGGCTTGTGCGGCCGGGCCGTCCGGCGGGTAACCGGCGAACGTGTAGAGCACCGAATCGCCCTTCGTACCGGCAAGGACGAGCTGCACACCCGTCCAGCCGGCCGAATTTGTCTCACCGGTCGCCTGGACCGTGACGAGCAGACCGTCATTCGTCACATCGACGGACTTCACGTCCATAACCGGCTTCCACACCGGCCTGGCGATGAGCGGCAGCATGCAGAGCAATACGACGGCAGGCGCAGCGAGTCTCTTCATCTCCGTCAGGACATGTTCAAGACGGTAGACAGTCAGACCCGATCGCATTTCCAAACCCGGCACTTGGTACCCGGCACCTGGTATCCCGTACCCGGGAACGCGCGCCCCGCTCGCCGCTCGCCCGCCATCCACTCGCCCGCCCAGCCACCCCTCCGGAATTCCGGTCGCCTCCGCGGTCGGTCTCGGCTACCGTGTCCGCTCCCACCAATTTTGGATGGAGGTTGATCGACGTGCTGTTCCGAGACGCGGCGTCCGCATTCATCCGCCACTGCCAGTCGATCCGGAAGCTTTCCCCTCACACCATCCGCGCGTACGAGCTCGACGTGGCCCGTTTCTCCCAGTTCCTCGGCCGGCGCGCCAACGTCACCGCCTGCGACAAAGCCGTCATCCACGACTACGTCCGGCACCTCTTCGACGTCCGCTCGCTGAAGGAAGCGAGCGTCAAGCGACACCTGGCCACGCTCCGCTCCCTCTTCCGCTGGCTGGAGGAAGAGGGCGAAGGCATCGATGACCCCTTCCGCGGCGCGCGCATCCGTATCCGCATGCCGAAACGCCTGCCCCGCGTCATCGCCAGGTCCGACCTCCGCCGCCTCCTCCAGCACGACCGCCGCGACACCTTCGCCGACCTGACTGCTTACGTGGCCATCGAGCTCCTCTTCGCCACCGGCATGCGCGTGAGCGAACTGGCCGGCCTCCTCGACGCCGCCGTCGACGTGGAAGAGGGCACCATCTCCATCATCGGCAAAGGCAACCGCCAGCGCCGCGTCTTCGTCCCCGACGAGCTCAAGTCCATCCTCCTCGACTACCGCACCGCCCGGGACCGGGCCGCCTCCTCCGCCGAAACGTTCCTCGTCAACTCGCGCGGCGCCGCCGCCAGCCCCCAGATGATCCGCCGCCTCGTCCGCCTCCACGGCGAGCACAGCGCTGTCCGCGACCGCGTCACCCCCCACATGTTCCGCCACTCCGTCGCCACCTACCTCCTCGAAGAAGGCGTCGACATCCGCTACGTCCAACGGTTGCTGGGCCACCGCAGCATCTCGACGACCGAGATCTACACGCACGTGGCGGATGCGGCGCTGAAGGTGCGGATCACGGAGCGACACCCGCGGAGGGGGATCGTGGGGTAGAACCGCCAAGGGATAGGCGCCGCCCGCGACCACGTCACCCTCCCACATTTTCCGCCACTCCGTGGCGTGCTTCTCCAAGTCTTCCGTGATCGGAAACATCGGAGTTCTTCGCGATCGCCATCTCAGAGAGATAACTACGGGTTATTCGCCGACAGCTCAAGATGATACTCACGGTCCGAGACCT
>CAZYTO010000036.1:0-26759 GCA_964650405.1 uncultured Thermoanaerobaculia bacterium | reverse complement strand
CCTCGCGGAAACTGGCGGCGCTGTTCACGGGCGATCAGATCCATTGACCCACCCCCACGGCGACGTTCCGCGTCGACGTCCGGCACAAGCCGTTCCGCGTGTCCTTTGCCACGCGTGACGGGCAGTCGCTCGATGCGGACGATCCGCAGCGGGGCACGGCCGTCTCCGGTTCCGAGGTGCGGGTGTGGAAGCGCCTGCGCGACGACGAGCATGTCTACGGCCTCGGCGAGAAAGGCGGCCCGCTCGACAAGCGCGGCTGGAAGCTCGGCGGCTACAGCTTCACCAACTGGAACAGCGATACGTTCGGCTACGACGCCAGCACCGATCCGATCTACGTCTCCGTGCCGTTCTATCTCGACGTACGCAAGGGCGTCGCGTACGGCGTCTTTCTCGACAACACGTTCCGCAGCAACTTCGACGTCGGGCACCAGACCCAGGGCGTGCTGTCGTTCGGCGCGGACGGCGGCGCCCTCGACTACTACTTCATCTACGGCCCCGAGCCGAAGAAGGTGATCGAGCGCTACACCGCCCTGACGGGCCGTATGCCGCTGCCGCCGCTCTGGGCCCTCGGCTACCACCAGTGCCGCTACAGCTATTACCCCGAGTCCCGGGTGCGCTTCATCGCGGAGAACTTCCGCGAGCGGCACATCCCGGCCGATGTGATCTGGCTGGACATCCACTACCAGGACCGGTACCGCCCCTTCACCTGGAATCCCGACCGTTTCCCCGATCCGGCCCGGATGATGGGCGACCTGCGCAAGGAGGGATTCCGGCTGGTGACGATCGTCGATCCGCATCCGCCGAAGGTGGCCGGATACGGGCCGTACGAGACCGGCCGGGCCGGGGACCACTTCGTGAAGAACCCGGACGGGTCGATCTACGAGGCGCCGGTGTTGCCGTCGAAAGCGGAGGACGGCGACTGGCCCGACTGGTCGAAGCGGCCCGGGACGCCGAGCGTGTTTCCCGATGGTCCGAAGCCGGCAGCGCGCGCGTGGTGGGGCGGGCTCTACGCCGGGTTCGTCAATGCCGGCGTGGCCGGGATCTGGAACGACATGAACGAGCCGGCCGTCTTCGACACGCCCACGGGGACGATGCCGCTCGATGCGCGGCACGACAACGAGGGCGCGCCCACGGACCATCGCGAGATCCACAACGTCTACGGCATGCTCATGGGCCGGGCCACGTACGAGGGCCTGGTGAAGCTGCGGCCGAACGTGCGGCCGTTCGTCCTGTCCCGGGCCTCGTTTGCGGGCGGCCAGCGCTACACGGCGCTCTGGCCGGGCGACAACACGAGCAACTGGGCGCACCTGCGCCAGAGCGTGCCGGCCCTGCTGGGGATGGGGCTCTCGGGCTTCCCGTTCGTTGGCAGCGACATCGGCGGCTTCGTCGGCGCGCCGAGCGCGGAGCTGTACACGCGCTGGCTGCAGGCCGGCGTGTTCTACCCGTTCATGCGCACGCACACGATGTTCGGCTCGCCGGACCAGGAGCCGTGGTCCTACGGGACGGCCCACGAAGCGCTGAACCGCCGGGCCATCGAGCTGCGCTACGAGCTGCTGCCGGAGATCTACAACGTCATGCACGAAGCCGCGGAGAGCGGCCTGCCGGCCATGCGCCCGCTGCTGCTCGAGGATTCGAAGGATGAAGGGACGTACGGCACGGACGACGAGTTCCTCTTCGGCCCGGACCTGCTCGCGGCGCCGGTGCTGGAGGAGGGCGCGGCGGACCGCGGCGTGTACCTGCCCGCCGGAGACTGGTACGACTACTGGAGCGGTGCGCATTACAGCGGCGGAAAGGGCATCGACGTGCCGGTGACGATGGCCTCGATCCCCCTCTTCGTGCGCGGCGGCGCGTTCGTCTTCACGCAGCCGGTCGTCCAGCACACGGGAGAGATGCCGGGCCAGCCGCTGCAGGTGATGCTCTTCCCGGCCGCGTCATCCGAGCGCACGCTGTACGAGGACGACGGCAACAGCTTCGACTACCAGCACGGCGCGTTCCTGCGCCGGACGTTCGCGCAGCACCTCGACGCAACGTCGATCACCATCGACGTGAGCGCGCCCGAGGGGACATACCGCCCGAAGGCACGGTCGCTCGTGTTCATTGCGCGGGGCCAGGCGGATGCGGCGCAGGTGACGATCCAGACCGGCGCCGGCGCGGCCGTTTCGCTGCCACGCCTGAGCACGGCCGACTTCGATCACGCGGAGCGGGGGTGGAGCGCGATCGAAGGATCACTGCACGTGAAGTTTCCCGACACGTTCGAGGCGACGCATGTGCGGATCGAGAACGCGGGGCGGTGAGGCCTTGTTGTTGATTGGAGGACGGACAATCCTGTCCGTCCTCCAGAGGTTTGCCTCAGAACACGAGGCGCACGCCGAACTGGACCTGCCGTTCGGTGTTGAGCTGGGTGCCGGTGATCTTGCCGAAGTTCGGGTTGCCGTAGACCTGGCCGGGCAGGCTGTACTGGGCCTTGTCGAAGACGTTGAAGACCTCGAAGCGGAGGTCGATGGAGCCGCGGCCGGGGACGGCGAAGGTCTTGAAGAGCGAGAGGTCGGTAAGGTTCGTTCCCGGGCCGCGGAGGGCGTTGCGCTTCTCGCTGCCCTGCGTGCCCGTGGCGGGCCGGAAGGCCGCCGTGTTGAACCACATGTCGGTGGTGTGCGGCTCGCCGGGATCCCCGACCTGGTCGAGGCGCTTGCCGCTGCCGTCGAAGACGGTGAACGGCGTGCCGCTCTGGTAGGTCTGGACGGCGTTGAGTTTCCACCCGCCGAGGATGGGGTTGCCGGTGGCGAACGGAATGGCCCATGTGACCGCGGCCGTCACGCGGCGGCGGGCGTCGTAGTCGGCCGGGCCCTTGTCGAGGTTGATGTTGCAGGTCTTGCCCGGTGTGGCGCAGTTCGGATCGGAGGTGAGGGCGTTGCCGTTCGAGGGACCGCCGGGGAAGTAGCCGACGGCGTTGTTCGTGGCGTGGCCGAACGTGGCCGAGATGAGGTACGAGAGGCTCTGGCTCGTGCGGCGGATGGTGGCCTGGAGGGCGTTGTAGTTCGAAGAGCCGATGTACTCGGTCGTGCTGAGGCGGCTGCCGATGTCACCGGCGAAGCCGGCGGAGGAGAGGAGCGCGGCCAGGTGATAGGCGTGGTTGCCGACATAAGCGACCATGGCCGAGGTGTTGCTGGTCAGCTCCCGCTGCGCGCCGATGTTCCATTGGGTGACGCTGGTGTTCTTGCTGTTCTTTGGAATGTAGACGAGGGCCGAGCCGGCCGGCAATGAGGGGTTGTTCGGATTGACCGGCGTCGGCAGCGGGATGGGCTGGCCGAGCGAGACGCACGAGCCGGCCGGCGCGCAGTTGGCATCGCTGAAGCGGAACTCGGTCACGACGGCGGGCGGATTCTCGGTGAGCTGCCGGTCGATGCCGCCGCGGTCGAGGCTGTAGAAGATGCCGTAGGCTCCGCGGATGGCCGTCTTCTCGTCGACCGCGTAGCTGAAGCCGAGGCGCGGTCCGAAGTTGTCGTAGTTCGTATTCAGCGTGGAGCGCGACGCGCCGTTCTGGTCCGGCAGGACGAGCTGCCCGGTGGCCGGGTTGTAATTGGCCAGCTTGTTGTTGGCCTCGTAGTACGGCGTCAGGAGGTCCCAGCGCAGACCGAGGTTCACGTTCAGCTTCGATTTGAGGCGCCATCGGCCCTCCCCTTAGGGGGATTCCTCCCAAGTGGGAACGGTCGCCGGCACGAAGCCGGGGTTGGCGGAAGGGGTGAAGGTGGTGTGACCGATGAGCATGTCGGCCACTTCGTAGCCCGTGTAGCCGGCGGCGAAGCCGAAGGAGTCGCGGAAGAAGTAGAAGCCCTTTCCGAACTGCGTACGCTGCTCCTGCAGGCTGCGGCGCATGGCCGTGCCGCCGAACTTGAAGGCGTGGTCGCCCTTGAGCCAGGTCACGGAGTCGGAGAGCTGCACAGTGCGCTGGCCGATGTTGTACTGGCCGAAGTCACCGAGGTACTCGATGTAGGTGCCGTCGCCGCCGCCGATGAGCGAGATGCCGTTCGGGGTGGTGACGCCGGCGATTCCCGGAATGCCCAGCGCCTTGTTCTGGTCGGTGCCGTATCCGACAGGCAGGAAGGCGTAGTGGAAGTTCGTATAGCCGGCGCGTGCCTCGTTGATCAGGTTCGCGCTGAAGACGTGCGTCTCACCGAGGCGGCCCGAGAAGCCGTCGTTCTTCGACGAGCCGGAGCCGAAGCCGGCCTGGTATCCCGGAATGCGGCCCGGATCGCTGAAGCCGTCGGACCAGTGGCTGGTGCTGACGAAGAGCTGATCGGTCGGGGCGATGTTGTGGTCGAACCGGCCGTCGAAGTCGTTGTAGGTGCTCTTCTTCTGCCGGTGCGTGAGGTAGTTGTGGAGGATGGCGCCGTTCGTAGCGTGCGGGAACGCGTTCAGGTATGCCTTCCCCACGGCGCTGATCATGCCCGGCGGGATCACGTTGTTCGGGAACGGCTGGCCCGTGGTGGGGTTGTAGACGATGACCTGCATGCACTTGCCCGTTCCGTCCTTGATGCAGACGTTCGGATCGGTGCTGAGCAGCTCGGAGAAGTCGCCCATGCGCATCTTGTCCGTGGGGACCGTGACGTAGTTGCCCGTCTCGACGGGGATGGAGTTCCGCAGCCCGTGGTAGCTGGCGAAGAAGAAGAGGCGGTCGTGGAGGATCGGGCCGCCGACCGTCCCGCCGAAGTCGCGGTTGTTGAAGTCCGGCTTGGTCGTGGCGAACTTCGGCGTGGCGGCGGTGCTCTTGGGCCGGTCGAAGTAGTCGAGCGTGCCGCCCAGATCGTTCGTCCCGCTCTTGATGACAAGGTTCTGCACGGCGCCGGCGGCCCGGCCGTATTCGGCGGGAGCGTTCGTGGTGATGACCGAGAACTCGCGGATGGCGTCCGGGGGCGGGAGATAGGCGATGGAGTTGACCAGCGACTCGTTGTTGTCGATGCCGTCGATCATGAAGTTGTTGAACTGCTCGCGCAGTCCGTTGACCGACAGGGCCGCGCCGCCGAACTCGCCGTAGCGGAACGTCTCCGCCTGTCCCGACTGCCCGGCGGCGTTGCTGCCCTGGATGCCGCGATTGACGCCTGGCACGAGCGTGGCCAGTTGCGTGAAGTTGCGGCCGTTGAGGGGGAGGTTCTCGATCTGCTTCGAGTCGATCAGGGTCGAGATCTCGGAGGTGCTCTTCTCCACGAGCGGCGCCGCCGCCGTGACGGTGATGGCCTCCTGCACGTTGCCCACGGTGAGCTTGAAGTCGATGCGGGCCACCTGGCCCACGGTCAGCGTCACGGGCGTGACCTGCGTCTTGAAGCCGCTCAGCTCGGCGGAGATCTTGTACTCGCCGACGACCAGCGCGGTGATGGTGTAGGAGCCGTGTGCGTCGGAGACGTCGGTGCGGACGGCGTTGGTGTTCGTGTTGGTGGCGCTTACGGTCGCGCCGGGGATCGGGGAGCCGGTGCCGTCGGTGACGGATCCCTCCACACGAGCGGTGGTTTGCGCGGTGGCCTCCACTGCGCAGAAAAGGAGCAGAGACAGCGCGAAAAGGGCTGACAGCAATCTCCCGGGGGGCACCGTAGACATGTTTCCCTCCTTAAGATTCAGAGAACCGGGCCGGCCTGTATTAGGAAGGAAGTATAGCGCCGCTCAGTGGAGCCGCCACACGCCGCTGCTGTGGGCCGGCAGCGTGATGCGCCAAGCGCCTGGACCGCCGGAGGGAAGGGAGACGCCGGTGTCGGCGTAGACGGGCTCGAGCGTTGCGGCGCCGATGGCGAACGGTCCGGCAGTCGTCGCCGTAGCCCCGAGGTTGTGAACGACGAGCACAGACTCGCTGCCCGTGCCGCGGGTGTAGGCCAGGATCCGGGCACCGGCGTCGAGTGGCGCGAGGTCGCCTTTGGTCAGGCCGGCAGACCGTTTCCGCGCCGCGATCCAGTTGCGGTAGTACGACAGCAGGGATTGCGGATCGGCCGTCTGCGAGGCGACGTTGCCCGTGGCCAGCCCGGGCGCGTAGCCGAACCACGGTGTGCCGGTCGTGAATCCTCCCGCGGCGTTCCACGGCATCGGCGTCCGCTTCGACTCGTCCGCGGACGTCGGCCCGTTCTGCAGGCCGACCTCCTCGCCGTAGTAGATGAACGGCATTCCGGGAAGGGTGAGCAGAATGGCTGCGGCATCGCGCAGCTTGCCCGGGTCATTGCCGAGGACGGTCGCTACGCGGGTGCGGTCATGATTCGTGAGGAACGGTGCGTCGATGATGCCCGGGGGATAGGCGGCCCCGATGGCGCGCAACGTAGCCGTGATCCCGGTCGCGTCGCCGTTCTTCACGCCGTCCATCACCGCGCCGGCCAGCGGGAAGTTGAAGTTCATTGGGATCTCGTCGCCGCCTTGCACGACGGCCGTGGAGCCGTAGTAGCGGGCCAGGTTCGGGATGTCGGTGGTGTTCTCGGCGACGAGCACCGCCTCCGGTTTCGTGTTGCGGACGTCGGTGGAGAGCTCCTGGAGAATCTCGTGCGTCTCCGGCGTATCGGCCTGCCCGGGGCCGGGTCCGGTCTCGACGAGATAGCGCGTGGCATCGAGCCGGAATCCGTCCACGCCCTGGGCCAGCCAGTAGCGGGCCAGGCGGAACATCTCCGCCTTCACTTCCGGCGTGCGGTAGTTGAGGTCTGGCATGCCGTCCCAGAAGACGCCGTAGTAATAGGCGCCGTTCTTCGCATGCCACGACGGATCGCCGCCCCACGGCTGCTTCCAGCCGGGATCGGTGGCGCTCCAGACGTACCAGTTGCGTTTCGGGGACGTGGGGGACGACGCCGACTCGAGGAACCAGGGATGCTGGGAGCTGGTGTGGTTCATCACGAAGTCGAGGATGACCCGAATGCCGCGCTTGTGGGCTTCGTCGAGGAAGCGGCGGAAGTCGGTCATCGTGCCGTAGTCCTTCTCGACGGCCTCGTAGTCGACGGTGTCGTAGCCGTGGTAGCTGGGCGATTCGAAGATGGGCGTGAGCCAGATGGCGTCGATGCCGAGGTCGGTGGTCGTGGCCGGGTCGCCGTCGTTGAGGTAGTCCAGCTTCCCGGTCAGGCCCTTCAGGTCGCCGATGCCGTCACCGTCGGAGTCCTCGAAGCTGCGGATGAAGATCTCGTAGCAGACGGCGCCGCGGGCCCATTCGTGGTTCCATTGCCCGACGGCAGGTGGCGGACTGACGGCGCGGCGGTGAGGAGAGGAGGCGCCCGAGGACGGCGATGCCGAAGACGTCGAGGTCGATGAGGTCGTTGTGGACGCGCAGGAGATGAACAAAAATGCCAGGGCGGAGGCGAGACGGCCAAGCGTTCCCATCGCGAAACTCGTCGTTCGTAGAGTATCGTACAAGGACTCGATCATCGGTAAGGAGAGAATGATGAAAGTGTCGCGACTGGCGCTCGGTGCTGCGTGGATCGTGCTTGCCGTCTCGTGTGTGAAAACGCCCGAGGGAACGACGGCCACGGAGACCTCTCAGGCGCCGCACAGCGGCCCGGTACGGATCGGCTTCTCCATGGACACGCCGAAGGAGGAGCGCTGGCAGCGGGACAAGGCGCTGGTCGAGCAGCGGGCCAAGGAAGTGGGCGCCCAGCTCGACATCCAGGTGGCCAATGGCGACGATGCTGAGCAGACCAAGCAGGCCGACAACATGCTCACGAAGGGCATCGACGTGCTCATCGTCGCTCCGCACAACGGTGAGATCGCCGCGTCGATCGTCGAAGCCGCTCACCGCAAGGGCGTCCCGGTCATCTCCTACGACCGCCTCATCCGCAACGCCGACGTCGATCTCTACGTTTCGCACCAGGTGGAGAAGATCGGAGAAATGCAGGCCGACTACGCGCTCAAGCACGTGCCGAAAGGGAACTACCTGCTCATCGGCGGCTCGCCCACGGACTACAACGCCATCCTCCTGCGCAAGGGTCAGATGAACGTGCTCAAGCCGGCCGTCGACAAGGGCGACGTGAAGATCATTTCCGACCAGTTCGCGCGCGAGTGGAAGGCGGAGGAAGCCCTGCGCCTCACCGAGGATGCCCTGACGAAGACGGGCAACAAGATCGACGCCATCGTGGCGTCGAACGACGGCACGGCCGGCGGCGCCATCTCCGCGCTCGAGGCGGCCGGGCTGGGCGGGAAGGTCCTCGTCACCGGCCAGGACGCGCAGAAAGACGCCGTGCAGCGCATCGTCAAGGGCACGCAGACGATGACGATCTACAAGCCGATCCAGCCGCTGGCCTTCGGGGCCGTCGACGCCGCCGTCAAGCTGGCCAAGAAGCAGCCGGTCGAGACGCACGACAAGATCAACAACAACAAGAAGGACGTGCCGGCCATCCTCATCCCTCCCATCAGCGTGGACAAGGGCAACGTCGACGCCACGGTGATCAAGGACGGCTACCACTCGCACCAGGACATCTACGGACACTAGCCGATTCGACTGTACGCAGGAAGGCGAGTTGCCGGATGGAACGGAAGGCTGGAAGGCTGAAAGGTTGAAAGGCTGGATATGAACGCCGGTAGTTCGTGGTGTCCTCCGGCCTCTCGACAGCGGCCGCGGATCGTCTCATGACCGCTCCCCTGCTGGAGATGCGCGAGATCCGGAAGCGCTTTCCGGGCGTGCTGGCGCTCGACCGGGTGTCGTTCGACCTGCAGGCAGGCGAGATCCACGCGCTGGTCGGCGAGAACGGCGCGGGCAAGTCGACGCTGATGAACGTCCTCGGCGGCGTTTACCCGCACGGGACGTACGAAGGGGAGATCCGCGTGGGCGGCGACGTCCGGCGTTTCGACGGCGTCCGGGCCTCGGAAGAGGCAGGCATCGCCGTCGTCCACCAGGAGCTGTCGCTGGTGCCCGAGTTCACCATCGCCGAGAACATCTTCCTCGGCCGCGAGCCGCGCCGTTTCGGCGTCATTCGCGCCGAGGAGATCCACTCCCGGGCGCAGCGCATGCTCGACGAACTGCACCTGGCGCTGCAGGCGCAAACGCCGCTCGGCTACCTCGGCATCGGGCAGCAGCACCTCGTCGAGATCGCCAAGGCACTCACGCGCGAGGCGCGGATTCTCGTCCTCGATGAGCCGACGGCCGCGCTGACGGAGAGCGAAGTGGACGTGCTCTTCGCCATCCTCGGCCGCCTTCGCGCCGGCGGCGCCGGCATCATCTACATCTCGCACAAGCTCGACGAGGTCTTCCACCTCGCCGACCGCATCACCGTCCTTCGCGACGGTCACACGGTCAGCACGGACCCTGCCTCGGCGCTCGACACGCAGAGTCTCATCGCGCGGATGGTGGGGCGGGAGGTCGCGGACATCTTCCCGCCCTCGCAACGCACGCCGCAGGACGTCGTCTTCGAAGCCCGGGGCGTCACGGTGGAAGATCCGCATGTCCGCGGCAAGCTCCTCGTCGACGACGTCAGTCTCAGCGTGCGGCGCGGCGAAGTTGTGGGGATCGCCGGTCTCGTCGGCGCGGGTCGCAGCGAATTGATGATGGCCATCTTCGGCGCGCACCCGGGCCGGAAGAGCGGCACGATCTCCGTGGCCGGGAAGACGGTGTCGATCAGCGGCCCGTCCGACGCCATCGCCGCCGGCATCGGCTTCGTCACGGAGGATCGCAAGCGCTTTGGCCTCCTCCTCGACCACACCATCGTCACGAACCTCACGCTGGCGGCGCTGAAACGCATTTCCGGACCTCTCGTCACGGACGTCGACGCCGAGACGGCAGCCGGCCAGCGCTCCATGAGAGAGCTGCGCATCAAGGCCAACTCCGTCTTCACCATCGCCGGCACGCTCTCCGGAGGCAACCAGCAGAAAGTCGTGCTGGCCAAGTGGCTGCTCACAGAACCGAGAGTCTTGTTCCTGGACGAACCGACGCGCGGCATCGACATCGGCGCGAAGCAGGAGATCTACATGCAAATCAACCGGCTGGCCGGAGAGGGGATGGCCATCGTGCTGGTCTCCTCCGAGCTCCCCGAGGTGCTGGGGCTGTCGGATCGGGTACTCGTGCTGCACGAAGGACGGCTCACGGGCCAGTTCCGCCGTGAAGAGGCCACCGCCGAAGCGGTCATGGCCGCGGCCACCGGCCATGCGCGGGAGGTCGCGGTATGACGACGTCCGATCCCGCCCCGGAAGAAGCCCAGGGCCGCTGGCGCCTCTCGACGGATGCGCTGCGCGCCTACACCATGGTCATCGCCCTCGTGGCCATCTGGATCTACTTCCAGGTGCGCACCCGCAGCGAGCTCTATCCGTACGGACTCTTCCTCCATCCGGTCAACTTCGCCAACCTGCTCAAGCAGATGTCTGTCACGGGCGTGCTGGCGGTGGGGATGCTCTTCGTCATCATCGCCCGGCAGATCGACCTCTCCATCGGCTCGATCGTCGGCCTGGCCGGGGGCATCGCGGCCATGTCGCAGGGCTGGGGTCTCATCCCGTCGCTGCTCTCCGCGCTGGTCATCGGCATGATCATCGGGACGCTGCAGGGAACGCTCGCCGCGTACCTCAACATCCCGGCATTCATCGTCACGCTCGGCGGTCTTCTCACCTGGCGCGGCGTGATTCTCTACCTGAGCAAGGGCGAGACGATTCCCGTGCGCCTGGGCGTCTTCCGCATGCTGGGAGTGGCCCTGATCACGCCCGCTTCCGGCCTGGTGCTGGCCGTCATCGCGATCGTGGCGGTGATCTGGCTGACCATCCGCCGCAACCGCGCCCGGGCGCGGCACGGCCTTCCGGTCCCGGCTGTGGCCGCCACCGCGGCACGCATCGTCGTGCCTTCGCTCCTCATCGCCATCTTCATCTACATGATGAATTCGCAAGGGGGCGTGCCGCTGCCGGTGATCGTGCTGCTGGCCGTGGCCATGGCCGGACACTTCCTCACGCAGAGCACCACCTTCGGCCGCTATCTCTACGCCATCGGCAGCAACCCGGACGCGGCCCGCCTCTCCGGGATCAACTCGCAGCGCTACATCGTGGGCGCCTTCGCCCTGCTCGGCACCCTGGTGGGCATCGCCTCGCTGCTGCACACCGGCCGCGTGGGCAGCGCCTCGCCCGACGCGGGCACGCTGATGGAGCTCGACGCCATCGCCGCCTGCGTCATCGGCGGCACGAGCCTCATGGGCGGGCGCGGCAAGGTCTCGGGCGCCCTCCTCGGCGCGCTGGTCATGGCCAGCCTCGACAACGGCATGTCGCTGCTGAGCGTGGAGAACGCCACGCAGTACATCATCAAGGGGGCAGTGCTGGTGGCCGCGGTGGGGTTCGACATGGCGGGGAGGCGGAAGGGGTAGCACGCCTTGTTCTTGATCGTTGAACCCGGAGGACGGCTCACGCGGAGACGCTGAGGCCATGGGGGTTGGACTTCCTTCTCCGCGTTCCTCCGCGTCTCCGCGTGAGCCATTCTGGGAGTGGATCTCTCAGACGGCAGCGACAAAGGCTTAAAGACGCCGAAGGCGCTCATCGATTCGCGTCGCGGTGTCTGTATCGACCTCGTCCAGCCGAGCGCGGATCGCGTCCATGCTGACGATCTTCCGTTGAACGAGTACGCGAACAAACTCCTGATCCTTTTCCCGCCACGCCGCAAGCTTGCTGATGGCGAGGTCGGTCGGTTCCGGGCAAATCCCGGTAACACCACCGGTGAGCGGTGTTCGAATGGCGATGGCCCGCGCTCGCCAGCGTGAGGGAAGAATCGCGGTCTCCTGCCCCACGCCGTGAGCGTGATAGCCAAATGATTGGTGAAACGGCGAAAGCTCTCCGATCGAGCCATCGACCAGATCACTTGCAGCTTCATTTCCTGGCGCGTAGAGATCCACTTCCTGAGAGACCAGCAGTTCCTCAGGAGCGTCCGGCACCGCGCCGAGAATGGCCTGGCTGCCGACGACTACCCACGTCGAAATGCCGCTGATCGCTCCTGCGGCACGGAGGACGTGCTCAAGCTGATCGCGCTTCATTCCGCGCCGCCTCGCGATAAATCTCCCACCGTTCGACCGGCGTGAGGATTCCACAGAATGGGCTGTTCTGACGCAGGCGTTTGCCCTCCTCCGACTCGTCGAGCAGGACGCCTCGGATTTCCGACCACGTGCGTTGCAGGATCGGCATCCACTCCATCGCCGGACGGTTGCCGCGCTCAACCCAGCGCGCGCAGACATCGCGGGCATGCTCCAGCCCTCGCCGCGTCGGATCGCCGTCGATCTTTTCGACGATGCGGCGCGTCATCGTCAGGCTGCGCCGGTCGATGGCGTCGTGCGTCTTCACGGCACGATTCTACAGAAGGGAGTGAGAGGAAGGCGGGAAGGCTGAAAGGGCCGGAGGGTACACCCGGTCTTTTCTTTCAGCCTTTCAGCCTTCCAGCCCTTCAGCCTTCCTTCCCATCCCGATCCGGACGTGAACGGTCTGTGCCGAAGCCCGCTCGCCACCCTCCGCTCGCCCGTCCAAAAACGTCTCTTCCCACCGGCACCTGACCGCGAGCTATCATTCCGGCCGTAAGTTAGTCAGGAGATATCGCTATGCAGGCTCGTCCGTTCTCTCGTCTCGTCTTCGTGCTCGCCGTGCTGCTTTCGTTCTCTTCGCTTCACGGCCAGGACTTCAAGAAGCAGGTCATCTACCAGATCATCACCGACCGCTTCTACAACGGCTCGACGTCGAACGACAACCCGTCGCAGAGCTCGGGCCTCTTCGACAGCACGCAGGCGAACTGGCATCTGTACTGGGGCGGCGACCTGGCCGGTATCCAGGCCAAGGTGTCGTACCTCTCCGGCATGGGCGTGACGGCCATCTGGATCTCGCCGCCCGTCGACAACCTCAACCTGAACATTCCCGACGGCAGCGGCAATGCGCAGGCGCCGTACCACGGCTACGCGGCCCGCGACTTCAAGCGCATCGAGGAGCACTTCGGCGACACCAGCAACACCTGGACGGCGTTCGACAACCTCGTCTCCGCGGCGCACACGGCCGGCATCAAGGTCATCGTCGACTTCGCCCCGAACCACTCCAACGACAACAACGCCGGCGAGTACGGCTCGCTCTACGACAACGGCACGTTCCTGGCCGCCTACAACAACGACCCGAACGGCTACTTTCACCACAATTCCAACATCAGCAACTGGAACGACCGTTACCAGTTGCAGTACTACACCCTCTTCAATCTCTCCGACCTGAACCAGGAGAGCTCGACCGTCGATGGCTACCTGAAGGCGGCCCTGAGCACGCTGGCCTCGCACGGCGTCGACGCCTTCCGCATCGACGCGGCCAAGCACATCACCTGGGGGTGGGAGTACAGCATGAACAATGCGATCTTCAACAACGCCCCCAGCTTCATCTTCGGCGAGTGGTACCAGGGCAACACCAGCGACGCGCTCTACCACGACTCCTACAAGTTCGCGAACCAGAGCGGCATGTCCCTGCTCGACTTTCCGCTCAACACCGCCATCCGCGACGTCTTCGCCTCGAACAACGCCTTCAGCGAGATCGACAACACGCTCACCACGGAGAACGGCAACTTCACGTGGGGGAACGACCTGGTCACCTTCGTCGACAACCACGACATGGCCCGCTTCCTCAGTGTGAACAACAACAACAACCGCCTGCACGAGGCCCTGGCCTTTCTCCTCACCTGCCGCGGCATCCCCTCCATCTACTACGGCGACGAGCAATACCTGCACAACGACACGGGCGGCGGCGGCGATCCGTACAACCGGCCCATGATGTCGTCGTTCAGCACGTCCACGACAGCCTATACGCTGATCCACAACCTCTCCACGCTCCGCGGGACCAATCCCGCCCTGGCCTACGGCACGACGCAGCAACGCTGGATCAACAGCGACGTCTACATCTTCGAGCGGAAGTTCTTCAACGACGTCGTCCTGACGGCGATCAACAAGAACGACACCACGTCCTACAGCATCAGCGGTCTCAATACGGCCCTGCCGGCCGCCTCGTATTCCGACTATCTCTCCGGCCTCCTCGGCGGCTCGTCGATCACCGTCAGCAGCGGCAGCGGCGGCAACAACCCCGTCACGACGTTCACGCTCCCGGCCCACACCGTGGCCGTCTGGCATTCCGTCGCCACCGCCACCTCGCCCGAAGCCGGCTCCATCGGGCCGACCGTGGGACAGGCAGGCCTCAAAGTGACCATCGCCGGAAAGAGCTTCGGCACGTCGACCGGCAGCGTGCTCTTCGGCACTACCGCTGCGACGATCAACAGTTGGTCCGATACCTCGGTGACGTTCACCGTGCCGTCCGTGGGCGGAGGCGTCTACTCCGTCCAGCTCAAGAACAGCGGCGGCACGGCCGCCAACACGATCCAGTTCACGGTCCTCACGGCCAAGCTCATCCCGGTGACGTTCACCGTGAACAACGCCACGCCGACCAGCACCGGCGACTACATCTTCCTCACCGGAAGTACCGTCGAGCTGGGAGGGTGGGGGACCACGTGGGACACGGCCGTGGGCCCGATGCTCTGCCCGAACTATCCGAACTGGTTCCTCAACGCATCGATGCCCGCCGGCACGTCCATCCAGTTCAAGTTCATCAAGATCGCCGCGAACGGCACCGTGACGTGGGAAGCAGGCTCCAATCACACTTACACGGTGCCGTCGAGCGGCACGGGCAGCGTGAATGTGAACTGGCAATACTGAGCATGGAGATTGAACAGGGCGGTCACTTCAGAAGACTGCCCAGCAACCGATCCACTCCCGGCGCGAGAGCCGACGCTGCGGTCCAAACCCAGAGGGCGGTGATCGCGCCGGTGAATACATCCATCGTGTAGTGCGCGCGTAGAACGAGCACCGCCGCGGCTTCAATGAGGACGATGACGGTACCCAGGGCCGCCGCCCACGGGCCGCCGTAGTGCGCGAGCTCGATACAGCCGTAAACGGCGATGGCGGTGTGTCCGGAGAAGAAGAGATCGGAGGCCGTGCCGTAGGTCACCAGCAGCGAGGGGATGCCCGGATCACGCCAGATCATCCGCTCGGGGGCGGGGAGGGCGCAGAGGCCCTGGCAGACTTGCCGGAGCGCGAAGAGCAGGATCAGGCCGACGAACGGCCGGACCGTGGGCCCGAAGAGGGCCATGACGACCAGGAAGAGGCCCAGCAGGTCGATGATCAGGGATGTAAGGATCAGGAGGGCGTTGGCACGACGGGGATGCGTCCACAGGTGTTCGTTCAGGCCGGCGGTGAGGTCGAGCAACCGGTCCCCGATCACCCCTTGCGTGAAGGCGCGCCGGCCGATCATGCCCTGCGTCCAGCACCAGATCCCGAGGCCGGCAACCACCGTCACCGCGCGCAGGACCCACAGCGCCAAGGTATTTCAGGCCATCCTCTCTCTTTTGCGTCCACCCTATCAGGCAGGCGTCGCACGCGGCAAGTAGCACGTCAAGGGGATGACGGCTCCGCCGCGATTTCCGCCAGCGTCGCCAGATCATCCACGAGCGCCTGTCGCTGCCGGTGCAATCGGTCGGGAAGCTCGCGGTCCCGCAGGTAGCGGACGAAAGCCCGCCCCTCCTGCCACACGCGCGTGAGCCGCTCGCGCCAGGCAAGGGCGAAGAAGCCCGTGGGAAGCAGCGCCGCGAGGAAGACGATCAGTGCCCAGCGTCCGCCGCCCGCGTACGCCGCATACGCCTCGGCCGCCCAGGCCAGGGGGAAGTAGAGCAGGCCGGCCACGATCTTGTCCGTGGCCTCTTCTTCGTCGGTGTGCGGGATCAGGCGCACCGTCAGGGCCGTGACCTGATAGGGCAGGACGTGCGCAATCATCCCGAAGAGCGCGAGCGGAGCTCCGAGCAGCAACGGCAGCACCTCGCGAAAGGTGAAGCGCAGGACGACGGGCCACGAGTACCGGCGGAAGAGTTGCGACGCGGCGAGACCGGCCCGCTCCAGCGCGGCGTCGTAGGCTTCGAGCCCTTCGCGAAACGCGGCCAGCCGATCCGACGCGCGCTCGTTCAACGTCCGGTAGATGCGCATGGCCCGCTGCTGCCAGGCCACGCGCGCGATTTCGTTCCGGGGAGGCGTTCCGTCGTGCTCGCGCAGGAGCTCTTCCACGAGACCCAGCAGGCGCAGCGTGTGCCGGTCGTCCGCTTCCACGATCTGCGCCCGCATCGCGGCGGCCAGCCGGTCTGTCAACCGGCGCACGGACTGCTCGACGGCTGCGCCATCGTCACCGGCCGGAGCGCTGGTTTCCGCGGACTGAGCCGTCGTGGTCGTCGCCCTCAGGCAATCGGCGACATCGACCGCTGCTCCGATCAGGACGAGCGCCCGGCCGGTCCGAAAGGTGCCGGGCTTCTGGTAGACGAGACCCACCGGGAGGAGCGTCACCGGAAGCCGGCCTCCGGCGTCGCCGGCCGCCACGACCATGCGTGCCGCGCCGGTGCGCACCGACTGCAGTACCGGCTCCGGCTGCGTACGCCCCTCGGGGAAGATGAGGATCGCGCCGCCGGCCTGCAGAGTGGCCGTCGTTTCCGCAAACAACGTCGCGTTTTTCGCGGGGTCGTTCCCCGCCTCCTGTCGCCGATGCACCGGCAACGCCCCCATGGCGCGGAGGAAGGGTCCGAGCAGCGGGTGTTTGAACAACGGCGCATTCGCCAAAGCACGCAACGGCCGCGGAACGACTGCGACGAGCAACATGGCATCGACGACCGAGTTGTGGTGGTTGGCGGCGATGACCAGCGGCCCCGTCGCAGGCAGGTTCTCTGCGCCCGTCACCTCAATGCGGTCATAGAAGATGTTGAGCAGCAGGCGGGCGACCGCGCGCACGACCCGATACCCCACGCCAGATGTCGTCGCTCCGGGGCCCGGCGAGCCCGGCGAGTCCGCGAGCGGCGGGCGCCCCCGGCCGGAGTCAAAGGGGGGGCGCGTCACGATGAGGTGGGCGCGATTATAGCCGTCGCGCGGGGTTGATCCGTGCCAGCGCCGAGCGGCATGAGGTAACGATCAACGGACAACGAAACCTCACGCGAACTTCTGCAGCGTCATCAAGGCGATGGCGGCCATGGCCAGGATGACGAGGAAGAGGTCGAGCGCGACGATGGCCGCGGTCTTGGCGACGGTCAGCAGGCGTCCACCGCCGTAGACGGTGCGCAGGGCGATGCCGAGGTAGACCGGAGCTGCGAGCAGGAGCAGGAGGCGCACGATCCGCAGCCACCGCCAGTGCGGCATGCCGGCCGCCTCGAAGAGCGTGAGCATTACGAACGTGAAGGCGTGGAAGTGCACGGCGAAGTAGAAGTGCGGGACGTACATCCGCTCGGCGTGCCAGTAGAACGCGTAGACTAGGAGTCCGAACAGCGGCATGAGGATGAACATGGCCTTCGGGAAGGCCGACTCCATGGCGTGGGCGAGGATTTGGGGGTCGCGGTTCATCCGTTCGGCAGCGCGCTGGAGCTGGGCGTTGCCTCTGGAGACGTGACGTGCAGGTTGCCCGGGGGCTGCAAGGCGATGAGGCCGAAGAAGAGCACGCTGGCCAGCAGGTAGAGCCGGATCGGCGTGATCGAACGGGCCCGCTTGCCTTCCACGAACTCGCGCGTCAACCGGCCGGGGCGGAAGAGCAGGAGTCCCACCGTCCGGAGGGCCTTGCCGTCGACGTGAGAGAACTCGTGGAAGGCCTCGTGCAGCAGCTCGTGCAGGGTCGGTCGCAGCTCTGCCACACGTTGTCCGCAGTGCCCGCAGTAGCGGTCACCGGGCGGCGCTCCGCAGTTCGGGCAGGGACCTTCGACGGCGACGGTGTGCATCGGCGCGACGAATGATACGCGGGGAGTGCCTGCTTCCAGCCGCCGTCACGAAAGGGGCGACAGGATGCGGGCGCTCCCGCTTCCCGCGGAACCCTCCCGGTGCGTTATCGTCGAAGAACACATGCGAACGTCAGTCGCCGCTCGGCTGCTCGTGGTCGTTTCCGCGGTGCTCATCGGCCGCGCGGCGGTTGCGGCCGGAACGAACGTTCGCGTCGAGGGCGATGCTCCTTCGGGTGAGGTTTGCCGTTTCCCTGCGAATGGCAATGACCCCTTCTCGCGCTGGCTCACCTCTGGAGGCGGCACGTGCGTTCCGTCGGGATCGGACGTCACCTTCCCGCCGGGGCGCTGGAACGTTTTCGGGCGCGCGAACGGTCTCGTCTCCGCCGATCCCTTGCTCGTCGACGCCAAGGACGCGCCGGACTCCTTGACGCTCCCGCTGCTTCCGGCGGCGACGCTCACGGTGCAACTGCCTGCGGACGAAATGGCAGTCGTCTATGTACCGAAGCGCGTCGTGGCGTTCCCGGCGGCGGGCCGCACGGTGGTGCCCGCGGGTCAGGAGCTGTGGATCTTCGTTCTTCCGAAGAACGCTCCTGCCGCGAAGTCGGGACCGCTCGCCGTTTTCGTCGTCTCTCCCCTCGATGCGGGAAGCGACCGCGTCGTCGATACGCGCGACGTGCAGCAGACGCCGGCGGTCGTGGCCTGGCTGCAGCTCGCCGAGGCGGACCGGGCGGCCATGAAGAGAGCCCGCGGAGTCGAGTTGCCGAGGGTCCGGCTCACCAGCGGCGGCAAGGAGCTCGAAGCCGGCGGGCTGCCGGCTCCCGAGGCGCTGGACGGTGCGATGGTGCTCTTCCGCGGTGCCGCGCCGGGCTCGGCCCAACTGCAACTGACCGGCCGCGGATGGTTGCCGGCGCACAGCTCGGCCACCATCGGGCACGATCCCGTCACGCTGGTGCGCCAGCCGCTCGTGGCGCGGGCGTCGGCGACGCTCATGGTGACCTGGAGCACCAGGGAGGATCTCGCATCGCTCGACCGCGCTCTGGGCTCCTGCCAGCCGTCGCCGCCCGGCCAGCTCGAGGTGACCGTCTTTTCCTGCCCGGCGCCGGAGAAGAGGCAGCCGCTCGATCGGTCCAAATGCCAGCCGATCCGGAAGGAGAATCCGCTGGAGATGGCGTACGGCACCATGACCATCAACGATGTGCCGCCGAGCCTCTATCTCGCCGAACTGAGATTCGGGAAGCTTCCTCCCATCACCGAGACCGAGCAGCTCGGGCCGCTCGATCAAAAACCCCTGTCCCTCACCGCGATCTACGAACAGGGCTACGGGAGCCTGACCCGCGGCGGCAAACCTCTGGGCGAAGACGCCCGGATCGAGTTTCCCCGCGGCCTCGGCTTCTCCCCGCGCGACGGCAGCGACTACTTCGCCGTCTTTCCCGGCGGCCTCGGCGGCGAGCTGGTCGCCGACGATGCCAGGGTCGACATCATCACCTGCCGGGGGATGCGCACGTTCATCCTGACCGACAGGCCGCTGATCCGCCGCCAGCGCTACGACCTCGACATCCCGGACAACAGCCTCACCGTGACGGTCGTCGATACCTTCACGCATATGGTGATTCCGACCGCCACGCTCAAGTACACGGTCATGTCGTTACGCGTGCCGCGCACCCCGAAGGTCACTCGCGTCTTCCAGGGTCACAGTGACGGCGCGCGAAACGTCGATTCCGAAAGCGGCACGGGAAGCGAGTCCTCTGGTGGCCGTTTTGTCCTCGAGCACGTCCCTCATCGCGAGATCCGCCTCGAGGTCAGCAATCCCGGCTACAAGAAGCAGGAGCTCGAGCCCTTCACCATGGGGAAGACGGACAAGAAGGAGATCGAGGTCCAGCTCGTCCCGTTGAGCGGCTCGCAGGGAAGGATCGTCTCCGCCCGGCCGTTCGAGCGAGGCACTCTCCTCTGGACCTCCGCTACCGGCGCCGAGACCGAGCGCGCCGACCTCTCCCCCGACGGTACCTTCTACTTCGAGCAGGGGCACTATCGCGGCGAGACGATGACGGTCGTGTCGTTCTCCCACCCGCTGTGGATCCTTCCCGCGCCGCTGGCCGAGCGCAGCAAACCGCTCGAAGTCCGCTTCCCCGACTCCGGCCCGGTGCGCGATGCCGAGATCTCCATCCCGGGCAACCCGCCGCGCTTCGGCACGCTCGTCGGACTCATCATCGGCGGTCTCCACGTCCCGCCAGGCGCGCTGGCCTTGCACCAGAACCTCCGTAATGAGTCGTATTTCGTCCACGGCGACGGGCCGCTGGCCATTCGCGAACTTGCGGAGACCGGCCCCATCGACGTACTCCGCGGCCCATCCCTCGTTGTCGCGATCCGCGCGCCGGGTGAGTTCGTTCCGACCGCGAAGAAGCGGCTGGAACCGGGGAACAAGATCGTGGTGTTCGACGGTAAGTAGACTGTCCCATTTTCCTATTTCGGTGTATTCGACCAAGTTTGTGTGGTACGAAAGCCACAGTTGATGGTAATTCGGCAAAGGTTACCTGTCCGTGCGCATTCGCGAATTCATCGAGCTCGATGACGGCGCCATGGAGCTCGATGACGGCGCCATGGAGCTCGATGGAGATGTCCATGGAGCTCGATGACGGCCTCCATGGAGCTCGATGGAGATGTCCATGAAGCTCGATGACGGCCTCCATGGAGCTCGATGGAGACGTCCATGAAGCTCGATGAGGTCTCCAATGGAGCTCGATGGAGACGTCCATGGAGCTCGATGAGGTCTCCATGGAGCTCGATGAGGGCCTCCATGGAGCTCGATGGGGACGTCCATGGAGCTCGATGGGGACGTCCATGGAGCTCGATGACGGCCTCCATGGAGTTCGATGGAAACGTCCATGGAGCTCGAAGACGCCATCCTCCACGGGTGCCATCGTCCCGTCTCCCGCTACTACCTGTAGAGAAGAGGGAGCACTTCATGCGATCAGCGATTCGTCGTCTGCTCATCAGCGGCATGGTCAGTCTGCTGCTCGCCCTCGAGGGCGGCGCGGCGTCGTGGGCTGTGAGCTTACAATCCCCTCCCGCATGCAAAGCGACTTTACCGGCCGTGTGGCCATCGTTACCGGCGCCTGGCGCGGTCTCGGTCGTGCCGCTGCGTCGCGGCTCCATGAGCGCGGCGCCTCGGTAGCCGTCAACGTCCGCGACCGCGAGCGCGCCGAGGAGCGGGCGCGGGCCATCGGGGAGCGGGCCATTGCGATACCCGGCGACCTCGCGGCACCGGGAGTCGCCGAGGAGATTGTGAGAGCGACGTTGGCGCGGTTCGGGCGGATCGACATCCTCGTCAACAATGCCGCCATGGCGCGGTCGACGCGCTTTCCAGACCTTTCCGCCGAGGAGTGGCGGCTGGCGCTGGAGGTCAACATGACTGCGCCGTTCCTGCTCATCCAGGCGGCGCTACCGGCGATGAAGGCACAGGGCTACGGGCGCGTCGTGAACGTCTCATCGTCCGCGGGCCGCCAGGTCAGCACCCTCGGCGGTGCGCACTACACGGCGTCCAAGGCGGGGATGCTCGGCCTGACGCGGGCGGCGGCGAAGGAGCTGGGGAAGTTCGGTATCACCGTCAACGCCGTCTGCCCCGGTATGATCGATACCGAGCTGACGCGGGAGCACGCTTCGCCGCAGTTGCTGGAACGATTGGCGGCGAGCTACCCGGTGCCGCGCCTCGGTACGGCGCTGGAAGTGGCAGACCTGATCTGCTTCGCGGCGTCGGAGGCGGCGGGCTACATCACCGGCGCGTCCTTCGACATCAACGGCGGCGACCTGATGATGTGAGGGGAATCGACGATGAAGGAAAGTACGCGCGTTCTCCTCGCCCTCGGACTGGCCATTGCGGCCGGGGCGGCTGTCGCAGCCTCCGGCAATGCGTCGCTCATCCGTGCGGCTGACGCCATCGCGCCCATCGGGACGCTGTGGGTCAACGCCATTCGCATGACGGTGATCCCGCTCGTCGTTTCGCTGCTCATCACCGGCGTCGCCTCGGCGGGCAGCATCCAGGCGGTCGGGCGGATGGGCGGACGCACGCTGCTGGTCTTCGTCCTGCTGCTGGGCGGCATGGCGGTCGTGGTGATGCCGTTCGCACCGGCGCTGCTGGCTTCGTTTCCGCCGCACACCGGCGCGCAGCAACTGCCTGCGGGTGCGGCGGAAGCGGCCGGTGCGCTTGCGGCCGGCGGCCAGGCGCAGACGTTCGCGGCGTGGCTCACGTCGCTCCTGCCGCCGAACCCGATCGCCGCGGCGGCCAACGGCGCGATGATGCCGCTGATCCTCTTCACGTTGCTCCTTGCGCTGGCCATCGCCCGCAGCCCGGAAGCATCGCGCGAGACGCTGACGCGTTTCTTCCGCGCATTGAGCGAGGCGATGCTGACCCTCGTGCGGTGGGTGATCTTCATCGCCCCCCTCGGCGTCTTCGCGCTCGTGCTCCCCCTCGCGGTACACGCCGGCTCGGCACTGGCAGGCGCGATCGGCGTCTACATCGTCGTCTATTCGATCGGCTGCATCGTGCTCACGCTGCTGCTCTATCCCGTCGTGGCCGTCGCCACCCGAACGCCGATGCGCCGTTTCGCCCGCGCCGCGCTTCCCGCTCAGCTCATCGCCTTCAGTTCCAGCTCCTCCATCGCTGCGTTGCCTGCGCTCGTCGAAGGCGCCGAGAGCCGGGAGAACGGGCTGGGACTGTCGGAAGAGGTGACGGGATTTACCTTGCCGCTGGCGGTGTCGACGTTCAAGATCGCCGCGCCGCTGTCATGGACCGTCGGCGCGCTGTTCGTAGCGTGGTTCTACGGCATTCCCCTGCACCTCGGCGGCATGGCCACGATCGCCTTCGCCGCGGTCTTCCTCGCCTTCGCCGTTCCCGGCGTTCCGCGCGGCGCGTTTCTCCTGCTCACGCCGCTCTTCCTGTCCATCGGCCTTCCCGCCGAGGGGATCGGCATCCTCATCGCGATGGACGCGATTCCGGACACCTTCGCCACGGTGCTGAATACGACCGGCAATTTCGCCGCAACCGCGCTGGTGGCGGGGCGGCGACCGGAGAGTTGACCACGGACCATCCCTGCTGAGCCTGGGCAACCCGGGCGGCCAGTGGTACTGGTCTAGTCAAACTAGACCACTACCCGGCCAGTGACCGGGACGCTTGAAACGTTTCGCTCAGCTCGTGCACTACTTCGTGAGTCCATCCGAGGTGCCACATGATCGATACCATCGTTGTCCTTGCCGCTTTGGTCTTCTTCCCGCTGTTGCCGGCGTATCTGCTCTTCAAGCTGCTTCCGTCGTCTGCGGAGACGACGGGTGGAGCGGGCGATATGAAGATGAAGCTGGGTGGCGCATTCGGCGGATACGTGGCGCTGTTCGTCATCCTCGGCAGCTACTACGCGAAAGTCATTGCCCCGGCCACCGAGGTCGAGTCATGGACGGTGAAGGGGCACATCCCCATCGACCGATCCGTCGATCGCGCCAAGGTTGCCGTGACGCTGCGGCCTCCGAAGACGGAGATCCGCGAAGGGAACAGCTTCACCATCGACTTCGACATTCCGCGGCGGCTCAAGCACGACGCCGTCCTGGCGTTCGAAGTGCCGGGCTATTCGCCGGCTTCGGTCGAGCTGTTCAGCGACGATCCGCACGCCGAGGCGCAGGGGACGGCGAAGACCGTCACACCGATGATCAAGCCGCTGGTCCATGAAATCAGGCTCGGCGAGATCGAACTGGTCCGAAACGACGATTACAAGCCGACCACCGAGGCGGTCGAGATCAAGCAGTCAGGAGGAGCGTCATGAAACGCAGTGGAGCCGTCACCATCATCTTCGTTCTGCTCCTGGCCGCCGCGGCCGAGGCCCAGGCCAACGTTACTGTCCGCGGCCAGCTTCTCTGGAGTGGCGGTACGGCGGCGTCCGGGATCGCCGTGGCCCTGGTGAAAGACGGGAGGAGCTCTGCGACGGTCTATACCGACAGCCGCGGCTTCTTCGCGATCTACAACGTCGCGCCCGCGCCGTATACCCTTCGGGTGACCGCGTCCGGACAGACGTCGATGTACGCCATCCAGGTCACCAGTCCGAAGACCGACCTCGCTCCGATCCGGCTCAGGGGCTGAGGCGGCACGATCACGAAGGTGGGCCGGCGAATCGGCTCACCTGTTGTCGTTCGGCGGTGCCCGGCTGCCGCAATGCCGTTGCCAGCAGGCGTGAGAAGGCCGTGGCGCCGCTGACGTTCAGGTGTCCGCCGTCGACGAAGTTGCGCCGGTCACGGATGAACGCGTCGCCGGCCAGGAGGTTGCCGTCGATGTAGCGCACGCCGCAGCGGGCGGAGGCAGCCCGGATGTCGCGGTCGAAGCCGGCTGCATCTTCGAGCGAGCGCGGGATGGGCGTGACCGGCAGGCGGACGAAAACGACGTCCGTGCCTCGGTTTCGTTGCCGGGCCACCGCTTCCTGAAGACGCGCGTACAGCGGCTCATGCTCCTCGAGGTACTCGGCGGGGGTGGTGGTGGGACGAAGCATGGCGTACGTTTCGGCGGTGGCCACGCGGGGAACGCCGAGGAACCCGTGGATCCAGAGGTCGTCGTTCCTGACCGCCGCGTCGGCGGTGTTAAGAAACTGCAGCAGGTCGCCATGCCGTTCGAAGCGCTCACGCCATTGGCCCAGGTTCCGCTTCCGCTGGGGTGCGGCCCCATGCAGGAGCGTGTAGGCCGCGGTGCGTGCCGCGGCAGCCGGGCCGCGCTCTTCGCTCTTCGGTTGCCGGAGGGAGGCGATCGAGTCCCGGCCGCGCCGGACCACGCCCGAGCCCTGCTGCAGTGCCAGGGCGGTGAAGTCCATCGGAGAGACGCCTGCGATGATGAGCGATGGCCGCGCGTCGAGCAGGTCGAGGATCTCGAATCCCGATAGAAGCGACGAGCCGCCCATCCCCAGGTTGAACGTCGGCCCGACTTCTTCCGCCAGCACGTCGGATCGAAGGTCCTCCTCGGTACGCGAGGTTCCGATCGCGTAGGCGGAGTAACGTTCACCGTCGCGGAGATTCCTGACCAGCGCGTCGACCTTCGAGGAGCGCGGCGGGATCAGGCTCGACTGCTTCAGGCCATAGCGCGCCTCGGCCGTTCGCACGAGCCTTTCGTATGAGACCGTCATCACGGCCAGCAGCAGCGCGAACGTCACCGCCGCGACGCGAACGAAGGTCCGTTCAGAACTGGAAGTAGATGAATTCACTGGCATCGCCCCAGGTGTACAGCGTCAGAAACAGCATGGCCGCGGCGCTCGCTCCCCATGCCCACGCCGGCACGGACCGGAGCAGTTCGCGGCGCGATGCGATCAGTCCGGCCGCGATCGCGAACGCGCCGATCCAAAGATAGATGGTCAGCGAGGAGTGGAAGTTCAGGTTCAGCTCATTGGGCAGAAGCATCTGCTCCAGCATGCCGGCGGCGGCGCTCAGGCTGCGGGCGCGGAAGAAGACCCAGCCGAGGCAGACCAGGTGGAAGGTCAGGAGCGACGCGAGGGTACGGGTGATGCGCGACTCCCGGATCAGGCCCGGGATGTGCGCCAGTGCCGGTTGCAGCAGGTGCTCCGCGGTGAGATAGGTGCCGTGCAGGAGTCCCCACACCACGAAGGTCCAGTTGGCACCGTGCCAGAGGCCGCCGAGGCCCATGACGATATAGAGGTTGACCATCGTGCGCAGTGTCCCGCGCCGGTTACCGCCCAGCGGAAAATAGAGGTAGTCGCGGAGCCACGTGGAGAGGGAAATGTGCCACCGCCGCCAGAAGTCGCGAAAGCCGGCGGCGATGTAGGGCATGCGGAAGTTCTCGGGGATGGAGAAGCCCAGCAGGCGCGCCGTACCGATGGCGATGTTGGAGTATCCGGCGAAGTCGAAATAGATCTGGAACGCAAACGCGTACGTCCCCATCCACAACTCCACGGTGTTGAAGGAGCCGGGATCGTCGAAAACCACGTTGGCCAGCGGCGCGAGGTTGTCGGCCAGGGCGATCTTCTGGAAGAGTCCAAGGATGATGAGATAGCCGCCTCGCAGCCAATCGATCGGTTCGTTCCGGCGGGCGGTTTCGAGCTGAGGAACAAACTGGTTGGCGCGAAGGATCGGGCCGGCCACGAGTTGCGGGAAGAAGGCGATGAAGAGCATGAAGTCGGTGAGCGACTTCTTCGGCGCGATACGCCCGCGGTAGACGTCAAGGACGTAGCTGACACCGTGAAACGTGTAGAACGAGATCCCCACCGGCAGCACGATCCTGCCGATCCATGCGGGAAGGGCTGGCAGGGAAGCGATGCCGAGAAAGTGCGAAACCGAGTAGAACGAGCCGAGGAGGAACCCGGCGTATTTCAAGGCCGCCAGGATGCCGAAGTTCGCGGTACAGCCCGTGGCCACGAGGAGCTTGCGCCTTCGGCGGGACCCCATCCCTCCCAAGAGCCGGCCGATGGTGTAGTCGAGCAGGCTCGACGCGGCCAGCAGGAGCACGAACGGCGGATTCCAGCACGCGTAGAAGAAGTAACTGGCGGCCATCAGCGCAAGCTTACGCACCCGCCACGACGGAAGGGCGTAATAGACGGTGAGGATGGCCGGGAAGAACCAGAGGTAGGAGAAGGAGTTGAACCACATGGAGCGGTGGAGGGCATTGTACCCGCGCCATCCAGGGTATCGTCAGCGCCCGGCTGCGCAACCCGATGCTCATCACTCCGCAGCGCCCCGGCGTGGTGACGTTCTGGGCGCGGCGATTCATGACCACGGCCCACTGGTGGGAGATCGAAGCTGATGGACACCTACAACGTCAGCATCCCGTGCGCATCGACCCTCAGGGAACCGTGCAGCTCGACCGGATGCACGTCGAGCTCTCGTATGCAACGCTTGCCCCGGGGCGGAGACGCATCGTCAGGAGGTGAGGTACTGCCGCAGTTTCCCTTGAACTGCTCTGCGGACACGGATCTCCGGGAAGCTGTACTCAGTGCTCAGGGGCAACGGACCGGTCTGGTCACGTTGCCCCGGCTCGCCGTCAGTTCGCCGCGGCCTGCGGTACCTGCGTATGGATCCAGCG
>CAZYTO010000035.1:0-27728 GCA_964650405.1 uncultured Thermoanaerobaculia bacterium | reverse complement strand
TGGAGTGCTCGCCGCCGTAGCCGAGGTGGTCGTAGTGCGCGCCGATGACGACGACTTCGGCGGCCAGGGCGCCCTTGCCGGGGATGAGACCGGCCAGGTTGGACGTCGTCACGAACGTGTTCTTCACCGCCACCCGGCCTGACAGCGTCTGCGCGAGGACGCGGGAGCGGGGCTTGAGGTCGCCGTCGACATCCTTCTGCCACTGGGCCAGGTCGACGCCCAGGAGCTTCTGGGCGGTCGAGGTCCGAAGCTGGAGCACGGGAATCCCGGCCGGACTCTCCGGTCCGTCGTTCTTCAATGCCGGGACGCGGTCCTTCTCATCGGCCTGCAGCGGACCGGTGATGAAGACGACGGCCACCGCGCCGCGCTCGCGCGCCTGGAGCACTTTGTAGCGGAGGGCCGACCAGCGGCTGGGCTTGCGGCCGTCGAAGATCGAGGTGTCGTCCTTCTCCTGCGGCTCGTAGCGCAGCATCACGGCGACCTTGCCCTTCAGGTCGATGCCCGCGTAATCGTCGTAGTGGAGCGGCTGCGCGGCGATGCCGTAGCCGACGAAGGCGATGGGCCCTGAGAACGCGCCGCTGCTGGAGAAGCCGAGCGGCGTCCAGTCATCGGTTGCCACTCCCTTCAGCTCGTTCCCGGCGTCGAGGGCCACGCCGGTCTTGATCGGAAAGGGCTGGCGGTACGACTCTCCGAAGGCCGGCTCGAGGCCGATGCTCTTCATCCGCCCTTCGAGATAGTCCGCCGCCCTGTCGATGCCTTTCGTGCCGATCCCACGCCCCTCGGTCTCTGGCGAGGCGAGATAGCCGACGTCCTTGCGGAGCTGCGGCTCATCGGCCGCCAGAAATGCCGGGAGGAAAAGCAGCGCGGCGGTCAGAATCGGACGGATTGTCATGAGAGGCCTTTCGGGACGCGTGGTAGGGCCATTCTACCGGTTGAGCAGATCACGGACGCTCGTACCGAAGACCTCGCGGGCTGCGGCTTCCCCGTCGTCATTCCATTCCGCCGTGCGCACGAACTGGACGAAGGCGTCGTGGTCGGCGGAGAGCTTCCGGGCCAGCCGCGCCACGCGGGCAAAGCTCTCCTCCCGTTGTGCGTCGTCGAAGAAGGCTTGTCCGCTTCTGAACGCGCTGGCCTGCTCGTCACTCCAGTCACGCTCGAAGTCGCGAAGCGGCTCGTCGGCGGCGTAGGCGGCCACCATTTCGCGCACCCAATACGGATAGTTGCGTTCCGCCATGGTGTGGGCGAGCGCGTGGAGAATGGGCCGTTCGCAAGTGTCAAGTGGCGCGGGAGCGAAGAGGAACTGATCGAGCCAGCGTGTGGTGAGATGCGCGCAGTGCTCTCCCGTTCGCTCGCCGTCCCCCTCGTTCACGGACGAGAAGTAGTCGTTGAAGCGCTGCGCCGAGTGGAAGCGCAGTACGAGCGGCCTCCGTCCCCACGCGACCCTGGCAATCCCGTGAAGGCGGCTCTTCAGGCGAACGGCCAGCACTTCCATCCGCGCGAGCAGCGCGTCGGTGTCGTCGGGCGGCGCTCCGGAGACTGCAACGAACCGGTCGCTGTCGACGATCTCGTACGTCTCGCCGAAGGATTCACGAAGCGCCTCGATCCACAATTCGATGGCATCGTGAATCGTCTGCTCGGAGGGAGAAGGACCGGCGACTTCGACGAAGGCTTGGCCGTCGACGACCGGGTAGCCGCCCCTGACTCGCATCCACTCCATACCTTCATTATCATGCGCGGCCATGCCGAATGGACCGATCACGCAATTCATCAAGCACCACTACCGCCATTTCAACGCCGCGGCCCTGGTCGCGGCAGCCGAGGACTACAACAAGCACCTGGCGAAGGGCGGAAAGATGCTCGTCACCATCGCCGGGGCCATGTCGACGGCGGAGCTGGGGATCTCGCTGGCGGAGATGATCCGGCAGGACAAGGTCCACGCCATCAGTTGCACGGGTGCCAACCTGGAGGAAGACATCTTCAACCTGGTGGCCCACGACCACTACGAGCGCGTGCCGCATTACCGCCAGCTCTCCTCGCAGGACGAGCAGGCCCTGCTGGAGCGGCACATGAACCGCGTCACCGACACCTGCATCCCCGAGGGGGAGGCCATGCGCCGCATCGAGTCGGCCGTCCTGCGGCACTGGATGGAGAAGGACCAGGCTGGCAAGCGCCTCTTCCCCCACCAGTTCGTGTACGAGATCCTGCGCGACGGCTCCATCGCCGAGTACTACCAGATCGACCCGAAGGACTCCTGGATGGTGGCCGCGGCGGAGAAGAACCTGCCCATGTTCGTGCCGGGCTGGGAGGACTCCACGCTGGGCAACATGTACTCCGGCCACTGCATCTCCGGCGACGTGAAGAACGTCCACACCGTGCGCACGGGCATCGAGTACATGATCGAGCTGGCCGAGTACTACACGGCCACCAGCGCGCAGTCGTCCATCGGTTTCTTCCAGATCGCCGGCGGCATCGCCGGAGACTTCCCCATCTGCGTCGTGCCCATGCTGCACCAGGACCTGCAGCGCACGGGCGTGCCGCTGTGGGGCTACTTCTGCCAGATCAGCGACTCGACCACCAGTTACGGTTCCTACTCGGGTGCCGTGCCGAACGAGAAGATCACCTGGGGGAAGCTCGGCATCGACACGCCCAAGCACATCATCGAGTCGGATGCGTCGATCGTGGCGCCGCTGGTGTTCGCGTATGTGCTGGGGTGGTAGGGGCCAAAGGCTCGAAGGCTGAAAAAGGAAAGGCTGGAAGGAGGCGCCTCCTTCACCTCTGCGAGACGAATCGATGGAATCAGAGCAAGAGACAGTTCAGCCCTACAGAAGAGCCCTCCTCGGAGTGCTCGTGGTCGGTCTCCTCTGGCAGATTCACGTCGTCTTCCTCATCTTCCGCGTCGCGGGCATCTTTCAAGCGCTCTTCCAAGGTCTCGGTGCCGAACTGCCGATCGTCACGACGGCCTTCTTCACCGTCCATCGGTATTTCTTCGTTTTTCCGCTGTTGTCCGCGGCCCTGACGGTGGACCTGTTTCGCCGGCCTGGCCCGACTCCCACTCGCATCATCGTGGTATCGGCGCTCGTCTACGGGTTGGGCTTTGGATTGCTGGCAGTGACGTTCGAGATTCTCTATCAGCCGATGTTTTCGCTGATCGGCAAGGTTGGGTGAGGACGCCGCTCACTTTTCAGCGGGACGCAGCTCGTCGATCATCATCACCGCGCCCTTCATGTAGTCGAAGATCAGGCGATGGCCGCCGATCTCCGCGACCAGCAGCGGTTCGTCGATATCCCATCCGATGGTCTTCCAGTGCTGGGCAAGCTCGTTCGCGGTGGCGGCGCGGATCCGCGGTGTGGTCGCGCCGAGATACCAAGCCATGACCTTCGCGAACAGGGCGAGCTCGTCCGCGCCTTTCGCGCGAAGCTCGGAGGGTGGGACGCATTCAGCGGATTCTGACACACGGGCTCCCAGAGAACCGGCTGTCCGCCCTCAGTGCACCGTGCCCCGAACGAGCAGCCAACCTCCCGGCTCCTCGGTCAGGGTTTCGCTCGCGGCGGCATCGCCTACAATCACGTCCGCCCGGGCGAAGCCGCGCCGGCCGGTCTTGGCGACGCGCACAAGCGAGCGGATGGCGTACTTGCCGGGCGGCAGGGCCAGCGACCCGATGTACTTCACGCCGGCCGTCTGGAGCTGGCGGCCGACCTTGGCCAGGTCGAGGGTGATGCCGTTGTAGATCGAGTCGCGGACGGTGCCGTCCTCGCCGAAGGCGTAGACGAAGATCTCCAGGCCGGCGCTGGTTTCGAGGACGTCGCGCAGGATGTCCTCCCCTCGGATCTCGAGCGCCACCGGCACGCGGGCCACGCCGTTCTCGGCGGCGAGGGCGGAGGCGCGGGCGGCCACGCGGAGGCCGTCCTGGGGCAGGTCGTTGAGGATGACTTCCGCGTTGGAGATGGAACGCTCCTGCAGCGTCTCCAGGCCCGCTTCGTAGTAACCCGTGCGGGTGTAGACCCTGGCACCGGGGGGAACGCCGGTGACGCGCACGGTCAGCGGGTGAAAGCGCCCGGGCGAGTCGTTCCCGGTCTGGAAGGCGAGGACGTAGACCAATTCCTGCTCGTGGAGGAGGCGCCCGAAGCCGGAGCGGAGGTCGTTGGAGCGTTCGAAGAGCGTGCCGCCGGTGGCGCGGGTGAGGAGGCCCAGTCCGTCGTTGGAGTTGAGCCGTGAGCCGGTGGTGACGTCGTTCTCCAGACGGACGCCCTGGAGATCGATGGCGTGCAGCACGACGTCCGCTTCATGGAAGGTCTTCGTCATTGCCGCGAGGGCGGAGAGGGCGGCGGTGGAACCGAGGCGCACGTCGTTGTCGACGCGGAAGGTGGCGCCGCGGGTGACCTGCTCCATCTCCGTGGCCGACTCCGCGCTGTCGCGCGCGTCGCGTCCCTGCACACTCTGTGCGTTGAATCCCTCGGAGAGGAGGACGACCTGCTTCCGCCCCGGCACGCGGCGCATCATCATGGCCAGCTCGCCGAGCCAGCCGAGCTGCAGCTCCACACGGCGGCGTTCGAACTGATCGTTCTCGTGGGTGGTGTCGAGGTAGAGCTTCATGTGCCCGGCGATGAGCTCCGGATCGGCGCCCACCCGCGGCGCGCCGCTGGTCACCGCCTGGAAGGCGTAACGGCCGGCGATCTGCAGCGGGTCATGAGACACGAGCTCGCTCGGATTCGTCACGGCGGCCTCGGTGAGCGAGCGGTCGGTGGTGAAGGCGCTGAGGAGGCGGAGGCCGCGGTCGGCGTCGATGGTGGCCACCCCGACGAGGTCGTTCGGGGCCACGGCACCGGTCACGAAGTCGCGCGCCGCTTTCTGCGCGCGGGCGAAGCTCTTGGGATTGCCGTAGCTGAGGTCGAAGAGGAGGAGGAAATTGCGGCGTGCCGCGGCGGTGGGCAGGCGGACCTGCGACGCCGCCGGTCCCGAGGAGGCCGGCGCGTTGCCGTAGTCGACGACGTCAAACCCCGTCACCGTGCGGGCCTGGCCGTCCTCGGCGAGCTGAAAATTCGCCGCCGTGAGCCCGCGGACCGGATTGCCGGCGGCGTCGACGACGCTCACCGGCACTTCCACCAGGTTGACGTTGACCTTCTCCTGGACCTGCGCGGCCGCCCCGGCGGCGGCGCAGAAGGCAAGCAACGGCAGGACGTTTCGCAGGATCATTGGAGCGCGACGCTCGCCTTCTGGGGCGTGCCCCTTGCCTTGACCGTCACGTCGAGCGTGGCCGTGCTCGGATCGACGCTCTCCATCTCCATCACCAGCGCGGTGCTCGACGGATTCTTCGCCGCTCCGAGGAACTTCACCTTCGGCGTGGTCTCGAACGTCACTTCGTTCGGCTGGGCGTTGAAGACGAAGACGGCGAAGCGCTTCGTCTCGCCGCTCTTCACGCGCGGGGACGCGGCGGGGATGAACGGCTCGCCGCCGAGCGTGAACGGGTTCTCGTTGCCGGCGACATGCGAGGTTCCCCGGATCATCAGCCACTTCGGCGCTTCGTCGATGGAGATGGGGGTGGCCACGGCCGGCTCGCCGTTCTTCGCCACGACCAGGTCGCTGCGGGAGAAACCCTTCCGGTCGGTCTCGGGAATGCGCACGAACGACTTGACGGCGTACGTGCCCGGCGGAAGGACGAGCGTGCCCCAGTACTTGATGCCGGCGGCGCGCAGGTGGTCACCGACCTTCGTCAGGTCGAGGTTCACGGTCTGGTAGATGCGGTCGCGCACGGTCCCCTCGGAGTCGAACGCGTAGATGTAGATCTCGGCGCTGGCGGTGTTGCCCTTGAGGTCCTTGAGCACGTCCGTGCCGTCCACTTCGAGGATCACCGGAACCTGGGCATTCACGCCGCCGCCGGGGAAGGCGGTGGCCAGCGAGGCCAGGCGGAGGTCGCTCTGGGGGATGTCGTTGAGGATGATCTCGGCCGTGGTGAGCCTGCGCTCGCCCGCCGTTTCGCCGCCGCCCTCGTAGTACCCGCCGCGGTTGAAGGCCTTGGCGCTGCCGGGGACGTTGACCAGCTTCACGCTGAGGTTGTGAAGCTGCCCGGGCTTCGTCGTCGGGGCCTGGAAGACCAGGACGTACACCACTTCCTGCGCCTTCAGCATGCGGTCGAAGTTGGCGATCATGTCATTGGCGTTCTGGAAGACCATGCCGCCGGTGGGGTCGGCGAGGAGGGCGAGCCCCTCGTTGTTGTTGATGCGCGCGCCGGTCTGGATGTCGTTCTGGACGCGCAGACCCTGGATGTCGATGGCGTGCAGCACGACGTCGGAGCCGCGGAAGAACTCGGCCATGCGGTTGAGGAAGGTCTGGCTGGTGGTGCTGCCGAAGCGGGCGTCGTTGTCGACCTGGCTGACGTTGCCGCTCATGATGGCCGCGGTCTCGTCGCGAGCGGCCGCGGTGTCGCGGGCGTCACGCCCGGCGATGACCGAGGCGTCGAAGCCCTCGGAGAGGAAGACGATCTGCTTGCGGCCGGGAACGGCGCGGAGAGTCCGGGCGAGCTGGCCGAGGAACTCGACCTGCCGCTGTACCTTGGCCCGGATGTACTCCTGGTTGGCGCGCTGGATCTGGTTCATCCGCTCCTTGCTCTCCTGAGCGATGGCCAGCTCGCGATCCTGTTTGGCCTGGGCGCCCGGGCCATTCCCGCCGCCTTCCATGGGTCCGCTCGTGTCGAGTGTGGCCAGCTTCGTCTCGTTGGAGAGCTGCAGCGGATCGTGCGAGCGGAAGTTCTTCGGGTCGCCGATGGCGGAGGCGATGAGGGCACGATCGGTGGTGAAGGCGGCCACCAGACTGAAGCCCTTGTCGGGATCCATCGTGCCGACGCCGACCAGGTCGCGGGGCTGCACGGCCTTCTCCACGAAATTGCGGGCCGCCTCCTGCGCGCGCGCGAGCGAGCGCGGCGAGGCGTTGCCGAGATCGAAGAGCAGCATGAAGTTCCGGCGCGCGGCCGGGTTCATCTTGGTCAGGGCCAGCTTCGAGTCGGGCGGCGCCATGGCAGGGCTGAAGTCGATCGTGTCGAACGACACGATGGGACGCTCCTTCCCGTTGTCCAGGAGCTTGAAGTTCGCCTGGGTCAGCCCGCGAACGGGATTCCCGTCCCGGTCCACGACCGTGACCGGCACCTCGATGACGTTGACGCTGATGCTCTCCCTGACCTGCGCGACGACGCCGGCACTGACCAGCAGGAGTGCGGCGATTGACAACCAGCGGCTGTGGATCTGCATAAAAAGGCTCTCTCTTTCAACCTGGGCTAGGGCTCGATCCGGACCGATGCCCTCTGTACGTCCGTGGCTCCCTTCCTGTGCAACGTGACGTCCATCGTGGCGACCGATGCGGGCACGTCTTCCAACTGCATGAGAAACGCGCTCGTTCCCTCGCCGTGAGCGGCGCCGAGGAACTTGGCGCGGGGAGTGGTGTCGATGGTCACGTCGTCCGGCGACGCATTCTGCACGTAGACGGCGAACTGCGGGGTCTCGCCGCTGCGGACCCGCGCTGTGGCCGCGGGGACGTACTCGGTGCTGTCGAGGTGGAAGGGATACGGCGCCTGGGCATGCGAAGCCCCCTTGATGGTCACCCAGCGCGCGTTGGCGTCGATGAACACCGGCGCGAGCATGGCCATGGCCCCGCGCGCGGGCACGACCATGTCGGTGCGCGCGAAGCCGCGCCGATCGCTCTCGGGCATCCGCACCAGCGAGCGGATGGCGTACGTGCCCGGCGGCAGGCTGAGCGTGGCCACGAACTTCACTCCCGCGTCGAAGAGGCGCTCCTTCAGCTTGCTCAGGTCGAGGGTCACGCGCTGGAAGATGCGGTCGCGGACATTGCCGTTCTCGTCGAAGGCGTAGAGGTAGAACTCGAGGGGAGGACTATTCGTGTGAGCGCCGCCCACCACTTCGCCGCCGGCGAGCTCGAGAACCACCGGCACCTGGGCGTTGTCCGTAGCGGTGGGGAAGGCCACGGCGAAGGCATCGACCTTCAGGCCGTCCTGGGGGATGTCGTTGAGGATGATCTCGGCGGCGGTGAGCGTACGCTCGTCCTTCGATACGGTCGTGGTCTCCCAGTAGCCCGATCGCGCGGAGACGGTGGGGTTGCCGGGAACTTTGACCAGCTTCACCTTCAGGTCGTGGAACTGCCCGGGCTTCTGCATCGTGGCCCGGAAGGTCAGCACGTACACGACTTCCTGCGCGTGCAGCAGCTTCTCGAAGTTGACGGAGAGGTCGTTCGCATTCTGGAAGAGCGATCCGCCGGTCGGGCCGGAAAGGACGGAAAGGCCGGCGTTGGAGTTGACCGTGGCGCCGCTCTCCAGCGAGTTCTGCACGCGCAGCCCCTTGATGTCGATGGCCTGCAGGACGACGTCCGAGCCGCGGAAGAACCGGACCATGCTGGCCAGGAAGTTCTGGCTGGTGGCACTGCCGTAGCGATCGTCGGTATCGACCATGCCGTAGTTTCCGCGGGTGAGGTCGTCGTTTTCCTTCTTCGTGGCCTCGGTGGCGCGGGCATCGCGGCCGATGATGACGGAGGAGTCGAAGCCCTCGGAGAGGAAGACGATCTGTTTGTGACCGGAGACGCCGCGCAGCGTCCGCGCCAGTTCCCCGAGGAAGGACACCTGCTTTTCCACGCGGGCGCGGAGGTACGCGGTATTGCTGTGGGCGATGTCGCGGTTGATCGTCTCGGATTGATCCGCTTCGTTGCGGAGGTTGTCGAACTTTTCGGGCGTGAACTTGGAGTCTCCCCCCGGGTCCGGCGCGTCGAACTTGCCTCCGCTCTTCGACCCCTGGAGCATGTCCGCCAGCGCGGCACCGCTCGTATCGCGTGACGCGACCTGGATTTCGTTCGAGAGCTGGAGCGGATCCCCCGAGCGGAAGCCGGCCGGGTTGCGGATGGCCATGGCGATGAGGTCGCGGTCGGACGTGAAGGCCGTCAGGAGCTTGAAGCCGTGCTCGAGGTCGAGGGTGGCCACGGCCACGCGGTCCCGCGGCAGGACGCTCTTCTTCACGAAGGTCGTGGCCGCTTCCTGGGCGTTTGCCAGCGACCGCGGCGCGGTGAAGGAGAGGTCGAAGAGGAGCATGAAGTTGCGCCGGGCGGCGGGATTGATCGTCTCCAGTGCCTTCTGGTCCTTGCCGGCCAGATCGATCGTGTCGAAGGCCGTGATCTCGCGCGCCTTGCCGTCGTCGTAGAGGCGGAAGTTGTCCCGGGTCAGACCACGCACGGGATTACCGGCGCGGTCGGCGACGGTGATGGGGACTTCGATCAGATCGACCCGGATCGATTCCTTCACCTGAGCAGTCGCGCTCACCGCCACCACGAAAAGCAGGCCCGCGATCGGGAGTCTCATGCCGGCCTCCTATTGGCCCGATTGAACTGCTATTGACCTATTGGCTTACTTGACCGAGGGCCACGCTGATCTTCTGCGGCTCGAACGCACCCTTCCGCCGGACGGTGACGTCGAGCGACGCCGCGGCGGGATCGAGCCTGTCGAGTTCCATGACGAACGCCGTGGCCCCGCCGCTCTTCGTTCTGCCGAGGAACCGGATCTTCTGGTTCGCGTCGAACGTCAGTTCCTCCGCGGGCGGGTTCTGCACGAGGACGGCGAAGCGCTTCATGCCGCCGTCGCGCGCGTGCGCGCCGGTGGCGGGAATGAACTGCTGGCCGTTCAGCTCGAAGGGATAGGCGGCGCCCAGATCGTGCGAGGCTCCCTTCACCATCAGCCAGCGCGGCTGCTCCTCGACGAAGATCGGCGGGTAGACCACCAGCTCGCCCGGCCGGGCCACGGTGACGTCGCTGCGGGCGAAGCCTTTCCGCTCCGTCTCCGGCACGCGCACCAGCGCCTTCACCGCGTACTTGCCCGGCCCCAGGGTGAGCGTGGCGTAGTACTTGATCCCGCTGCCGCGGAGCTTGTCGCCCACCTTCTTCAGGTCGAGCGACATTTTCTGGTAGGCCCGGTCCCGCACCGTGCCGTCGCTGTCGAACGCGTAGATGTAGATCTCGGCGTCGGTACTGTTGCCCTTGACGTCCTTCATCAGATCGCTGCCGTCGACCTCCAGGATGACCGGCACCTGGGCTTTGTCCGTACTGCCGGCGAAGGACGCGGTCACGGCGCCGACCTTCACATCCTCCTGGGGGATGTCGTTCATGATGATCTCGGCATTCGAGAACGACCGCTCCTGCGGGGTCTGGCTGCCTCCCTCGTAGTAGCCGGCACGGCTGAAGGCCTTGGAGCCGCCGGGCGCGTTGACGAGCTTCACCTTGAGGTCGTGAAACTGCCCCGGCTTCGTCGTCGGCGCCCGGAAGGCGAGGACGTAGACCACTTCCTGCGAGCGCAGGACGCGCTTGAAGTTCTCGTCGATGTTGTTTACGTTCTTGAAGGCCATTCCCCCCGTCGGCTCGGAGAGGAGCGAGAGCGAGGCATTGCTGTTGACCGCCCCGAAGCCGCCGGTCACGTCCGCTTCGCCGCGCACTCCCTGGATGTCGAGCGTGTGGAGGAGGACGTCGGAACCGCGGAAGAGCTTCGCCATCCGGTTCAACGCCGACGTCGAGGAGTTCGCGCCGTAGCGCAGGTCGGTGTCGGCGGTATTCGCGCGCGGGTCGTCGGAGCCGAAGCTCTCCCGGGCGTCCTGCCCCTGCAGAAAGCGGGAATCGAAGCCTTCCGAGAGGAAGATGAGCTGCTTTCGGCCGGGGATGGCGCGCAGGGTCCGGGCCAGCTCGCCGAGGAAGTCCATCTGGTGCTCGGCCTGGGCCTGGACGGTCTGGCGGCTCAGTTTCGCGGAATCGGCGACCAGCGCCTCGGTCGTCCCGCCGCCGCGCTTCCCTTCCGAGGCCTCGACGTTGATCCCTTCGTTGGCAAGGTGCAGCGGATCGTTGGTCGCCACCTGCTCACCGGGATGGGCGATGGCCTGCTGGACGAGCTGCCGGTCGCTGGTGAAGGCGGCCAGGAGGCTGAAGCCGCGCTTGGTGTCGATCGTGCCGACGCCGACGAGGTCGCGCGGACCGACGGCTTTCGCCACGAAGGCCCGCGCCGCGTCCTGGGCACGGGCCAGGTTGGCCGGTTTGGAGAACGAAAGATCGAACAGGAGCATGAAATTGCGGCGGGCGGCCGGATTCATGGGCGAGATGGCCTGCAGAGCCTGCTCGTTGGCGAAGTCGATGGTGTCGAACGAGTCGAGCTGCACTTCCTTGCCGTTGTCCAGGAGCTTGAAGTTCTGCGCCGTGAGACCGCGTACGGGGTTCCCCGCCCCGTCCACGACCGTCACCGGTACTTCGACGACGCTGACGGTCAGCGTCTCCCGAACCTGCGCCGCCGCCGCCACTGCCGTGAGCAACAGCCCGACTGGCATGATCCAACGCATCGTTTGGCCCCCTGGTTGTGTGCTGGAAGTCACAGCCTACGGCGACCACGGTAACGTGTCTGTGACGTCACCGAAAACGTTGACATTGCATGCTTCAGGTGGGTCGGCGAGCGGGGTTGCGGCGAGCGGCGAGCGGCGAGCGGGACGAGGACGGTTCGCTGTTAGCGGTTCGCTGCTTGTTGGCCGCCGGTAGCGGTTCGCTGCACGTGGTCGCTGTTACCAGAGATTGTCCTCAGAACCCCTTCGAAGGTTTCACTCGGAGGCGCGGAGGTTGCGGAGGTTCGGCTTCTTTCTCCGCATTCCCCGTGACTCCGCGTGGGCAATTCTTAGAGCGAGTTTTCGCCGATCTCAGCACTCAGCACTCGGCACTCCGCACTCAGCACTCGGACGCCTACTTCTGCACGATGATCGGCATGTGCGAGGTGCGGGCCTCGGTCGATCCCTTCTTCTTCACCGTGATGTCGAGGGTCGAGTCGCCCATGTCGGCCGCGGTGGGGGCGTACTGGAAGAGCAGCTTCGTCACGTCGTCGCCCTGGAGCTCCTGCACGAGGCTGGCGGCATTGGCGCGCTGCGCGCCCTTCTCGTCGTGGATGACGGTCTGGTACTGCATCTCGTCGGCGGTGGCGTTGTAGACGAACACCGCGAAGCGGCGCGGCTGGCCGGAGTGGACGTGGACGGCGGCGCTCGGGACGAACGGCTCGCCGTTGATGTGGAACGGGTACGTATCGTTCTCGACGTGCGAGGTGCCGTGCACCATCAGCCAGCGGGCCGGGTCGTCGAGGAAGAGCGGCGGAAGGACGGCCACGTCGTCGTTGCGTGGCACGACCAGGTCGGTGCGCGAGAAGCCCTTCTTGTCTCTGCCGGGGATGCGCACAATGCGCTTGATGGCGTAGTGGCCGGCGTCGGCGACCTTCATCGTGGCCAGGTACTTGATGCCGCCGCCCTGAAGGCGGTCCGCGGCCTTGCTGGGATCGACGGTGATGCGCTGATAGATGCGGTCGCGGACGATGCCCTCGTCGTCGAAGGCGTAGAGATAGATCTCCGCCGCCAGCGGCTTGCCCGCCGCTTCCCGGGCCACGTCTCTGCCGTCGATCTCGAGGACGACCGGAACGGCGGCCGCGCCGCCCGCGGCCGGAAGGGCCGTGGCCAGCGAGGCCACATGCAGGTCGTCCTGGGGAATGTCGTTGAGGATCACTTCGGCGTTGGAGAGCCGGCGCTCGAGGCCCGACTCGTTGCCGTTTTCGTAGTAGCCCAGGCGATGGACGGCATGGGCGCCGCTGGGGACGTTGACCAGGCGCACCTTCAGGTCGTGGAACTTGCCGCTGTTCGACGTCGCGGCATTGAAGCCGAGGACGTAGACCACTTCCTGCTGGTGGAGCATGCGGGCCATGTCGGCGTTCACGTCGTTGGAGTTCTTGAAGACCTGGCCGCCGGTGGGGGCCGTAAGGATGTGCAGCGACTCGAAGGTGTTGTTCTCCACGGCGCCCTTGGAGATGTCGTTCTGCACGCGCACGCCCTGGATGTCGATGGCATGGAGCAGGACGTCCGAGCCGCGGAAGTACTTCGACATCTGGTCGAGGATCTTGAGGCTGGCCGTGCTGCCGTAGCGCTGGTCGTTGTCGATGTTCCAGATCGCTCCGGCGGTGATGGAGTTCTGCTCCCACACCCCTTCCGTGTCGTTGCCGATGGAGTGCCCCTGGATGAGCTTCGGATCGAAGCCCTCGGAGAAGAGGATGATCTGCTTGCGGCCGGGCACACGGCGCAGGGTCTGGGCCATGGACGCCAGCATCTGGATCTGGTTCTCGGCCCGGGCCCGGTTGTGGCTGTCGGTCATACGCGATTCCTGCTTGGCATACTCGCGCAGCATCTGGCTCACTTCATCATCTCCGCGCGCCGCGCCGCGCACGGAGTTGTTCTGGCCGGGCATCTGGTCGAGCAGCTCGCCCATCACCGACGCCGAGCCGGCGATCTGGAGGGGATCGCTGGAGACGACGGTCTGCGGGGCGAGGACGGCCGAGGCCAGGAGCGTACGGTCCGTGGTGAAGGACGTGGCCAGCCGGAAGCCGCGGTCGGCGTCGATGGTGCCGACGGCGGCGAGGTCGCGGCGGGAGAGACCGCGGGCGATGAAGTCGTTTGCCGCGGCCACGGCCTTGTCACGCCCGCGCGGAGAGGAGTAGGAGAGGTCGAAGAGCAGGAGGAAGGTGCGCCGCGCCACGGGATTCAGCGGCGAGGTCGCCTTCATCACTTCGGGCGAGGCGAAGTCGATGGCGTCGAAGACGCTCAGGGTCTGGCGCTTGCCCTGATCGAGGACTTCGAAGTTCGCCCGGGTCAGGCCGCGGACGGGATTGCCGTCCCGATCGACAACCGTGACGGGGACCTCCACCAGGTGGACGTTGATCGTCTCCTTGAGCGGAGGAATCTGTCCCGAACCGGCGCCGGCGATGAAGAGCGCCAGACTGCCCATGACCACGAGTCTCGCTGCGCGCATGACCCGCCTCCTCTGTCTTCTATGCATCTCCACAATGCAGCAGAACGGGCCGGGATTCCTGGGTCGAAGCGGTTACGTCAGGTGACGAACTGGTCACTGTCGCTGTTCGCTGATCGCTGATCGCCGATCGCCGATCGCGCGGTTGCGCGGTTGCGGGGTTGCGAGGTTGCGGGGCTCGAGCCCGGCACGACGGTACAACCTCGCAACCTCGCAACCTCCCCGTCTGCCTCACCGAATCGTCGTGCTCGCGCGGAGGACGAGGTCCGCTTTGCGGACGGTCACGCCGAAGTCGGTGGCTGGGTGATCGACCTGCAGCACGAGCTTGGTCGAGTCGTTCGACCTCACCTGGGCCAGGAGAGTCGCCTGCGGCGTCGTTTCCCAGGTCAGTTCTTCCGGTTGGGCGTTCTGGACGAAGACGGCCACCTTCGTTACGGTGTCGGAGGCGATGCGTCCCCTGACGCTCGGAACGAACGGCTGGCCGTTGACGGCAAACGGGTACGGCGCGCCTTTCGCTCCCTCCACCAGCAGCCAGCCCGCGGGATCGTCGAGAACGAAGGGCGGCAGCAGCGTTACTTCTCCCGCCTTCGGGACGTTGATGTCGTTGCGGACGAAGCCCATCCGGTCGCTGCCGGGGATGCGAAGGAGCGATTTGATGGCGTACCTGCCGGACGGCAGGGTCAGGGTGGCCATGTACTTCACGCCGTTCGTGCGCAGTTTCTGGCCCGACTTCGCGACGTCGAGCGTCAGGCGGTCGAAGAGGCGGTCGATGACCGTGCCGCGCTCGTCGAAGGCGTAGAGGAACAGCTCCGCGGCGATGTCGTTGCCGCTGGCGTTAGCGAGCAGGTCCGCGCCGTTGATCTCCAGCACCACCGGAACCGACGCCTTCTCGCCGATGGCCGGAAACGGGACGGGCAGCGCGGCGAGGTGCACGGCATCCTGGGGGATGTCGCGCACGACCACGTCCGCGGCGTTGATGGTCCGCTCGGTCGGTGTGTACTTGGTCCCGCCTTCGAAGTAGCCGAGGCGGTGCATGGCGCGCGCTCCGGACGGCACGTTGACGAGGCTCACTTTGAGGTCGTGCAGTTTCCCCGGGTTCGTCACGGTCGTCTGGAAGCCGAGGACGTAGACGAACTCCTGCTGGTGCAGCATGCGCGCGAAGTTGTCGGAGAGGTCGTTCGAGTTCTGGAAGACCGTGCCGCCGGTCGGGTTGGCCAGCAGGTAGAGCCCGTCGTTCGACGACTGCAGATCGCCGCGCTGCGTGCTGATCTGGGCGCGGACGCCCTGGATGTCGATGGCATTGAGGGTGACATCCGAGCCGGTGAAGGCCTGCGTCAGTACCTGGAGCGACGTCAGCGACATGCTGCTGCCATACCGCTGGTCCATGTCGAGCTGGCGCGCGGCCCCGGCCATGTACCAGGTGCCCTCCATGATGGCTGCGGCTTCTTCGTACTCCTGGTTCTTGTCCTTGGCCGACCGTCCGCTGATGAGCCGCGGGTCGAAGCCTTCCGAGAGGAGCACGATCTGCTTCCGGCCGCGGACGTTGCGCAGCGACGCGGCCAGTTGCGAGAGCCACGTGATCTCGGACTGCACGCGATGCCGCTCTTCCTCCTGCCTCTGGGTCTCCTCCATCCCGGAGATTGCCTGCCGTAATTCGGCCACGGCGCCGCCGCCGCCGGCCTGGTTCGCGTCGGAATCCTCATCGAGCTGTCTCTTGTCCCAGGCCGCCGTTGCCGCAAGCTGCAATGGATCGGCGGCACGGAACGTCCCCGGATTCCGGACCGCCGCCAGAGTGGCCCCGCGGTCACTGGTGAAGTTCGAGATGATCCGGTAGCCGCGCCGGATGTCGATCGTGCCGACAGCGACGAGGTCGCCGCGCTGAACGTTCTTCGACACGAAGGTGCGCGCCGCCTCCTGAGCGCGTTCGAGCGACTTCGGACTCGAGTAGCCGAGGTCGAAGACGAGCAGAAACACGCGGTGCGCGGCGGGGCTCGTTGCGTTCCGGAGTAGCGACTCTTCCGAGGTGAAGTCGATGCTCTCGAACGACGAAAAATCGACCCGTTTCTTGTTGTCGTAGATCTCGAAGTTCGCCTTCGTGAGGCCGCGGATCGGATTGCCGGAGCGGTCGAGGACGTTCACCGGCACTTCGACGTAGTTGACGGTCATCGTCTCGGAGGCCGGTTTCGCTGCCGGCGCGGGTTGCTGCGCGCGCAGAGACCGAGCAGGCAGCGGCAGAACCAGGAGACAAATCGCAAACGCGCGCAAGGAGGTCATGGCCCTGTCTCCTCTCAACGTCGTGTACCGATGGCCGTGCTCGCCTGCAGCACCGCCTCGGCCTTACGGACGGTCACGCCGAAGCGCGTGGCCTGGGCGTCGATCTGCATCACCAGCTTCGTGGCGTCACTCGACTTCACCTGCGCCAGGAGCGTCGCCTCCGGCGTCGTCTCCCACGTCAGGTCCTCCGGCTGGGCGTTCTGGACGAAGACGGCCACCTTCCGCACGGCGCCGGCACCGATCCGCCCGGTGACGCTCGGCACGAACGGCTCGCCGTTCACGGCGAACGGATACGCCATTCCCTTGCCGCCTTCGACGAGCAGCCAACTGCGCGGGTCGTCGAGGACGAACGGCGGCAGGAGCGCCACTTCCCCCGCCTTCGGTACGTTGATGTCGTTGCGGGCAAAGCCCATCTTGTCGCTGCCGGCGATGCGCACGAGCGACTTCACGGCGTACCTGCCCGGCGGCAGACTCAGGCTGGCGATGTACTTGACGCCGTTCTCCCGAAGCTTGTCGCCCGACTTCGCCGCGTCGAGGGCCAGGCGGTCATAGAGGCGGTCGGTGACGGCACCCTTCTCGTCGAAGGCGTAGAGGAACAGCTCCGCGGCGATGTCGTTGCCGGTGGCGTTCTTCAGCAGGTCGGCGCCGTTGATCTCCAGGACGACCGGCACGGAGGCCTTCTCCCCGGTGGCGGGGAACGGCACGGCCAGCGCGGCGAGGTGCACGGCGTCCTGCGGGATGTCACGGATGATGACGTCCGCCGTGTTGATCGTCCGCTCCGTGGGCGTGTACTTCGTGCCTCCCTCGAAGTAGCCGAGGCGGTGCATGGCGCGCGCGCCGGCCGGTACGCCGACAAGGCTTACTTTGAGGTCGTGCAGCTTCCCAGGGTTCGTCACCGAAGTCTGGAAGCCGAGGACGTAAACGAGCTCCTGCTGGTGCAGCATGCGCGCGAAGTTGTCGGAGAGGTCGTTCGAATTCTGGAAGACCGTGCCGCCGGTCGGATTGGCCAGCAGGTAGAGCCCGTCGTTCGACGACTGGAGGTCGCCCCGGGAGGTGCTGATCTGCGCCCGGACTCCCTGGATGTCGATGGCGTTGAGCGTGACGTCCGAGCCGGTGAAGGCCTGGGCCAGCACCTGGAGGGACGTCAGCGAGTTGTTGCTGCCATAGCGCTGGTCCATGTCGAGCTGGCGCGCGGTCGCGCCCATGTACCAGGTGCCCTCCATGATGGCTGCGGCTTCTTCGTACTCCTGGTTCTTGTCCTTGGCCGACCGTCCGCTGATGAGCCGCGGGTCGAAGCCTTCCGAGAGGAGCACGATCTGCTTCCGGCCGCGGACGGTGCGCAGGGACGCGGCGAGCTGCGAGAGCCAGATGATCTCCGTGTAGACCCGGTGCCGCTCCGCTTCCTGGCGCTGGCTTTCTTCCATGCCGGTCATCGCCTGCTGGGCCTCGTTGAAGACCTGGTCGCGGGCGCCCTGGTGGTATGCGGCGTCTGTGTCGACCTGTCTCTTGTCCCAGGCCGCCGTGGCCGCGAGCTGCAGTGGGTCGGCCGCGCGGAACGTCTCCGGATTCCGGATGGCCGCCAGCGTGGCCCCGCGGTCGCTGGTGAAGTTCGAGATGATCTTGTAGCCGCGGCGGCTGTCGATCGTGGCGACGGCGACGACGTCGCCGCGCTGCACGTTCTTCGACACGAACGTGCGCGCCGCCTCCTGGGCCCGCTCCAGCGACTTCGGGCCCGAATAGCCGAGGTCGAAGACGAGCAGAAACACGCGATGCGCGGCGGGACTCTTCGCGTTCCGGAGCAGCGACTCTTCCGAGGTGAAATCGATGGTCTCGAACGACGAGAGATCGACGCGCTTCTTGTTGTCGTAGATCTCGAAGTTCGCTTTCGTGAGACCGCGGATCGGATTGCCGGAGCGGTCGACGACGTTGACCGGCACCTCGACGTAGTCGACGGTGACCCGCTCGGAGACGGCCGCCGGCGCGGCGCCGGCCTGCGTTTGCGGGTCGGGGGCGGGCTTCTGCGGATCAGCAGCCGGCATCGCGAAGGACGGCAACGCCAGGAGGAAGAGGGCCAGGACACGGGGAGCGGGCATGCAGGAGAAGGTACTCCCGCGTTCGATCGTCTTCAGTGACGTTACTGTTTCGCTACGGATCACGGAAGAGTGTGACGACACGGGGCTTAGGAGTGCCGAGTGCCGAGTGCCGAGTGCCGAGAAACATGCTCATCGGGGCTTTGCACCTAGAGTCCGATTGGAGATGAATACGAAAGGCTGGAAGGCTGAAAAGGCTGGAAGGGACGTCGTGTTGCCTCTGGCCCTTTCAGCCTTTCGGCCTTCCAGCCTTTTCGTCACAGCGCATCCTCCCGACTTTAGGTGCAAGGCCGCTTCTCGGCACTCAGCACTCGGCACTCGGCACTCACGACGACTTGAGCATCCCGTGCCGCAGGATGCGGGAGATCTCCTGCACGACGGCGTCGGTGTTCTTTCCGAAGTGATCCTTGACGCCGAAGATGATCTCGATGGAGAAGTAGTTGTAGAAGATGCGGGTGGCCAGCATCACCGCGGAGATCGGCGAGAGGCCCTCCTGCAGTCTGCCCTTCAGCTCCTCTTCCATGCCGTGAGCTTTCATGAAGGCCTCGAACCGGCTGGCCATGTCCTCGTAGAACTTGCGCACGTGGGAGCCGTCGAACTCCACGACGTCGACGTAGATCAGGGCCACGTAGTCGCGGTAGGAGCGTACGGTCTCGCGCGCGGCGCGGCCGAGAGTCTCGAGGTTCTCCGGGAAGGTACCCTTGGCCAGCGCCTGGTTGAAGGGGAACTCCGGCGTGGACATGGCCTCGAAATAACGGTCCAGGAGCGCGCGGAAGATCGACTCCTTGTCCGGAAAGTGGTGGTAGACGTTCCCTTTCGAGAGCGCGGCCGCCTCGGCGATGTCCCGGACGCTCGTGGCGCCGAAGCCGCGGTGGGCGAAAAGCTTCAGGGCCGCGTCGAGAATCTGGTTGCGACTGCGCTCAGACCGCTCTTCCTGGTTCATCCGTCGTTCATCCCGGGCGGGGACCCTTCGAGAGTGTATCCCGCAACTTCCCCTTCTCCACTTTTCCATACGGAGTCCGCGGCAGGGCATCGATGAAGATGTACTGCTTCGGAAGCTTGAAGCGTGCGATGCGTCCGGAGAGGTGGGCGCTGAGCTCCTCACCGGTCACACCGCCGACGACGAAGGCCACGGCCACCTCGCCCCAGGTCTCGTCGGCGACCGGGACGACGGCGGCGTCGGCGACAGCCGGATGGGAGACCAGCTCGGCCTCGATCTCCGCCGGGTAGACGTTCACGCCACCGCTGATGAACATCTCCTTGGCGCGGCCGGCGATGTAGACGAAGCCGTCCTCATCGCGCCGGGCCAGGTCGCCGGTCCTCAAGAATCCGTCCTCCCGGTACGTCGCCGCGGTGGCCTCGGCGTTGTTCCAGTAGCCCTTCGACACATGCGGCCCGCGCAGCCACATCTCCCCAACCTCGCCGGTCGCGACGTCCTCGCCATCGGCGCCGGCGAGTCGCAGCTCCGTATAGAGCAGCGGCTTGCCGATGGAGCCCGCCTTGCGGACGGACTCCTCCGCGGTCATGGTGAAGCAGTTCACGCCCACCTCGGTCATGCCGTAGCCCTGCTTCATGACGATGCCGCGGCTGCGGTATGCCTCCGCGACGCAGGCGGGCAACGGCGCTCCGCCGCTGATGAACCAGCGCACGTGGCCGAGCTTTGCCGTGGCGAACTGCGGCGCCTCCAGGAGCAGCTTCCACGTCGTCGGCACTCCCAGGACGACCGTGCAGCGCTCCTGCTCGATCGTGCGCCACACCTCCGCTGGGTCGAAGGACTTGTGCAGAACGACCGTTCCGCCGGCGGTGAAGATGGGGATGAGGAACGCGGCCAGGCCGCCGGCGTGATAGAGCGGCGTGTAGATCGGCGTGACGTCGTCGTCGCGCAGGCTCCAGTTGACCACTGTGTTCATGCCGTTCCAGAGGAGCTGGCGGCGCGGGATCATCACGCCTTTCGGCTTGCCGGTCGTGCCACTGGTGTAGAGCAAGCAGGCGAGGGCTTCGTCGTTGAATCGCTGTTCGCTGGTCGATGCTCGCTGTTCGCGGGGCGCTGTCTGCTGGTCGATGACGGGAGTGCTGAGTCTCTCCGAGATCCGGTACGTGACATCCGAGACTTCCGCGGCCACGGTCGCGAATTCGTCTCCGTGGAAGAGCGCCTTCATCCCACAGTCGACCGCGATCATGGCCAGCTCGTGGGCGGTGCCGCGTGTGGACAGGGGCACGACGATGGCGCCGCACTTCATCGCGCCGAAGAAGAGGTCGAGGAACTCGACGCAGTTGTGAGCGAGGAGGCCGAAGCGGTCGCCAGCGCCGATCCCGCGCGCCAGCAGCGTCTGGGCGGCCGCCTCGGCGCGCGCGTCGAGTTGCGCGTAGGTCAGGCGTTCCCCCGTCTCGACCAGCACCAGGGCGGTGCGGCCGGGCGTGACGCGGGCGCGTTCGCTCAGAAGATCGAGCTCAAACATGCGAGGAACTTCTCCGGCTGCTGGCGATGGGGGATGTGGGCGGCTCCTTCAATCACCTGGAGCGTCGCGCCGGCGATCTTCTTCTGCAGGGCCTCGGCGTACGCGACCGGCAGCAGCCCGTCGTTCGCGCCCCAGATCAACGACGTCGGGGCCTTGATCTCACCGAGCCGGCCGTCGACGAGATACGCGATGACGCCCGTCTGCGCCACCCGTGCCATGGGCGGGACGCTCCTGGGATGGACGAGCACATCGATGGCCCAGTCGGGCGTTTCGGCGTGCGGGCCGTTCACGGCGTGCAGGACAACGATGGCCTCCTCCCGCGTCTGCGGAATGAGGGGAACAGTGAGGTTCCAGGCCATGCCGCTGGCATCTTCGAGCACGAGCCTCCCCACGCATTCGGGGTGTTGCAGCGTGTAGAGCATGGCCACCCACCCGCCCATGGAATTGCCCACGAGCGTCACCAGTCCGCTGGCCTCGTTCGAGATCAGGGCGTCGAGCTGCCGGAGGATGAGTGGCAGTGGGATGGGGCCTGTCTTCGGTTCGCTCTCGCCGTGCCCGGCCAGGTCGGGAATCAGGAGCCGGAAGCGCCTGGCGAGCGGGCCGGCCACGGCCGCCCACGTCCCGGCCTGGTCGTTAACTCCGTGCAGCAGAACGACGGCCGGGCCGTCCTTCGGGCCGCCACGCCAGTAGACGTCACCGTCCGGCCGCACGACGCGCTCGAAGCCGGCCTGCAGGAGCGCGGCACGCGTCAGGGCGACGAAGGCCTCGTGGGGATCAGGAGCGGACAAAGAGACGCGCCTCCTGGCGCGGCATGCAGAAGGCCACCGCGGCCTGGTTGTATCCGACGCCGGAGCCGATCATGACGACGAGATCTCCCGGCTGGATCTTCTTTTCGGTGAAGGCGTCGTCGAGTGCCATGGGGATACAGGCGGAACCGGTGTAGCCCCACTTCTCCATGACCATGTGGGTCCGCTCCATGGGGAGGCCGAGGTCGCTCATCACGAGCTCAATCGTCGGGCGGCGCACCTGGGTGAAGATGAGGAAGTCGATGTCATCGACGGCGAAGCCGCCGTTCTTCGCGCAGGCCCGCACGAGCTTCGGCCAGCCGAGGTTGTTGATCTCGGGAGGATAGCGCTCGATCATCTTCACGCTCAGCCGGCCTTCTTCGCAGGCCTCGACGGTTGCCGGCTCGACGGTCCCGCCGGCCGGAATGAGCCAGTTCTTCGCGTACGAGCCGTCCGCGGCAAAGGCGGCGGCCACGAAGCCCGGCTCCTCGCTGGGCTCGAGCACGGCGGCGCCGGCGCCGTCGCCGTAGAAGAACACCATCGGGTCGCTCGCGTCTGCCAGTTTGTGCATGAGGTAGACGCCCACGACGAGCACGGTCTTCAGCGAAGGGTTCGTGGCCATGAGCCCGGCCGCGGACGAAATGGCGGTGGGGAAGGAGGCGCAGGCGCAGCCCACGTCGAAGGTACCGGCATTCTTCGCCCCGAGCTTGTCCTGCAGCACGACCGAGGTGGCCGGCGTGATGTAGTCGGGCGAGTCGGTGCCGAGGATGATCAGGTCGACGTCCTCGGGTCGCTTCCCGGCGCGCTCCAGCGCCGGTACGGCAGCCCGCAGGGCGAGGTCGGACGTCGCCCAGCCAGCCGGCGCATACCAGCGCGTCCGGATCCCGCTGGCCGCTTCCATCTTGTCCACGAGCTCCGGTGCGTTGCCGTTGAAGCGGGCCCGGAGCATGTCATTGGTGATCTCGATGTCCGGCAGGCAGATCCCGGTCGATACGATTTGTGCGTAGGCCATTACCAGTCCTGAGTGCTGAGTGCTGAGTGCCGAGTGCCATTGAGTCTCGGCACTCAGCACTCGGCACTCGGCACTTTCTTCACGTTCCCATGACCAGTCCGCCGTCGACGGAGAGGACTGCGCCGCTCACGAACGCGGCCGCGTCGCTGGCCAGCCAGACGTAGGCGTTGGCGATGTCGTCCGGGTCGCCGAGGCGTCCGAGCGGCGTGTGCGCGGCCATGGTGTCGACGACCTTCTGCGGCATCGAGCGCACCATCTCCGTCCCGATGAAACCCGGCGCCACGGCGTTTACGCGGATGCCGTAGCGGCCCAGCTCGCGGGCCCAGGTCCGGGTGAAACTGATCACGCCCGCCTTCGTGGCGGCATAGTTGGTCTGCCCGAAGTTTCCATAGAGACCGACGATGGACGAGGCATTGAGAACCACCCCGCGGCCGGCCTTGATCATGTGCGGCACTACGGCGCGCGTGCAGACGAAGACGCCGCGCAGGTTGACGTTGACGACGGTATCGAACGCGGCGTCCTCCATCGTCCCGATCACGTCGCCGTCCTTGTACTTGACCAGTTGCGCGTCGCGCAGGATGCCTGCGTTGTTGACCAGGACGTCGATGCGGCCGTGCCTGGCGACGACGGTGGCCACCGCCTGCTCGACGCTCTGGCGATCGGTGACGTCGATCTTCGGCTCGCTGGTGACGTCCCAGACCACGGCCGTTGCCCCTTCGCGTCCAAATGCTTCGGCGGTGGCGCGGCCGATGCCCGCGGCACCGCCCGTTACGATGACGACTCTGCCTTCGAGGTTGAGGTTCATGATCGTTCGAGGCGGGGACAATCCCGTCTGTCCCCCGAGGTTCGTTACCCGTGGAGGACGGACAGGATTGTCCCTCCTCCACTGTGATCAGAAGGCCCAGCGTAGACCGAGTTGGATCTCGCGCGGGGGAAGCGTCGCGGTGGGCTTACCGAAGTTGGGGTTCCTGACCGCGGCGGCGTTCGGATTGTTGATGGTCGGGCCGCTGAGGAACTCCCCGCCGTTGATGGATGCGACGTCGTAGTTCTTGTAGTTGGTCAGATTGAAGGCCTCGGCGATGGCTTCGAGCTGCCCCCATCCCGCCACGGGAATGCCCTTGGTCAGGCGCAGGGAAATGGAGCGGTAGAGCGGGCCGTCCATGGTGAAGCGGCCCACGCCGGCGGGACGGTCGGAGTTCTTGCCGTCGCCGTTGTAGTCGTAGCCGAGGCGGTGCGTCCACGGCTGGCCGGCGCCGTACTCGAAGATCGGGGCCACGGTGACGTTCCAGGGCGCGTGGAAGATGCCGCTCAGCACCATGCGATAGCGCTCCGTGCCGCGCGCGCGGCCGTACTCGGCCTCAATGTTGGCCGGATCGTTCGGATAGCCGGTCGGGAACTCGGGGCTGAAGTCGTCGCTGATGTTTCGCTTGTTGGCGAAGGTGATCGAGCCGGTGATCAAGTCGTTCCGCCGCACGTTGCCGTTGAGGCTCACCACGAGGGCCTGGTACTTCGAGTGGCCGTCGTTGGTGTACATGTTGATCTGGTCGTAGGCGGTGTTGGGACGGGTGTGCGTGGCGTTGCCGGACCAGTTCACATCACGGATGACGATCTCGCCGGTGCCTTTGACGTAGATGCCCTCCATGTCGAGGAAGAGGCGCGAATCGGCCACGCGCTGCGTGTAGCCGAGCGAGTACTGATCGGACTGCGGCGCGTGATAGTCCGGCGCCAGCAACACGATGGCCGGCTTGGAGACGATGCCGGTCGTGGTCGGGTGGGCCGGGTCGAGTGCCAGGGAGGGGAAGCCGAGCAGCGCGCCGTTGATGCGGGTATACGTCACCCGCCCGGTCACGCCGTTCTGCTGCAGCTCCTGCAGGGCCGGCACGAGGAGGAAGCGGCCCGTGAAGCGGCCCGCGCCGCCGCGCACGACGTTGCGGCCGTCCCCGTCGATGTCATAGCTGAACGACGCCCGAGGCTGCCAGTTGTTGCGGTCCTCGGGGCGCGCCTTCGGAATCAGCGGATGCGTGAAGCCTGAGTTGTTGCCGTTCGTGTCGAGGTCGTAGCGCAGCCCGCCGTTGACGACGAGCTTCGCCGTGGGATGCCATGAGTCTTCGAGGTACGCACCGTAAATGTCGGTGGAGGTCGTCACATCGGTCGAGCCGACGCCGTACGCATACGCCAGCGGCAGGGCCCGGGTGTCAGTGACGTAGAGGAAGAGGCCGAACGCATACGTGTCGATGCGCGAGCGCTCGCGCACGTGCTGCGCGGAGAAGCCGGCCTTCAGCTCATGCGACGACTTGCCCGTGGTGAAGTGCTGGTACCACGTATCGCGCAACTCCCACGTCGTGCCCTTGCCGAGCAGGTCGCCGAGGATGTTGCCGCCCGTCTGAAGCGTATTGCCGGACGAGAACCACTCCGCCACGGACGTCGAGTTGGGCGGCTCGTCGTAGCTGTGCGAGCCGTACTGCGCGTGAAACTCGTTGGTCGCCGCCGCCGAGAGAACGAAACTGTGCTGCCCGGTGACGTTCCAGTTCTTGCGATTGAGCTGCTGGCCGTACGACGGGTCGGCCAGGCCGCCCACACGGAAGTTGTCCTCGCTGTACTTCTCGTAGACCAGGCCCAGGCGCGCCGACGACTTGTCGTTGATCTGGTCGTCGAGGCTGCCGAAGGCCAGGGTCTGGTCGAACGGATGCTTGATGTCCGCCGCCCGCGAGGCATACGCGCCGCCGGGGCGGAAGAGCACCACGTTGTTCTCGCTGACCTGTTCGAGCGATCCGAAGTAGAAGAGGTGGTCCTTCAGGATCGGGCCGCCGAGCGTGCCCCCGAACTGATGGCGGTTGTAGTCCGCCTTCTCGAGGTCGAGCGGGCCTTTGGCCCGCAGCGACTTGTCGCGGTAGAAGCCGAACACGTTGCCGTGCAGGTCGTTCGTGCCCGACTTCGTCACGATCGAAAGCGCGCCGCCGGCCGAGCCGCCGATCTCCGAGTCGAAGCGGTTCTGGATGACGCGGAACTCGCGGATGGCGTCCTGGCTGAATCGCGTGCGCGAGAGGCCGAGCGCGGGGTCGGTGAAGTCGGCCCCGTCGACCAGGATCGTCGACTGGGAGGCGTTGCCGCCGGCGCCGATGACCGGGCCGCCGTTGATGAAGCGAAAGGCGCCGCGCTCCCGCTCCACGCCCGGGGCGAGGAAGGTGAGGCGCTGGAAGTCGCGGTCGGGAACGGGCAGCGACTCGATCTGCTCCGGAACGATGTTCGTCGACGAGTCGGTCTTGTGCAGATCGACCACCGGAGGGGCGGCCGTGACCGTGATCGTCTCGCTCGTCTTCGCCACCATGGTCGCCGAGAGTTTCGCGTTCTGGCCCACGATCAGGGCGATGCTGGCCTGCTTCACCGGCGCGAACCCCTCCAGCGTGAAGTCGATGCTGTAGGTTCCGGGCGCCAGCGAGTTGAAGCGGGCCACGCCCGCGGAGTCGGTCACCGCCACCTTGGTGAAGCCGGTGGCCGGACGGGCGACGGTGACGGTGACGCCGGGGAGCGGGGAGCCCGCCTGATCGAGCGCGACCGCATCGACGGTGGCCTTGTCGATCTGTGCGGCAAGGGGGAGGGAAACCAACAGCAGGGCAAGGGCGGCGAGGAGCAGCGTGCGAGTCGACATCAGTCCTCCTGGGGGCAGCGGCCTCGAGTTTGCTGAAGAGGTGGGCGGTTGACTTACCGACCGACCGGTCCGTATCCGTGTGCAGCGCACGGTAACCCTGTGCCAGAGGGCTTGTCAAGAGCATCCCCGGACCGCGGACCTCCGATGTCTTGCGCCCATCGGCCGCGTCGCATGTGAATCCACCCGCGGCGCATGCAACACCCCCGGCGGCGCATGCAACATCGCCGGCGTCGCATGCAACATCGCCGGCGGCGCATGCAACATCGCCGGCGCACGCAACATCGCCGGCGGCGCATGCAACATCGCCGGCGGCGCACGCAACATCGCCGGTGGCGCATGCAACATCGCCGGCGGCGCACGCAACACCCCCGGCGGCGCACGCAACACCCCCGGCGGCGCACGCAACGCCCCCGGCGTCGCATGCAACGCCACCGGCGGCGCACGCAACACAGCCTGCGGCGCATGCAACACAGCCTGCGGCGCATGCAACACAGCCTGCGGCGCATGCGACGCAGCCTGCGGCGCACGCGTGTCCTCGCGACTCAGGCATATCTCGGGAGGCCATGCAAAGCCCCGCGCGGACGCGGTTTCGCGTCGAACCTGTGGGCCGGCAACCCGTATACCATCCTCGGCCAGCCTCCGGGCAGCACGGCACCGCGCCCGCTGATACACTCGGCACACACAAAAGGAGTCGAAACCGACTATGTGGCGACGGATCTCGAATCTCTTTCGCGGTTTCATCGGACTGTTCGTCTCGGGCCTCGAGAGGCAGAACCCGGAGGCATTGCTCGAGGTGGAGAAGGAGAATCTCCGCAGACAGATCGCGAACTACAACCAGGGACTGGCGGCCCACGCCGGCCTCTGCGAGCGTCTCATGACGCAGGTGCGCAAACTGGAGACGGAGGAGCGCGACCTCCGCGCGAAGGCCACGGCCAACCTCCGCGCCGGCAACCGTGAAGCAGCGGCGCAGTACGCGCTGCGCCTGCAGACGGTGGACCGTGAGCTGACCGAGAACCGCACCCAGCTCGAGCAAGCCGACACGACGTACAAGGAGCTGATCAAGGCTCGCGACGTGTCGGTCAAGGCCGCCCAGTCCAAGATCCAGGAGCTCAAGCATTCGCTCGACGATCTGAAGATCAAGAAGGCCACGGCCGAGCTGACCGAGATGGCCTCCGGGATGATCAGCACCATCGGCGGCAGCGGCGATACCCTCGACCGGCTGCACACGATGGTCGAAGAAGAGCGCGAGAAGGCCGCCGGCCGCGCCCGCGTGGCCCGCGACTCGCTGAACACCGACGACATCAACATCAAAGAAGGAGAGCAGAAGGCGCTCGCCGACCAGGCCCTGGCCGACTTCGCTGCGAAGGAAGGCATCGCCCTCGAAGCACCGGAGGGGACGCCGGCCATCGAAGCACCGGCCAAGACACTCGGACCGCAACCGCAATAACTTCACTTTATCCCGAGCGCAGCGAGGGATCTGGCGGCATTGACGCTCTTCCGCCGCTGCCGCCAGATCCCTCGCTTGCGCTCGGGATAGACTTCAAGGCACTCATCACTCGACGATGCTCCGCTACCTATCCGCCGCCTTCTGGGCCCGACCCCGCATCTGGGGGC
>CAZYTO010000034.1:21055-27952 GCA_964650405.1 uncultured Thermoanaerobaculia bacterium | reverse complement strand
TCGCTCCTGCCGTGGCTCACGGCCACGGCGGCGCTGCACTCGGCCATCGTCATGGAGCGCCGCGGCGTGCTCAAGGGATGGACGATCACCCTCGTCCAGGCCTCGTTCCTCCTGACCATCCTCGGCACGTTCATGACGCGCTCGGGCGTGTTCAACTCCGTCCACTCCTTCACCCAGAGCTCCATCGGTCCGACCATCCTGGTCTTCTTCGCGGCGGTGCTGCTCTTCTCGATCCTCCTTCTGGCGTTCCGCATCGACATGCTCGAAGCGGAGGGGAGGATCGATACACCGGTCAGCCGCGAGGGGATGTTCCTGGTCAACAACCTGATCTTCATCCTGCTGACCTTCACGGTGCTCATCGGAACGGTCTTTCCCCTCGTGGTCGAAGCGGTGAAGGGAAAGCAGATGAGCGTGGGCCGGCCCTACTTCGACTCGATGGTCGTCCCGGTGGGGACGGCCCTGCTCTTCCTGCTCGGCGTCGGTCCGGCGCTGCCGTGGGGCCGGGGAACGGCGCGACAGATCCGCAAGGCGCTGCTCCTGCCGCTCCTCAGCGGCGCCGTGGTCCTCGGCATCGGCTACGCCCTCGGCGCGCGCAACTTCTGGACGCTGCTCACGCTGTTCTTCGGCGGCTACGCCGCGCACGTGACGCTCGGTGAGATGTGGCTGCCGTTCGTGCAGCGCCTGCGCCGCGGCGAGAGCGCCGGCAGCGCCTTTGTCAACGGACAGCTTCTCCGCGGGCGGCGCCGCTTCGCGTCCTACATCGTCCACGGCGCCGTGGTCATCGTCATCATCGCCATCGCCGTCAGCAGCACCATGCGCACGACGCAGGAGTACCACCTCCAGCGCGGCCAGTCGTTCGCCAGCGGCAAATACGTCGTCCAGTTCGACGGCGTCCGGCAGGTCACCGAGCCGCACCGCGAGTCGACCATCGCTACGTTTCTCGTCACAAAGGGCGGGAAGGTGGTGAAGACACTCGAGCCGCGCATGAATCAATACGCCATGATGCGCGAGCCCATCGGCTCGCCCGACGTCTATTCGACGGTGGGCGGCGATCTGTATCTCTCCCTGCTCAACCTCGATCCCGGCACGCAGACCGCCGGTGTCACCGTGATCACCATGCCGCTGGTCGGCTGGATCTGGTTCGCCGTCATCGCCATGGGTCTCGGCGGCCTGTTCACCCTCATCCCGCAAACCGCCCCACGCCGGGTCACGGCGCCGGAAGCGGAAGCGGCCATCGCCGCGGCGCACGCATGAACAAGACCGTCTTCAGTGTCGGCGCCCTCCTCACCGCTGCCCTCGTCGCCGTCTTCTTTTTCGCGCTCGGGAAGGACCCGCAGCACATCGACTCGCCCCTCGTCGGCCGCGTCGCTCCGCCGTTCACGTTGCAGGCCGTGGGCACGCACGAGATGATCGACCTGGCCCGGTACCGCGGGAAGCCCGTCGTCCTCAACTTCTGGGCCACGTGTTGCCACCCCTGCTGGGACGAGCATCCCGTCCTCACCCAGGTCTCGCAGGCAACGGCCGGCCAGGTGCAGTTCGTAGGCGTCGTCTTCCAGGACGAAGAGTCGAAGATCGAGAGCTTCCTCCGCCAGCGCGGGTGGTCCTACCCGACCCTGGTCGACGTGGCCGGCAAGACCGCCATTGCCTACGGCGTGGGCGGCGTGCCCGAGACGTACTTCCTCGACAGGAACGGCAAGATCGTCGCGAAATACGAAGGACCGATGTCGCCGGATGTGCTGAATGCGAACATCCAGAAGGCGATGCAATGAAGGTCGCTGATCGCTGGTCGCTGGCCGCTGATCGCTGGGTGACGGGTCCCGGGTCCCAGGTTCCGGCTGCCGTCTTCCCGATACCCGATAGCCGACACCCGATACCCGTTACTCGGCACCCGTTACCCGTTACCCGTTACCTGGTACCCGGCATCCTGCTCGCTGTTCTGGTTTTTTCCGTCTCCCTCTCCGCCCAGCAGGCCCCTGAGGCGGAGCAGTTCGTCGGGCCGCCGAAGGGAACGCCGCTGGTCAGTCCGCAACTCGACCAGAAGGCGCAGGAGCTGGCGGGACAACTGCGCTGCCCGGTGTGCCAGGGGCTGGCCATCGCTGACTCGCCGTCGGAGATGGCGCTCAACATGAAGCGGCAGGTGCGCGAGCTCCTGGCACGCGGCTTCACCGATGAACAGATCCTCAAGTACTTCGAGCAGTCGTACGGCCAGTTCGTCCTGCTCAAGCCGAAGTTCGCCGGCGTGAATGCGCTGGTGTGGCTCCTGCCCATTGCCGTGCTGGCCTTCGGAGCCCTGATCGTCGTGACCAAGATGAAGAAGCTCGAAGTCGCACTCCCGAACCGCGAAGGGCAGACAGTGACCAGCGACAAGCGGCCCGCGACCAGCGATGATCCCTACATCCGGCGCGTCCGCGAGCTGGTGGAGAAGCAATGACCGGTGCCGACTGGCTGACCGCGATCGGCATCCTCCTCTCCGGAGCCGTCATCGGCTTCATGTTCCTCTACGCCACCACGCGCCGGAAGGGCGCGCCCGGCGCGCCGCCCGGGACGGTGCCTCCTTCCGAGCGTCCCGTGGAAGTACGTGACCTCGAAGCGAAGCGCGACGCCCTCATCGCCCAGCTCCGCGAGCTCGCCGACACCGGCGGCAGCACCGAAGAGATCTCGCGGCTGGAGCACGAAGCGGCCAATGTGTTGCGAGAACTGGATGGGATGGTGGGAGTAAAGGGCGAGCGGCGAACGGCGAGCGGCGAGCGGGGAAAGGCAACTGCCCGGGATCGGCGAACAGCGACCAGCGACCAGCGACCAGCGATCAGCGACCAGCGACCCGCGAGCGCCCTCAAAGGCTTCCTCTGGGGAGTCGGTTCGGCGGCAGCCATCGCCGGTCTGGTCTTCTTCGTCGTCAACCAGGCGAAGTCGCGCGAGAGCGGCGGCTCCGTGACGGGCGGCACGACGATGGGCGGGCAGGCCGCGGCGCAGCCAATGCAGCAGCCGCCGAGTCAAGGTCAGCCCGATCCCGACCTGCAGAAGCTCGAAGCCTCGGTGCAGGCCAGCCCCGATAGCATCGACGCGCGCGACAACCTCGCCCGAGCCTATCTCGAGCGCTCGAACATGGTCGCGGCGTTCGAACAGGCGCAGACGGTCCTCGGCAAGGCGCCCGGCGATCCGCGCGCGAATACCGTCCAGGCCATCGTGCGCATCGCCATGGGGGAGTCGGAGCAGGCCTCCAGGCAGCTCGAGGCGGTCACGAAGACCGATCCGAAACTCGTCGACGCCTGGGTGGCCCTGGCGTGGGCCTACACGCAGAGCGGCCGCGATGCCGAGGCGGACAAGGCCATCAACTCCGCCGTGAAGCAGAATCCCGAACAGGAAGCGCGCCTCCGCGACGTGCTGACGAAAATGCGCGAGCAGGCCAAACAGGCCGCCGCGCCGAAACATCCCGCCATGGATGGCAGTGAAACCCTCGCTCCCGCCAGCATGCAGGGTGGCGGCGGCGCAGGCGGAGGAGCGGGAGCCGGTGCGGGCGGCGACGGCAAGTTCGTGAAAATCACGCTGTCGCTCGCGCCCGGCGCCAAGGCCCCCTCGAACATCCTCTACATCATCGTCCGTGACGCCGGCCAGACCTCCGGCCCGCCGTCCGCCGTGAAGCGGGTGACCGTCACGGGCTTCCCCATGACCGTCGACGTCACCTCCGCCGACTCGATGATGGGCGGCTCACTCCCCGACAAGATGCGCATCGAAGCCCGCCTCGACACCGACGGCAACGCCATGACCAAAGAGGCGACCGACCTGAATGCGATGAAGGACGGCGTGGCGGCGGGTGGGAGCGTGGCGCTGGTACTCGCGCAGACGCACTCCTAAGACGCCCAAGCGTAGAATCGCGGTATGAAGATCGTTACCGGCACCGTCATGGACGGCCAGATCGTGGTTGAAGGACAACCCTTTGTCGAGGGTGAGAAGGTCACGATCCTTGGCCGCGATGGCGGTGAGACATTCAGCGTGTCGCCGGAAGAGAAACGAATGCTTCTGGAATCGATCGCTCAGGCAGATCGCGGAGAGTTCGTCGATGCTGACGAGCTCCTGGCGGAACTGGATGAGTCGAACTGATTGGTGCGACTGCGTGTCAAGCCGACATCGTTCGCGGCCAGACAGATCCGCAATGAATCGCGTTGGTGGCGGCGAAATCGCACGAAGGCCCCACGACTGTTTCAAGAAGAGCTTCGAAGAGCGTTTCGATTGATCGCTGAGTACCCCGAAGCAGGTGCCGTCACGAGGGACTTGGATGTCGCAGGAGTTCGGCGTGTCCTCCTTGAGGCTACACAGCACTATTTGTACTACCGGATCGACGCTGCTGAAGAGCGTATCGAGGTGCTCGCGGTTTGGAGCACCAATCGAGAACCCGCGCAGCTGTTTCCCGGCACGTCGTAACATGTGCCATGGTTTCCCTTCGAACGCGTGTCACTCGTGGGGGTCGGACTTCGATCCCAGCGGAGATCCGCCGCAAGCTGGGCATCAGTTCTGGTTCTGTTCTGGAGTGGGAGCTTGAAGGTGACAAAGCAATCGTCAGGAAGGTCCGGCCGTATTCATCCGAAGACATCCACCGGGCGATCTTCACAAACCCACCGAAGCCGCGGACACTTGAGGAGTTGAAAGAGGGGATCCGCCAACATGTCCGCAAACGCTGGGGCAAATTGAAGTGACTGCGTGAGCCGCGCTTACCCCTTGACCTTCCCCGCCCCAAGTCAGACAATCCCCTCCGTTGTAGGAAGCCTAGGGGTGGCCGTTGCAGTCAACGGCCTGAGATCAGACCCTCGAACCTGAACCGGTTAGCACCGGCGTAGGGAAGGCAACTGACGGTTCTCACACCCGATTCAGGCCTCCTGGAAAGGTATTTCCATGAGAGCTCTTCGTTCGTTTCTCCTCGTACTTCTATTCCCCCTCTCGCTCCAGGCCGCGACTGTGAAGGGCATCGTGAAGACGCCGAACGGTCAGCCCATCGCCGGTGCGACCGTCGATGTCGACGGCCACACGGTGTTGACCGACGCGGAGGGGAGATTCGCCGTCGTGTCGGACTGTGGCGGTTGCGTGGTCCGTGCGAGCAAGAGCGGGTTTCAGTCCTCTGCGACCTCGACCGACGGCGAGGCGCATCCAGAAGACACCATGCACGACATCACCCTCCAGCCCGCAATGGCGGAGAGCATCGTCGTCTCCGGCATTCGCGCCGAGGCGAAGACGCCGGTGACGAAATCGGACATCGAAAAGGCCGACATCGCACGCGACTACCACTGGCAGGACGTGCCGCTGATGATTGGGGACACGACGCCGTCCATCAACACGTATACCGAGGCGGGGTCGGGGGGGAGCGGGTACTCGTACATCTCTCTGCGGGGCATCAGTCCCACGCGGATCAATTTCACCCTCGACGGTGTGCCGCTGGCCGACTCGGAGGACATGGGGACGTACTTCGCCGACTTCCCCGATCTGGCGCACTCGCTGGAGTCGATCCAGGTACAGCGCGGGGTCGGCACGTCGACGGTCGGGTCGCCGTCGTTCGGCGGCTCGGTCAGTCTCGAATCGATCGCGCTGGCGGATATGCCCGGCGTCGACGCGGAGATCGGCGCCGGCTCGTTCGGACAGAGAGTAGGTACGGCCGGCTGGCAGTCGGGACTGTGGCCGTCCGGCTATTCTCTCTACGCGCGCGTGTCGACCGAGCAGTCGGACGGCTTCCGGGAGTCGTCCGGCGCGCGGCAGGCCAATGTCTTCTTCAAGGCGGCCAAACAGAACGACACCTCGCGGCTCGAGTTGATGGGCTTCGCCGGGCATGAACGAATCCTGCAGTCGTTCAACGCCGCGGACGCGGAGACGCTGAAGACGAACCTCCGCTTCAACGGGATGAGCCCGCAGGAGCGCGACAGCTTCGGCTACAACCTCGCCCAGTTGCAGTACCTGAAGGCGCTCTCCCCGAAGACGAGTCTCACCGCGTCGGTTTTCTTCCAACGGGGCTACGGCTGGTACCGCCTCTTCGATGACGAATCGACGCGGGATACTCTGCGCCAGTACGGCCTGGACGGGCTGCTCATCGGCAGCATGGTCACGGTGGCCACGACGCACGGCCGGGTCGCGGCCCAGTACGGCCTTCATGTCAACGAATTCCGCCGCGATCACACCCGCGACATGGTCGCCGGCGCCGGCGCCGGCACGCGCGACTACTCCAACTACGGCACGAAGGGGGAGGCCAACGCCTTCGCCAAGTACACCTGGGATGCGTCGAGCCGCACACATCTCACCAGCGACCTGCAGGTGCGCTCGACGAACTTCCATTACCACGGCGACGTGGCCATCGCGCCGATCCGCTGGACGTTCTTCAACCCGAAGCTCGGCGTGCGCCATGACCTCACCGCCGCGAGCGGCATCTACGCCAGCGCGGGCCTCTCGCGGCGCGAGCCGACCCGCAATGACCTCTTCCAGGGGGAGGACAACGCCTCGTTCGCCCACGACCTCCACGCCGTGTCGCCGGAGCGGCTGCTCGACCTCGAGGCGGGCTACGACGTCCGGCGCGGCAATGCCGCCTTCGCGGTGAATCTCTATGACATGGAGTTCCACCACGAGATCGCATCCACGGGCCAGCTCTCGGACATCGGCCTCGTGCTTCGCAAGAACGTCGACCGCAGCTACCGGCGGGGCCTCGAGCTGACCGGGACCTGGCAGGCCACTCCGGCGCTGCACTTCCGCACGAACGCCACCCTCAGCCACAACCGGATCAAGAGCTGGACGCAGTTCTTCGACGTCTACGACGCGGCCGGCCACCTCACCGGCTCCACGCCGCCCGTCCTCCACAAAGTGAATCCCTTCCTGACACCCCGCCGCACCCGCCACCAAACGGCCCGCTGGACCCCCCCTTCC
>CAZYTO010000034.1:9376-21045 GCA_964650405.1 uncultured Thermoanaerobaculia bacterium | reverse complement strand
GGGCGACCGGCTCCGGCAACCCCCCCGGCTCCAGGCCGTTCGTCTTCCACAACGGGAAACCCGTGCTGACACCCGGCGTCATCGTCAACCAGACGGCCGACTGGACGCCCCTTTCGCGCCTGACCCTCGGGGCCACGGGCCGCTACGTCGGGAAGTCGCATCTCGACAACACGAACGACAACTCGCTCACCACGCCTGCCTTCGCCACGCTCGATCTCTCCTCCGCCTACGACCTCGGCGGCGGGACGCGCCTGCGCCTGCAGGTGAACAACGTCCTGAACAACAAGCGCGTCTTCCCCAGCGGCTACAGCTACAACTACATCGCCGGCGGGGTGGTGGGAGGAACGGCGTACTACTACCCGCAGGCGACGCGCAACGCGGTGGTGATGGTAGATTTCCGGCGTTGACGTTCACTCCTCTCGAGATCGCCGCGGTCGTCTTCACGCTGGCGAATGTCTGGCTGGCCGTCCGGGAGAACATCTGGACGTGGCCGACGGGCATCGTCAGCGTGGTGCTGTACCTGATCGTCTTCTGGCGTACGCACCTCTATCTGAATGCCTGGCTGCAGGTGATCTACTTCATCCTCTCGATCCATGGCTGGTACGAGTGGCTGCACGGCGGCGAGAACAAGACGGAGCTGAAGATCGCGCACGCCTCGCCGCGCCTCTCGGCCCTGTTGGCGGCCGCCGGCTTCGCGCTGACGGGCGGCTTTTTCTATGCGTTGCGTGCCACCGCCCATGACGCATCGCTGCCGGTCTGGGACGCGGTGACGACGGCGTTCAGCCTTGTCGGCCAGTACATGCTGAACATGAAGATCGTCGAGAACTGGATCGTCTGGGCGGCCGTCGACGTCATCTACGTGGTCATGTTCATCGACCAGAGGCTCTACCTGACGTCGGGCCTTTACGCGCTGTTCATCGTGCTCTGCGTGAAGGGGTACCTCGATTGGCGCCGTTCGGCAGCCGCCATCGCATCTGCCTGACCGGCGCGGAATGCACCGGTAAGACGACCCTGGCCTCGATCCTCGGTGAGCGCTACGGCGGGATCGTCATCCCCGAGTACGCTCGCGAATACGCCGAGCGCGTGGCGCGCGAGCTGACGTACGACGATGTCGAGCCGATTGCGAGGGGGCAGATGGCGTTGGGCGATGTCGCGATCGGTGGGCGGGCGGCGGGCGGCGAGCGGCGAGCGGACAGTGCACTCAGCGAAGCGGATCTCTTCTCCCGCTCGCCGCCGGCAGCAACCCGCACGCCCTTGATAGCCCCCGTCGCCGCCCCACTCGAAATCCACGACACCGACCTGGTCAGCACCGTCGTCTACAGCCGTCATCACTACGGAGATTGCCCGGCGTGGATCGTGGAGGAAGCGAAGAAGCGCCTCGCCGATCTCTACCTGCTGCTCGATATCGACGTACCGTGGACGGCCGACGGCGTCCGTGACTCGGGGGCGCGCCGCGAGCAACTGCACTGCGAGTTTCTCGACGCGCTCCGCGACTTCGGCGCGCGGGTCGTCACAATTTCGGGGAGCGGTTGGGAGGCGCGCACGACGCGGGCCATTTCCATTGTTGCGACCTGCCTCTCCTGACCTCCCTGCTGCTCGGTCAGTGAGCCGGCCGCGGACGGCGGCCCCAGGCCACCGTCGCCGCGAGCAGGCCGGCAATGAAAGGGGTGAGGGCCTGCACCACGGTGCCGCCCATGAGCGTGATCACCGTCGCGCCGATCATGATGATCACCAGCCCGGCAGCGGCGACCGGAGTCAGCCCGATGCGGACGCGGGTGATCCCGGGGAGGATGAGCCCGAGCGCGCCCAGCACCTCCATGACGCCGATGAACCGCAGGAACGCCATGGGAAGGTGCACCGGCCCCTGTTGCATCACCGAGGGCGGCAGGACGAACTTCATGATCCCGGCAAAGAGGAAGAGCGCCGCCAGCAGCCCCTGGATGATCCACAACAGTATGTTCGTACTAGTTTTCATGTCTTGCTCCTTCACTCTCTTGTCGACTGAGGCGGGTCAAAATCGACACGGGCCGGGGCGGGCTGAGGTTTGCGCGCTGCGGTCAGTTCAGCCGTTCTCGCCAATACCGAGGTTTGCGGCTCGTGTGGGCCAGAGCGACAACTTCGATGCGGTCCTGATGTTCGCGGTAAACGAGTACGAAGGGAAACGGCGAAGAGGAAGTCGTCGCACGGCTCCCCGTGGCCGCATACCTCGGACCGGCTCGCCAACCATCGGGTGACGAGAGATCAGATTGATCGCAGCCTGGATGTCAGCTAACAGCCGTACACCGAGCCCTGCTCTTTCGTCCTCATACCAGCGGATGTGGTGTCGAAAGTCCGCTTCGGCTTCATCATTCGGCCGTACACGTTTCACCGGCCGAGGATGTCCCTCTCGATCCGGGCACGAACGTCTTTCCAATCAGAGGTACCCAGCGTGCCCGCATCAACGGCCGCACATCGCCTCTCGATTTCTGCAGCCCATGCCTCATCGACGTCGTCCTGGGTGACGGGGTCAAGACTCTCGAGAATTCGATCGGCGATCTCCGCGCGTTCGTGCTCCGGGAGGCTCAGCACTTGCTCCAGAAGGGTGTTTTTCATTCTTATGGAAGTCTAGCGCATACATGGGCGAATGCCGAGTGTCCGACGCGTGCATCTGTGGCGTGTCTACTTCTGGTAGAGAGCCTTCCTCGCGAAATGATCCTGTCGCACGACATCACCCACTGGAGTCATCGCTCCTGGGCTGTCTCTTGCGCGCCGGTCTCGGTCAACTCGCCGGCGCCCGCCGTTTCTTCTTTGCCGCGATCCACGCATGGGCCTGGGAGCTTAGGGCGGCCATGGCGCCCACCTCGAAGCCTGTGTTCAGGGTGCTGCCGACCCAGCCGGAGGGCCCGACGTACGGCGGCCGGAAGAAGTGTTCAGGCTCCGCTTCGGTGAGCGACTCCTGCATGCCGGGCGGTGCGGCCATCCAGACCGCCAGCCTGCCGTCGCCGTGGTGGTTGTCGGCGAACGAGAGGTAGTGGCCGGTCGGCAGGAAGAACGACGGCGATCCGTGCGAGAGCTTCTCGTTCGTTCCGGGAAGGGCGAGGCAGATGGAGCGGATGCGGTCGAGAGGCGACTCCTTGCTCTTCTTCGCCGCGGAGCTTGTGCGCTTGGTAGTCATCTCATGAGTCAGAAGGCGGAAGTCAGAAGGCAGAAGTGGAAAGCTCACGAAGGCCCACTTCTGCCTTCTGCCCTCTGCCTTCTGACTACGCAGCCCGGTAGTCTTCTTCGTCGACCACAAGCAGCAGCACGCAGCCGTCGTCGCTGACGACGCGGCCGTGGCGGGCGTCGCCGCTGACGTGGTGGAAGTCGCCCTTCTCCAGCGACACGCCGCCGATGCGGCAGGCGCCGGAGATGACGAACGTCTGCTCGTCGCCGTGATGGCCGTGCTCAGGAAGGGACGAGCCGGGAGCCATGTCGATCATGACCGTGGCGGTGCCGCGGGTCTTGTCGATGGTCAGGAGCTTCACCTTCACGCCCGGCATCGGCGTCTGGGTCCAGTGTCCTTCATGCGCGCGGACCGTGCGGCTGTTCTGGGGAATGTCGCGCACGAGGCTCATCAGGCGAGACTTGACTGCGGGCGGCGGGGCCACCGGCTCGATCGTCTCGGCGACGAGGTCGTCGAGGAACGCGAGATCCTCTTTGGGCAGTAGCTCCGTCATCTGCCGGCCTCAAACTCCGAACGCAACTCGGCCATTCCGCAGCGTAGCAGGTCACGTACCTTCGCCTCGGGGATTTCATAGGCCTGGGCGAGCTCCTCCACCTTGCTGCCCCCGAGATACACATCCTCGACCAGCTCACGCGGTGTGGGGATGGTGGGGCGGCGCTGGAGGGGCGGCGCCGCCGGGCGCATGGCCAGGGACTGGTCGCGGATGATGCGGAGGAGCCAGGCCCCCGGGTTCCCGAACGACAGGGACCAGGTCAGGCGACCCTCCCAGAGTCCGAGGAACACGGCCTCGAGCGCGGCGCAGGCCAGGTCCTCCTTGCCGAGGATGCGGAGCGCGATCGCATACATGGCAGGGGAGTGGCGGTCGTAAAGCGACTCGAAGGCGGAGTGGTCGCCGCGCCGCACACGCGAGAGAAGGTCGTTGTCGGGGGACATTACCGGCGCAAGTTTAGCGCGAGACGGGGGCGCCGGGTGGCCGAGTTGCCGCGTAGCCTCTCCCGGGACCCAGGAAGTCCGTACCCCACCTACTACACTCTGTTCCATGAACTGGCTGATCAAGAACTTTCTCCGCGGCGTGGTGATCGTCGTCCCGATCGCACTGACGATCTATCTCATCTACGAAGCATTCGTCCGGATAGATCGGTTGCTCGATTTAAAAACTCCCGGGTTGGGAATCGCCGTGACGTTCGGCGGCTGCGTGCTCCTCGGCGCGCTGGCCTCGAACTTCATCGTGCGCAAGTTCCTGCAGCTCACGGAGACGCTCTTCCGCCGTGCCCCGCTGGTGCGGCTCGTCTACGCCTCGCTGCGAGACCTGCTCGAGGCGTTCGTCGGCGACAAGAAGCGCTTCGATCAGCCCGTGGCCGTGGCGGTCGGCGGCGACGGCCTGCGCACGCTCGGCTTCGTGACCCAGAACGACCTCGGCTTCCTCGGACTGCCGGGAGAGGTCGCCGTCTACTTCCCGTTCTCCTATTCCGTGGCCGGTACCCTCTTCGTCGTCCCCGCCGCCCGGGTGACGAAACTCGATGCCGACAGCGCCTCGGTCATGGCCCTGATCGTCTCCGGCGGGGTCTCTCGGGCCGGTGCCTGAATCAGGAGAGAGAGCGCCTTGCGTTGAGTGCAAACCATCCCGTCACGAGCCGGTGCCAACCACGTCGTTCTGTGCGCTGCAACACTGAATCCCACGGGTTGCGTGGCATTCGAATTTCGATATGATCCCCCGCGTCGCGCCCGCCGGAGAGTGGCGCGGCGGCCCGCAGTCGCAAATCACTACGCCAACCTGGGACGGTAGCGGCCTCGAATGGCTCAGATCTTCCATCGCAGTACCAATACGCTGTCCCGCGTCACGATTTTCGGCGCGGTCTTCATCGCCGGATTCGTCCTTTGGGTGATCGGCGGGATCGTCCGTTCCCCGTACGTGACCAACCAGGGCATCGAGCGCGAGCAGCCCGTCCCGTTCAGCCATCAGCACCATGTCGCCGGCCTCGGCATCGACTGCCGCTACTGCCACACCTCGGTCGAGACCTCCAACTTCGCCGGGCTTCCGCCCACCCAGACGTGCATGAACTGTCATGCCCAGATCTGGACGAACGCCTCGATGCTCGAGCCGGTCCGGGCCAGCTATGCCACCGGACGTCCCATCGTTTGGGAGCGCATCCATCGCCTTCCCGACTTCGTCCACTTCAACCACAGCATTCACGTGAACAAGGGCGTGGGCTGCGCCACGTGCCACGGCCGCATCGACAAGATGCCGCTCACCTACCAGGCTTCGCCGCTGACCATGGAGTGGTGCCTCAACTGCCACCGTCATCCGGAGCAGTTCGTCCGCGACCCGAAGGAAGTCTTCAACATGGCGTACGTGCCCGTAAACCAGGCCGTGGACGGCCCGCGGCTCGTGCGCGAGAACCACATCCAGAGTCTGACGACCTGTTCGACGTGCCACTACTGAGCGACCAACGATCACGAACCGACGACATGAACGACGAAACCAAACGAGAGCCGCAGCCCGCGAACAGCGATCAGCGAACAGCGAGCAGCGATCAGCGACCTCTCGATTTCAAAGAATTCCGCGCCCGCGTCGGCGACCTGCGCGGCCGTGAATACTGGCGCAGCCTCGAAGAGCTGTCGCGCAGCGACGAGTTCGATGCCTTCTTCGAGCAGGAGTTCCCGCGTCAGGCCGCGCCCCTGGCCAACGGAGTGCATCGCCGCGACTTCCTCAAGCTCATGGGCGCCTCCGTGGCGCTGGGCGGCCTGGCCGCCTGCAACGCTCCCGCCGAAAAGATCATCCCGTACGTCCGCCAGCCGGAGGACCTCATTCCCGGCAAGCCCATCTTCTTCGCCAGCGCCATGCCGCTCAGCGGCTACGCCACCGGCGTCCTGGTGGAGTCCCACATGTACCGCCCGACGAAGATCGAGGGGAACCCGGACCATCCTTCGAGCCTCGGCGGCTCCGACGCGTTCATGCAGGCGTCGATCCTCGGCCTCTATGACCCGGACCGCTCGCAGGTCGTCCGCCACCTCGGCGAGATCTCGACCTGGAGCGACTTCCTGGCCGCGCTCGTACCGGTGCTGAAAGCGGCCTCGCCGAATGGCACTTCAACGACGTCGAATGGCGCCGGTCTCCGGCTCCTCACCCAGACCATCACCTCGCCGACACTCGGCGCGCAGATCCAGCAGGTCGTGGCCATGTATCCCGGCATGAAGTGGCATCAGTGGGATGCGGCCGGCCGCGACAATGCGCGCGAAGGGCATCGCCTCGCCTTCGGCAGCTATGCCGACGTCCACTACGACTTCAGCAAGGCCAACGTCGTCGTCTCCCTCGACAGCGACGTTCTCGACAGCGGCCCCGGCCACCTGCGCTACGCGCGCGACTTCGCCTCGCGCCGCCGCGTGCGCGCCACAAAAGGCGCGGCGCAGCCGCCGGCGATCAGCCGCGTCTACGCCATCGAGTCCGGTCCCTCGGGGATCGGCTCGATGGCCGACCATCGCCTGCCGGTGAAGCCGTCGCAGGTCGAGGGTTATGCGCGTGCCATTGCCGCGAACCTCGGACTCGGCAACGCCCAGACGGATCACGGCGACTGGATCGGCGCCCTCGTGCGCGACCTGCAGAAGAACCACGGCGCCTCGATCGTCGTGGCCGGCGACCATCAGCCGCCCGCCGTCCATGCCCTGGCCATGGCCATCAACCAGGCTCTCGGAAACATCGGCACGACCGTGCTCGTGACCGACTCCGCCGAGGTCGCGCCGGGCAACCAGCTCGCCTCGATCCAGGAGCTCGTCACCGACATGAAGGCCGGCACGGTCAAGGCCATCATCATCATCGGCGGCAATCCGGTGTTCGACGCTCCGGCCGATCTCGACTTCGGTCATGCCCTGGCCGGTGTGCCCTTCCGCGCGCACATGAGTCTCTATTACGACGAGACCTCGATGCTCTCGCACTGGCACATCCCCGAGACGCACTATCTCGAGTCATGGAGCGACGGGCGCGGGCACGACGGCACGGCCTCCGTCATCCAGCCTCTCATCGCGCCGCTCTACAACGGCCGCTCCGCCCACGAGCTGATCAACGCCATGACGGGCGGTATGGACGTCGCACCGTACGATCTCGTCCGCAACTACTGGCGCGCGAAGTCGGGTGCGGCCGACTTCGAGCACGCCTGGCGCAAGTGGCTGCACGACGGCCTGATCGCGGGAAGCGCGTTACCACTCCGCGCCGGAGCCGCGAGCACGAACCTTCCCCCCGCAACCCCGCAACCCGCCAACCCGGCAACCTCGTATGAGATCCAACTCCGTCCCGATCCGACGATCCTCGACGGACGCTTCGCCAACAACGGCTGGCTGCAGGAGCTGCCGAAGCCGCAGACCAAGATCACCTGGGACAACGCCGCACTAGTCAGCCCGAAGACGTTCCGCGAGATCACCGGTTTCGCCGACGACAAGCGCGACGCCTGGATCAACGAGAAGCGAACGGTCCTCGGAGAGCTGACGTTCAACGGCACGAAGGTGACCGTGCCGCTCTGGGTTCTCCCTGGGCAGCCGGACGGAGTGATCACCTTATCCTTCGGCTACGGCCGCCGTTACGGCGGAAAGATCGCCGTGAGCAACGGCGATGAGCCGTACGGCGTCGACGTCTATCCGATCCGGCGCTCGAACGCCCTCTACGGCGGCGCCGGGGCCACGGTGTCGAACACGGGGACGGACTATGAGATCGCCTGCACGCAGGAGCACCAGAGCCTGAACCTGCAGGATCTCAACGGGATGGACCGCGGAATCATCCGCAGCGCGTCCTTCGACGAGTACCGGAAGAACCCGAAGTTCGCTCAGCGCGAAAGCGACGAGGCTCCGGCCGAGTCGATGTATCCGCCGGTGGCCTACAACGGCCATGCCTGGGCCATGGTCATCGACACGAGCGTCTGCACCGGCTGCAACGGCTGCGTCATCGCCTGCATGTCGGAGAACAACATCGCCATCGTGGGCAAGTCGCAGGTGCACGCCGAGCGCGAGATGCACTGGCTGCGCATCGACCGCTACTACCGCGGCGCCGAAGACAACCCGCAGGTCTTCCACCAGCCGGTGCCGTGCATGCAGTGCGAGAGCGCGCCGTGCGAGCCGGTCTGTCCCGTGGGCGCCACGTCGCACAGCAATGAAGGTCTGAACGACATGACCTACAACCGCTGCGTGGGCACCCGCTACTGTTCGAACAACTGTCCTTACAAGGTGCGGCGCTTCAACTTCTACCACTACTCCGATTACGACACGCCGGCCCTCAAGCCGATGCGCAATCCCGACGTCACCATCCGCACCCGCGGCGTCATGGAGAAATGCACCTACTGCGTGCAGCGCATCAATGCGGCCAAGATCGAGGCGGAGAAGGACGGCAACCGCCGCGTGCGCGACGGGGACGTTACGACGGCCTGCGCCCAGGCCTGCCCGACGGACGCCATCGTCTTCGGCGACATGAACGATCCATCCTCGCGCGTGGCCCAGCTCAAGAGCGAGCCGACCAACTATGCCCTGCTCGGCGAGCTGAATACCCGCCCGCGCACCACGTACCTGGCGAACGTGAGAAACCCGAACCCGGAGATCAAGGGATGACGAAACAAGGAACGCGGAACGAGGAACGAGGAGTCGAACCGATGCTCATCGTTCATTCTTCATCGTTCGTGGCTGACTGATGGCTCATAAAGAAGAAACCCCAGTCCACGAGGTACGCCCGGCCACCCAGGAGCTGGAGGTCCCGGCGCGCTTCATCCCGCAGCCGACGCTCGAGCCGGGGCACACCTACGCCTCGATCACGGATCACATTTCCACGATCGTCCTCCGAAAGAAGACGCCCATCGGCTGGCTGATTGGTTTTTCCATCGGCTGCCTGGGAGTGATGCTCCTGACCGCGGCCATCGGCAAGCTCGTCCTCGTCGGCGTCGGCATCTGGGGCATCAACCACCCTGTCGGCTGGGGCATGGACATCCTCAACTTCGTCTGGTGGATCGGCATCGGCCACGCCGGCACGCTGATCTCGGCCATCCTCCTCCTCCTGCGGCAGGAGTGGCGCACGTCGATCAACCGCTTCGCCGAGGCCATGACACTCTTCGCTGTCGCCTCGGCGGGCCTCTACCCGGCACTCCACACGGGCCGTCCGTGGTACGACTTCTGGCTCTTTCCCTATCCGAACACCATGACCCTGTGGCCGCAGTTCCGCAGTCCCCTCATGTGGGACGTCTTCGCGGTCTCGACGTATGCCACGGTGTCGTTCCTCTTCTGGTTCATCGGGCTGATCCCCGACCTGGCTACGCTGCGCGACCGCTCCATGAGCTTCTGGGGGCGGAAGATCTACGGCATGCTGGCCCTCGGCTGGCGCGGCTCGGCCAAGCACTGGTACCGCTACGAGACGGCCTACCTGCTTCTGGCCGGCCTCTCCACGCCGCTGGTGCTGTCGGTCCACACCATCGTCTCGTTCGACTTCGCCGTGGCGCAGCTCCCGGGGTGGCACTCGACGTTCTTCCCGCCCTACTTCGTGGCGGGTGCCGTCTACGCCGGCTTCGCCATGGTGCTGACCCTGGCCATTCCGTTCCGCAAGTTCTTCAAGCTCCAGGACTTCATCACCATGAAGCACCTCGAGAACATGGGCAAGGTCATGCTGGCCACGGGTCTCATCGTGTTCTACGCCTACATGATGGAGCTCTTCTTCGCCTGGTACAGCGGCAACGCCTTCGAGACGTACGCGATCATGTTCGCCCGTTTCCAGGGCCCGTACCACAGCATGTACTTCGCGCTGCTCGTCTGCAACGGCCTGGCGCCGCAGCTCATGTGGATCAAGCGCTGCCGCACCTCGACCTTCTGGCTCTTCTTCACGGCCATGTTCGTCAACGTGGGCATGTGGCTGGAGCGCTTCGTGATCATCCCGGTCTCGCTCTCGCGCGACTTTCTGCCGTCGTCCTGGGGCATGTACCACGGCACGGTGTGGGACTGGGCCATGTACGGCGGCTCGATCGGCCTCTTCCTCTTCCTGCTCTTCCTCTTCGTTCGCTTCCTGCCCATGATCTCGATCTTCGAGATGCGCACGCTCCTTCCCGAAGCGCAGGCGCACGCGGAGGCACACGAGGCATAAATGGCGATCGGAAAACCAATCACCGGACTGTACGGAGTCATCGCCGAGTTCCCCGGCGCGCAGGAGCTGCTGGACGCAGCCACCGCCGCGCGGGACGCGGGCTACACGGAGATGGACGCCTTCTCTCCCTTCCCCATCCACGGTCTGCACGAGGCGGTGGGGATGCACAAGACGCGGCTGCCCCTCATCGTCCTCATCGGCGGGATCATTGGCGGCCTCTCCGGCTTCTTCATGTGCTACTACGCGAACGTCATCAGCTACCCGCTGAACATCGGCGGGAAGCCATTCAACTCGTGGCCGGCCTGGATCCCCATCACCTTCGAGTGCACGATCCTCCTGGCCGCCTTCGCCGCCGTCTTCGGCATGCTCGCCCTCAACGGCCTGCCGATGCCGTATCACCCCGTCTTCAACTTGCCGCGCTTCGACCAGGCCTCGCGCGACAAGTTCTTCCTCGTCATCCAGTCCCGCGATCCGAAGTTCGACATCGACCACGTGTGGAAGTTCCTCGAGACGCTCTCGCCACGGGAGGTGACTGATGTTCCGTGGTAGGGGAGTCATCGGAAGTCAGAGGGCAGAAGGCAGAAGTGTGATTGCCACGCTCCGCCTGCTTCTCGTGCTTCTACTTCTGCCTTCTGCCCTCATCCTTCTGACCTCGTGTCGTCAGAAGATGGCCAATCAGCCGAAGTACGACCCGCTCGAGCCGAGCGACTTCTTCGCCGACGGCATGTCCGCGCGCCCGCGCGTGCCGGGCACCGTGGCGCGGGGAGAACTGGTCATCGACGACTTCCTGCACACCGGCAAGCTGGACGGCAAGGACGGCGACGGCTATCCCTTCCCGATCACGGCCGCCGACATGGACCGCGGGCAGGTGCGCTACGACATCTACTGCTCGGAGTGCCACGGGCGGCTCGGCGACGGCAACGGCATGATTCCCTCGCGGGGATACCGCCGTCCTCCGTCGTACCACACCGACGTGCTGCGCAAGGCAGTGACAGGACATTTCTTCGACGTCATGACCAACGGCTTCGGCGCCATGCCGCCGTACAATGTGCAGATCCCGGCGGACGACCGCTGGCGGATCATCGCCTACATCCGCGCCCTGCAGCTCTCCCAGAACGGGACCATCAACGACCTTCCCGCGGACAAGCGAACGCAGCTCGCCGCTCCTCCCGCGGCCGCATCGAGCGAGGTGTCCAGGTGACGACGGCGGCTCCATCGAGCTCCACGGCCACCGGCATCGCCCGCTGGCAGATGCCGGCGCTGAACATCCGCATTCTCGGCCTGGCCCCCAGCGCGGTCGGTCTCTTCCTCGATCCTGTGCGGGCCGGCTTCTTCCGGAGCTACCCCAACACCCACCTCCTTGGG
>CAZYTO010000034.1:0-9366 GCA_964650405.1 uncultured Thermoanaerobaculia bacterium | reverse complement strand
GCGGTTGCCGGGCCCTGCGGGTGTGTCAGGACGTGCGGGGCGGGTCGGGGGGTGCGATGCTCGACCGCGCCGCCGGCGCCGCCGCGCGCACGATGTGGGTTCTGGCTCTGGGCTTCATCCCCATCCTTTTCGGCCTTCCATCGATCTACCCATGGGCCGTTCCAGGTTTCTTCTCAGGGGAGCATGTCGTCCATGCCAAGCAGGTCTGGCTGGCGCCCATTCGTTTCGGCGCCTTCGCCGCCGGGTATCTGCTGATCCTCTGGTTCCTGGCCTTCCTCCTGCGCCGGTTGTCGGTGAAGTTCTATGAAGACCGTGCTCCGGAGACGGAGCTGGCCCGGCGCAAGGTCGCCGCTCTGGGGCTGCTGGTCATCGTGCTGGTGCTGACCTTCGCCTCCGTCGACTGGATGATGTCGCTCGAGCCGGCGTGGTTCTCGTCGATGTACGGCATCACCTTCGTCGTCGGCTGCGCGCTGTCCGGCATCACCTTCGTGACGTTCTTCCTGACCCGCATCGCCGATACCCCGGCCATGACGGACGTGCTGAAGCCGATGCACCTCCGCGACCTCGGCAACCTGACGCTGGCCTTCGTGATGTTCTACACCTACACGGCCTTCAGCGAGTTCCTCCTCATGTGGTACGCCAACATCAAGGAGGAGATCCCCCACTACCTCTGGCGCGAGCACGGGGGATGGGGTGTCGTGGCGGCCCTGGTGATCCTCTTCCACTTCTTCCTGCCGTTCTTCCTGCTGCTCATGCGTCCGATCAAGGACCGCGCGACGACCATCGGCGTCGTGGCGGTCATCCTCCTGGTCATGCGCTACGTGACTCTGTACTGGGTCGTGGCGCCGTCCTGGACGCACGAGGAGTTCCACTATTCGTTCCTCGGCCTGACCACGCTCGCCGGCATCGGCGGCATCTGGATGTTCGAGTTCATCCGCCAGCTCAAGGGGCAGACGATCATCCCCATTCACGAGACGTGGGTGGAAGAGGCCATCCGGGAAGGGGCGGTGAAGATCCATGCCTGAGACACCGCGCACGCATCACGATGAAGCGAACGCCGCGCCCGGCAAGGGCGCCATCGTCAATCCTGCCACGAAGCACGAGACGAGCGACGTCAACGTCAAGGCGCTTCTCGGCTTCGTGGTCGTCTTCCTCGTCTTCGCCGTCATCACCCACATCGTTCTCTACCTGCTCTTCCACCGCTACAAGGCCATGTTCAGCACCGACACAAACCAACCGCTGACCGCCATCGAGCGGCCGGCCGGCGCCGATGTGCCGGAAGAACCGCGCCTCCAGCCGTTCAAGGCCAAGGACGCCAAGGGGACGGACGTGCCGCCCACGGCCGCAACGCCTGTGATCGACATGGAGACCATGCGCCACAACGAAGAAGAGGCGCTCAACCACCCCGGCTGGGTCGACCAGAAGGCCGGCCGCGTGCGTCTGCCGATCGACCTGGCCAAGCAGATCGTCGTGCAGCGCGGGCTGCCCGTCAACGGTGCCGGTTCTGGCGCGTCCGGCGCTCCGGGCGCACCGGCATCGCCGTTGCCCGGCACAACGCCGGCCACGTCGAGCTCGACGACCATTGCGAACACCACCGCGACCACGACCGGAGGAGCGACGCACTGATGCTCCGCCGCGTCTTTCTCGCCGCCCTCCTGATCCTCGCCGCTGTCGCAGCGTATGCGGACAACTCCGCCACGCCGCCGCAGTTGCCGGGCCGGGTCTCCTTCGATCAGAAGATGGGGGCGAGGGTGCCGATGGACCTGATGTTCCGCGACGAGACGGGTGGGATCGTCCGGCTCGGGCAGCTCTTCCGCGGCAAGCCGGTCATCCTCAACTTCATGTACTACCGCTGCCCGATGCTCTGCAGCATGGTCATGGAGGGGGAGACGAGCTCGCTGACGGAGCTGAAATTCGACGTCGGCAGGGAGTTCGACGTCATCACCGTCTCCATCGACCCGCGCGACATGCCCGCCGACGCGGCGAAGCAGAAAGAGAAGTGGATCAAGCGCTACGGCCGTTTCAGCACCACGTCCTCCGGCTGGCACTTCCTGACCGGGCACGAGTCGGCGGTCAAGGCCCTGGCCAACACGGTGGGCTTCCACTACGCGTACGACATGCGGATGGACCAGTTCGCGCACGCCACCGGCCTCATGGTCCTCACGCCCGGCGGCCTCGTCTCCCGCTATCTCTACGGTTTCGAGTTCAAGCCCCGCGATCTCAAGCTTGCCCTCATGGAGGCTTCCGCGAGCCGGATCGGCACGATGACCGACCAGCTCCTGCTCCTCTGCTACCACTACGAGCCGGCCACCGGCAAGTACAGCCGCAACGCCATGAACTTCGTCCGCGCCGGCGGGGCGGCCACGGTTCTCGGCCTGGCCGGCTTCATCTTCGTCATGGTGCGGCGCGAGCGCCATGTGGGAGCCGGACGATGATTAGAGGGTTCCACAAGGCATGATGCTTTCCGACTTCCCGCTGTTTCCCGAGCAGGCCTCCACGACGGCCGGCAGCGTCGACGCGCTCTACGTCTTCATGTGCGTCGTCACGGGCGCCGTCTCGGTGCTCATCTTCGTCCTCATCTTCGTCCTGGCCCTCAAGTACCGGCGCCGTCCGGACAACGAGCTGGCTCAGGATCAGGAGCCGCCGAAGATGCTCGAAGCGGCCTGGATCATCATCCCCTTCTGCATCTTCATGGTGATGTTCGTGTGGGGCTCGTGGGTGTTCTTCCAGTTGCAGCATGTGCCGAAGAACGGGCTGGAGATCTACGCCACCGGCAAGCAGTGGATGTGGAAGTTCCAGCATCCCACGGGCCAGCGCGAGATCAACATGCTGCACGTTCCCGTCAACCGGCCGGTGAAGATCACCATGGCCTCCGAGGACGTCATCCACAGTCTCTTCTTCCCGAACTTCCGCACCAAGATGGACGTCCTGCCGAACCGTTACCGCACCATGTGGTTCCAGGCCACGAAGACGGGGCGCTTCCACATCTTCTGCGCCGAGTACTGCGGCACCCTGCACAGCGGCATGATCGGATGGGTGGAAGTGATGGAGCCGACCGACTACCAGCACTGGCTGGCCGGCGGCGCGGAGGGCTCGCTGGCCTCGCAGGGGGAGAAGCTCTTCCAGAAATACGCGTGCAACACCTGCCATACCGGGGACTCGACCGGCCGCGGGCCGACGTTGCAGGGCCTGTACGGCACGGACGTAATGCTCTCCGACAACTCGGTGGTGAAGGTCGACGAGAACTACATCCGCGAATCGATCCTCAACCCGCAGGCGAAGGTGGTGAAGGGCTTCGCCACGCCCTCGATCATGCCGACCTTCCAGGGGCAGGTGAGCGAGGACGACCTGATCAAGCTTCTCGCCTATCTCAAGTCCCTCGGCGCGCAACCGCAGGTCACGCCGGTGGAATCGCCGCAGTCGCAGCGGCCCGGCGCCGGCTCGACGCCCAACCCCGTCGCCGCATCGCAGCCCCAGTCCAGCAAAGGTAACCACCCATGAGCACTCTGACCCTACACGACGTGCGCTTCGTCGAGCCGGAGAAGACGCGCAACTACCTCAACGAGGACTACGGCTTCTTCTCGTGGCTGCTGACGAAAGACCACAAGCGGATCGCCATCCTCTACCTCTTCTCCGTGACCCTGATGTTCGTGCTGGGCGGCTTCTTCGCCGTGGTCATGCGCCTCGAGCTGCTCACCCCCGAGGGTGACCTCCTCACCAGCGATACGTACAACAAGTTCTTCACGTTGCACGGCGTGGTGATGGTCTTCTTCTTCCTCATCCCCGTGATCCCGGCCATCCTCGGCAATTTCCTGCTGCCGATCCAGCTCGGCGCCAAAGACCTCGCCTTTCCGAAGCTCAACCTCCTGAGCTGGTACGTCTACATGCTGGCGGCCGTGATCGGCCTCTACGTCATCATCACCGGCGGCGTCGACACGGGCTGGACGTTCTATACGCCGTTCTCCACGCAGTACTCGAACACCCACGTCTTCGGCACGACCTTCGCCGGCTTTCTGGCCGGCTTCTCGTCGATCCTGACCGGGCTCAACTTCCTCGTCACCATCCATCGCATGCGCGCGCCGGGTCTCACCTGGTACCGCCTGCCGCTCTTCGTCTGGGCGCTCTACGCAACGTCGGTCGTGCAGCTCCTGGCCACGCCCGTGCTTGCCATCACCCTGACCATGCTCATGTTCGAGCGTGCCACGGGCGTGGGCATCTTCGATCCCGCCCTCGGCGGCGATCCCGTGCTCTACCAGCACATGTTCTGGTTCTACTCCCACCCGGCGGTCTACATCATGATCTTGCCGGCCATGGGCGTAGCCTCGGAAGTGGTGGCGGCGTTCACGCGCAAGAAGATCTTCGGCTACAAGTTCGTGGCCTACTCGTCGCTGGCCATTGCCTTCCTCGGCTTCCTGGTCTGGGCGCACCACCTGTTCGTGGCCGGCATCTCGGTCTACTCGGCCCTGATCTTCGCCTTCCTCAGCTACTTCGTGGCCGTCCCCTCGGCTATCAAGGTCTTCAACTGGACGGCCACGCTTTACAAGGCCTCCGTGTCGTGGCAGACGCCGATGCTCTACATTCTCGGCTTCATCGGCCTCTTCACCATCGGCGGCGTCACCGGCCTTTTCCTGGCTGCGCTCGGCCTCGATGTCCATGTGACCGACACGTACTTCGTCGTGGCGCACTTCCACTACGTCATGGTGGGCGGCGTGGTCATGGCCTACCTCGCCGGCATTCACTACTGGTGGCCGAAGATCACCGGCCGCATGTATCCGGAGTGGTGGGCGCGACTGGCCGCGCTGCTGGTCTTCGTCGGTTTCAACCTGACCTTCTTCCCGCAGTTCATCCTCGGCTACCTCGGCATGCCGCGCCGCTACCACGCGTATGCGCCGGAGTTCCAGGTGCTCAACGTCATGTCCACCGCCGGCGCCTCGGTACTGGCCGTAGGCTACCTGCTCCCGATCATCTATTTGACCTGGTCGCTGCGTTTCGGCCGCAAGGCGGGCGCGAACCCCTGGGGCGCAGTGGGCCTGGAGTGGGCCACGACGTCGCCGCCGCCGAAGGAGAACTTCCACGAGACGCCGACCGTCACGTGGGATGCCTACGATTACCCGGCCATGATGAAGGCCATGGAGGGCACGCCCTATGTCTGACGTGACCCTTCACGACGCCCCGTTGCCGGATGCGTCGCACGAACATCATCCGTTCCTGCAGCATCACTTCGAGGACCTCGGCCAGCAGCACGAAGCGTCGACCCTCGGCATGTGGATGTTCCTCACCACGGAGATCCTCTTCTTCGGCGGCGTGCTCTGCGCCTACTGGGTCTACCGGGTCATGTACCCGCAGGCGTGGGCGCTGGGCGGGACCCTGCAGAACCCGGTTTACGGCGGCATCAACACGCTCGTGCTGATCATCAGCTCCCTGACCATGGCCCTGGCCGTGCGCGAGGCACAGCTCGGCCGGCGAAAAGGTCAGGTGGCCATGCTGTTCGCCACTCTCGTCTTCGGCAGCACCTTCCTGGCCATCAAGATGATCGAGTACCGCGCCCACTTTAGGGAGGGCCTCTTCCTCGGCCGCTTCTTCACGTGGCATGAAAATGCGGCCCTGGCCTCGAAGGTTCAGCTCTTCATGTGCTTCTACTGGGGCATGACCGGCCTGCACGCGCTGCACATGGTCATCGGGGCCGGGCTGCTGATCTACTTCATCGTCCGGGCCTGGAAGAATCACTTCGGCCCCGAGTACTACGGTCCGGTCGAGGTGATGGGACTCTACTGGCACTTCGTCGACATCGTCTGGATCTTCCTCTTCCCGTTCCTCTATCTCATTCCCGGAGCTCACCATGGCTGACGCGGTCCAGGAGCATCACCAGCACGCCCCGCACGTTCACGTCACGCCGCTGTGGGTCTACTTCACCGTCTTCGCGGCGCTGGCCGCCGGCACGCTGCTGACCTGGTACGCCTCGACCCTCGAGCTGGGATGGGCGAACACGCCCATCGCGCTCGTCATTGCCACGACCAAGGCCATCGTGGTGATCCTGTTCTTCATGCACGTCATTCACTCCACCCGCCTGACGTGGGTGGTGGTCATCGGCTCGTTCCTCTGGCTGGGCGTGCTGTTCGTTCTGACCTTCGCGGACTACCTCACCCGGGGCACGGACTGGCTGCCTTAGGTCACGCATTTTCGGGAGGCACACCAAACTCGATACATTTGTACGGCGAAAAGCGTCGGAGAGCCATAGAGCCACGCGCCAGCCGTAGGACTGGGACGCGGCGAAGCGTTCGGGCGTCTTGTTGACGTTCATGCGATTTTTTGCTATAAATATTTACAAGGTGTCTACATGCTGATACGCCTAGCGCGACTTGCCCTTGTGGTTTTCGCCGTGGTTGGAATGGCAGCGCCCTCGATCGCGTGTGATCATTGGAGTTGCTTCACTGCCCAGGGTCCGGATGGGTTTTCGCACTGCGCCACGATCATTGGTCCCGATGCCTGGCAGTACCCTTATGCAGTGTCCTGCTTCGAAATGCACGACGGGAACTCATATTGGTGTTCGTTGGATCACCTGTGCTTCGACGTCTGATCACATCGGCTGCCTTGGCCCTTGCGTTAGCCGCAGTGCCGCTGCTGGCGAGTGATCGCGCTGTCGAGATCAGTGGACCATCTGACTGCGTCGGTGGCGGTGAACTGGTGGCGACGGCCGACGGTTCAGGTGAAACGGTCCGCGCGAAGATCGACGGCGACGGTAAAACCTACGTGATGGACCTGTCAGCTGACAAGGTGTGGAGCGTAAGGGTTGTGACTACCAAGTGCTGGAGCCGCAGATTCTGGCTCAACGCCTCCGACGTCAAGGCCAGCGTCCGCGTGTTTCACGAAGCCGAAGTCACTTCGGAGATCAGAACCGGCCGTGGGATACCCGCCGCCCCGATAAGGGGCGAACTTCTGCTCGCCGATGGTACCGAGGTGCTCGAATGTCGATTTCGATTCCCCTCCTGGAGTTGCCGGGTTCCCGTCGGTCTTACGTTTGACCTCCGCCTGTCCTCTGCGGGATATGCCCCGGTCTTCTACTGGGGTCTCAACCTGAAGGATAACATTACGCACAAGCTGGAACCGCAAGTCCTTTACGCGGGAGCCAGCATCTCCGGACGGGTTAAGGACATGTCCGGCCGGCCCGTTGCTGGAGCTGCCGGCACCATGACTCCGTACGATGAAAGCGCACTTTGGAAACGACTCGAACGGTCAGTGGCGGCCTCGTCGAACAAGAGCGGTTTTTTTCAGTTTTCAGGTCTCGAGGGCGGTCGCTATGCAATGACATTCAAGACAGATCGCGCGGCATCCGCCACTTCAGTGGTGATGCTACAGAATGGTCAGGCCCTGGCATGGCCTCAGTCCGTTATCCTGACTTCACTGGCCACTTTGAGTCTTGCTCTCGAGCCTGCGGCCGGTCCCGACGGCGAGCCCTGGGTCGTCGAAATCTTTGCGGTAAGCATGAATCAACAGAATATGGTTCCATTGCGCCGCATCGCCGATGCGAAGGGTATGGTCGTCGCCGATCGGCTACGGCCGGATTCTTACGAAATCCTTGTGAGAAGCCATGCCGGTTCGATTCTCGAGCGCCAGCGCGTTGATATGTCCGACGGCAGAAGTGCCGAGCTTCGGATTCCGGTCCACGTGATTGCAGTGCGAGGTGCCGTACGCGCCGGGGATGACGCGTTGCACGCGGAGATCACCTTCGAGAACGGATCGCGAGTGGTTCGGGTAACCAGCGGGGACGATGGCCGTTTTGAGGCGTACATTCCCTATCCTGGGTCATGGAGGTCGCGCCTTGTCTATCCGGTACGCAGCCACTCACGCCTCATCGGCCCAGTCGTCAACATCGAGCCAGATGGCGGAGCGGTCGACCTTGTCTTGCCGGGCGGCCGCATTCAAGGAACCGTTGTAATGCAGGGTCAGCCTGCTCGCGCGGCCGTTCATTTGGCTTCCCGTGACGGATCTCCAGTCGCACAGGTGGTTACGGGAGACGATGGCTCGTTCGACATGGTGGGTTTGAAGGCAGGGGATTTCGCAGCAGATGCCGAGGGTCAGGAAGGGATGACGCCACACCCCTTGCAGATCTCTCTCGCTCAGAACGAGTCGCGTCACGTGGAACTGGCGCTGGAGCCTTATAAGGTGATTCGATGCCTCATTCTCACGCCAACCGGTAATCCGGCCAGTGGGGTTGTCGTTCGATTCTCAGCCGACGCAGGGCTGGGTGGCTGGACGAGCGTCGTTACCGGCGTGGATGGCCGATTCGAGCAACATGTATCGAGCACGACCGTTTCGGCCACCCTTTTCATCATTTCCGGGAGCTTTCCGGTCGCGATACGCCGCGTCGGCGCTGACGGTGTGGAATCTACGATTTCTCTTCAGATGAACGGCGGACGGGTGACAGTTTCCTCAGGTCATCCGTATGCGACCGTCTTTGCGGCTGGAGGCGCCGCACCGTTGAATGCTCTGTATGCCGGTGCTATGCCGGCGGCCAATGGAGACTTCTTGGCGGCAGATTTGGAGCCGGGAGCCTATTCGATTTGTCCGAGCGGCAGATATGACGAACAATGCAAACGGGTCAACATGGTTCCGGGGGCGTCGGTCGCGATCAGTTTCGAGGGTCACCCCTGAGATTTTGTTCTGCTGCCTGGTGATTGCAGCGGTGGCTTGTCAGGTGGCTGCGGCCACGCCCGGCGGCGCAGTCACCGCTCGACCATGGTTTGGGATGACGTTTCGAGTGCTCAAAGACGGAGCGAGCGGGAGTACGCGCTTTCTACGCATCGAGAGGGTGGTCTTTGGAGGGCCGGCGGATCGAGCCGGCCTCCGCGTCGACGATTTGATCACGGCAATCGATGCCACTCCGGTCGGTTTTCGGATAACTTCGAGCTGCTTTTGTTTCTGGCGCGGCAGAAGCCGGGGACGCGTCTAATGTTCAGTGTCGTTCGCGCAGGACGGCAGATGCATATTCCGGTTGTGGCAGGAGTGCTCCCGGAGTCCGCGCGAGGTGCCTGGGAGCGCGCTTTGGCGATGGCCCGCGAACAGCGAGAGAAACCGTCGTATCCCTGAGCCACCAGAGAAGATGTACTGCGGAGTGTTCAAGCGTCCGCTGAGTGGTGCAGCGGCACGATCTCCCGTGACGACAGGCGGTTGAACCTCAGGAAAAGCAATGTCGCCACGACGATGAGCCCGGCGCAGAGGCCCCACCAGAGTCCCAGCACGCCCATGGAGCGGCGGAAGCCGAGATAGAGCGCGATCGGCAGGGCGATGACCCAGGAGGCGAAGAGGTTTGCCAGGAAGGGAAAGTGCGGTGCTCCCGCCCCGCCGCGGGGCCCGGCCGCCGCCACC
>CAZYTO010000033.1:21890-28102 GCA_964650405.1 uncultured Thermoanaerobaculia bacterium | reverse complement strand
TGCTACCGGATCATCGGGAACGCCGAGGACGCCAAGGACATCTCCCAGCTCGTGTTCATCAAGCTGTGGGAGAACCTGGAGAAGTACGACCCGACCTACGCGTTCGACACCTGGTTGTACCGGATGGTGACGAACGTGGCCATCGACTTCATGCGCAACAAGCAGTCGCGTGAGAACGCCGTGAATTCGAACCTGCGCCTGGTCAAGACCTCGGCCGACGCGGAACAGGGCGTGATCATCCAACGGAAGGAAGTGGAGGGCGTATTCAATGCGGTATCCTCCGTCCTTTCTCCGAAGCAGAAGACGATTTTTGTGATGAACCAGATGGACGATCTGCCCTCGTCGGAGATCGCCCGGATCCTCGGTTGCCGCGAGTCGACGGTGCGCAATCACCTGTTCAACGCGCGGAAGCTGATGCAGCAGCAACTGAAGAAGCGTTTCCCCGAGTACTCCCGCCTGTGGGAGCCGAAAGAGCAGCAATGATCAACTGCCAGACGTTCCGAGCGAACCTGCGGCCGGACGAGAGCGATCCGGAGCTCCTCGCGCACCTGCGCGCGTGCGATGCCTGCCTCGACCATGCCGTGACGGTCGACCCCGACAACTTCTTCCGCCTCCTCGGCGGCGAGGAGATGGTTCCGCAGGGCGGCGTGGATGCGTTCGCCGCCGACGTCATGGCCCAGATCCGCCTCCGCGAGGCGGAGACGTCGCTGGAAGGACGCCGGGCCCTCTCCTGGCCGCGACGGCTGGCCATCGCCGCCGCCATGGCCGCCGGCGTGACCGGTTCGGTCGTGGCCTGGCACATGGAGCACCTCGGCCCAGCTACGCCGATGGCGCACGCGGCGGCGACTACCGCGGCCCTGAAGCCCGCGGCCCACGCGCTCGCGACGAAACCGGTCATCGAGACGTATCAATCGAAGAACGCAACGATCGTCGAAGTTCCGAGCGACGGTGCCAACGTAGTGATGATCTTCGACGACAAGCTTCCGGCGGATTTATGAACCTGAAACGTATCACCCTGATCTTCGTCGCGCTGCTCTTCGCAGCGGGCACGCTCCTGGCGGAGCCGGTGGCGGACCGCGGCGCGCTGACGGTCCGGTCGTTCACCTTCAAGGCCAAAGAGGCCGACAAGGCCGCGGCCGCGATCAAGAACCTCCTCAGCAGCGAAGGCTCGTGGTCCGTCCAGCCGGCCACGAACTCGCTGGTGGTCACCGACCGTCCTGAGAACCTGAAGAACATCGCCAAGGCCCTGGCCGACTTCGACGCCCAGCCCGCCGCTTCTCCGATCAAGCTCTCCATCCGCCTCGTCACCGCGGGCCGGGTGGAAGGGAACGGCCGCGTTCCGCACGACCTCGAAGACGTCGCTGCCAACCTGACCCTGCTCCGCTTCAACAACTACGAAAGCGCTGGCGAGGCCAACGTCGAAGGGAAGGAAGGGGACGCCGAAGTGGTCGACCTCTCCCCGAGCTACCGCGCCGACTTCAAGTTCGGCGAGTACGACGCGGCCAGCGACTCGGTCAAGGTCAGCGAGCTCCATCTCTCCCGTCTGCAGAAAGACCAGCTCACGCAGTTGTACAAGACCACACTCAACCTGCGTATCGGCCAGATGTACATCGTCGGCGTGTCGAAGACGGCCCAAAGCCAGCGCGCGCTGATGATCGTCATCACCGCCCGCCGCTGAAGGGCGGAATCCTCCTACTCACCGAGGCGCCGCGAACTCACCCTCTCGCGGCGCCTCACCCTTTTCTGGACGGCGAGCGGGAGACGGGCGAGCGGCGAGCGGGGATCGCGCCACTTACTTCTGCCCTTTGCCCTCTGCCTTCTGACCCTCATCGGCCGCCCTACGCCTCCGCGCCGCCAGATACTCGGAGACGGCGTCCGCGTCTTGGGTGTTGAAGATCTCCTTCGCCGAGAGGCCGGCTTTGCGGGCTACCCAGGTGCCGTTAACGAGGGCGTTGTACTCGCGGATGGAGTGGGCGTCGGGGTGGATGCTGAAGCGCACGCCGCGGTCGAGGGCGCGGCGGACGAGGCGCCAGTCGATGTCGAGGCGGTTGGGGTTGCCGTTGATCTCGATGATCACGCCGCGCTGGCCGGCACGCTCGAAGATGCGGTCGTAGTCGAACGTGTAGCCCTCGCGGTTCAGGAGCTTGCGGCCGGTCATGTGGCCGAGGAACGTGACGTGCGGGTCGTCGAGGGCGCGGAGCATGCGCTCCGTCATCTCGTCCTTCGTCATCGAAAAGCGGGAGTGCACGGAGGCCACGACGAAGTCGAGCTGGCGCAGCGTCTTCGGGCCGTAGTCGATGGAGCCGTCCGCGAGGATGTCGGCCTCCGTTCCGCGGAAGACGCGCATCGGGGCGACCGACGGCTTCAGCTTGTCGACCTCCGCCTTCTGCAGTTGTATCCGCTCCTCGGACAGGCCCCCGGCGTAGGCTGCGGCCTTGGAGTGATCGGAAAGGCCGAGGTAGTCAAAGCCGCGCTCCCGCGCCGCGTTGAGCATTTCCGCCACCGTGTTGCGGCCGTCGCTGTAGGTCGAGTGGACGTGGAACGTGCCCCGCAGCGCGGCCAGCTCGACGAGCGGCCGCGGCTTCTTCAGCTTCAGGTCGTCGCCGTCTTCGCGGCGCTCCGGCGCGACGTAGACCACGCCGGCCTTCTGGAAGACTTCCTCCTCCGTCGGCGCAAGGGGAATGCTCTTCGCCGGCCAGGCCTGGAGGAACTCTGCACTTCCCGTCGTGGCCAGGAGCATCGCGCCGAACGCACCCGGCGGCGCAAAGTGGAAGATGACGTCGATCTCGTTCCGTGCCCGGCCGCGAAGCGTGTGCTCGTCGACTTCTTCGAGGTCGGCCACGATGCCGCGCTCGCGGATGGCCGCGATGACCTGGGCCGTCGCCTTCGTGGAGACGGCGATGTTGACGTTGCGGATGATTTCCAGGCGCCGGCGCACGCTGCCGGTCACCTCGCCGTCCTCCACGGCGGCGATCTCCGCCAGCCGCTCCCGGATCATCTCCCCGACCTCCAGGCCGACCGGCAGGAGGAAGCGCGACTCGCGCGTCCGCGCGAAGGCGATGCCCTCGAGGATGAGCTGCTGCGTCTTCTCGCCCAAGCCTTTCAGCGCGGCGACCTTGCCTGCCTTGGCCGCCTCTTCCAGCTCGTCGAGCCCTCCGATCCCCAGCTCTTCGCAGAGCTGCCCGATCTTGCGCAGGCCGAGCTTGGGCACGCGCAGGAGCTCGAAGATGTCAGGCGGGTACTTGCCGCGCAGCTCCTCGAGGTACGGGGACGTGCCGGTCTGCAGGAGCTCCTCGATGACGGCGGCGGTTCCCTTGCCGATGCCGGGGACGCCGGCGAGGCGTGACGCATCGAACGGACCTTCGATGCCCTCGACGGCGCGTGCGGCCTTTTCGAAGGCGCGGGCACGGAAGGGGGCAGGATCGGTGAGCTCGATGTAGCGGGCGATTTCCTTGAGAGTGGCGGCGACTGTGAATTTGTCCATGCAGTTCACGGTGAGCGGGGAAGGCGAGCGGCGAGCGGGGAATGACTCCCATCTCGCGTCTCGCCGTCTCCACCTCGCCTATCATTCATAACATGCAAAGCCGCGACCGTCTGATCGTCGCCATCGACCGCTCGTCGCGCGACGAGATCCTCCGGCTGGCCGACGCCCTCCACGACACGGCCGGCGTGCTGAAGATCGGCCTGCAGGCCTTCGTCGCCAACGGACCCTCCCTCGTGCGCGAGCTGGTGGCGCGAGGCGAGAGGATCTTCCTCGATCTGAAGATTCACGACATTCCGAACACCGCGAAGCACGCCGTGGCCGAGGCGGTAGCCCTCGGCGTGGAGATGGTGACCGTCCACGCCTCCGGCGGCCCGGCCATGCTGGAGGCGTGCGCCGCCGAGGCGCCGGCGCATCCGCTGCTTCTCGGCGTGACGATCCTCACCAGCTTCGACGAGGTGGAGGTGCAGGCCGTCGGTTTTCCCGGCACGACGGTCGAAAATGCCGTCCGGCTGGCGCAGCTCGCCCAGCGATCAGGGCTGCGCGGCGTGGTCACGTCACCGCAGGAGATCGAAGCCATCCGCGGCGCCTGCGGCCCGGGGTTGACGCTCGTCGTGCCCGGCATCCGCCCCGAGGGAAGCGACGCAGGCGATCAGCGGAGAACGAAGACGCCCGCCGCGGCGATTGCGGCGGGCGCGGATTACATCGTGGTCGGCCGTCCGATCACCGATGCGCGCGATCCGCGCGCCGCGGCCGCGGACATCGTCGCATCGCTGCGCTGACGCAGTCGTACGGGAACTCGTCCTCGGAAGCCGCCCCTGAAGGTCTCACGCGGAGGACGCGGAGGTCGCGGAGAGGTTTGGTTCCTCCTCCGTGTCCTCCGCGTGAACCGATTTTTTAGATTTCGTGAGCGAGTACCTAGCCGGCGCGGCGGCGGGTCGTGCAGTTCGAGCCCGGACCGTTGAAGTGCACCCGCACGCTGTAGAACTGCCGGCGGTTGCCGTTCACGTCCGTGCCCACGACTCGCAGCAGGTGATCCCCGGCGGTCGTCGTGTCGAGGTTCACGAACTCGCGCCACTGCTGCACCGGCGTCCGCGAGGGGATGTCGATGCGGTTCGGACCGGTGAGCTGGCCGCTGCCGAGCGAGGTGCTGTCGAGGAACATCTCCACGTTGGTGATCTTCTGGTCGCCGGTCACCCAACCGTGGATCTCGGTGCCGCCGCAGATGAGCGAGGAGGTCGTGTCCCAGTCGATCTTGCCGACGATCTGGCCGCAGGCGCCATACTCGTCCACGCCGCTGCTCTCACCGACGACGAAGACGTTCGCGCCCACTGACACCGGGTTCCACTTCACTTCGTCGGCCTGCGTGTACGAGACGTACTCGTAGAGGCGCATGTCGTTGCCTTCGAACATCGGGGTGTCGTAATCGAAGACGTCGAAGGCCAGGGTGCGGGCCGGCTTGAGCGTGTTCGGATCGAGCTCGTCGATCATGGTGATCAGGCGCGGGCCCTGGTCGCTGATCCAGGCCTGGTTGTGGAAGATGATCGGGGTGGAGCGGTTCACTTCCAGCGTGGCCGGCGTGTGCAGCGTCATCGGCGTGAGGAACGGCCGCGGTGCCGCCGGCGGGGTCGAAGGCGTCTGGAAGAGATAGGTCTCGATGGCGCCGTCGTTGCCGATGGCCACGAGGTTGGTGGTGTTGCTGACCAGGAACTTGCCCATGAGCGAGGCATCGCTAGCCACGACGGTCGGAGCGGCCGGATTGGCGACGTTGTAGACGTAGAGGCCGCCGACGGCCGCGGCCACGAGGTAGCCGAAGTTGAAGCCCACGTCATTGAAGCCGAGGGCGAACGAACCGTAGGAAGAGATGCTCGACACGCGGACGGGCGCCGAGAGGTTGGCGACGTTGTAGATGTCGATCTGGTTGAAGCAGGTGCTGCTGTTCACCTGGCAGGGCATGTCGGTGGCGGGAAAGAGCGCCGCCAGCGTATTGCCGTTCACCGCCAGCCGGCGGTAGTGGAGGCCGGGGATGCGCGAGACGAGCAGGGGAGGGTTGCCGCCCGCCCGTACGTTGCGGAGGTCGAAGATCTCCAGGCCGGCCTCGCTGCTGATGAACAGGAATCCGTTGCCGAAGGCCACGCCGCCGTTCGATTCGCGCGCGGCCAGCGAGCCGAGCGTGTCGTCGGGCCGGGCCAGTTGCAGGTCGCCGAGGTCCGTCACCGTGTAGGTGCTCAGCAGACCGCCGCGGAGCACGAACACCTGCGAGCCGAACCGGAACACGCCGTGCGGCGAAAGCTGGAAGTTCGAGGCCGGCGATGCCGGGGTCTGACCGACCAGGGTCAACGGGCAATCGGCGGTGAAGTGATCAGCGAACGCGAGCCCGCTGACGAGAAGTGATGCTACGGCGAGAAAGAGAGCGATCCGTGAAACGACGCGCATGCAAGCCTCCCAAAACCACACCCAGAACGCGCTCCATGGAGCTGAGTCGGATTCGTCTTTGGCCCTAACTATCTCGCAAAATGGGTGTTCTTTGCAATATCGGCGAGCGGGGGGCGGCGAGCGGCGGGCGGGAGGAGGGGGCCGAAAGTGCGGAACGGCGGGCGGGGGGGGCGGCGAGCGGCGGGCGGGGGGGGGCGGCCGGAGGTTGGGATCGGCCGGCGGGCAAGAGCCGCGGCAGGCGGACCGGGAGCAGTGCGGCGGCCCCCGGTCGCGCGCCCGAACTTCCCATCCGGAC
>CAZYTO010000033.1:0-21880 GCA_964650405.1 uncultured Thermoanaerobaculia bacterium | reverse complement strand
CATAAAGCGGGCCGCATCCGTTTGCCGCCCGCGAACAGCGAGTAACGCATCGCCTTGTGAATTGTGGCCGGTTTGGCCTTCTCCGGCGGAAGAAATCGACCGAGAGCGGCGTTGACCGACGCCGTGCACGTGGCCAGATAGGCGTCCAGGTTAAAGGCTCCGGGTGAGGCGGATTTTGCGTTTTTGTCTGCCCGCATGGGCGGTTTTTTAGGCAAAACCCGCCGGGAGGGGCACGGGAGGCAGTCCGGAAGCCCCGGTTCGCGCGGCAGACCTCACCATCCGGACCACGGAGAATTGACGCCGGACCGCGAATGGCGGCCTGCTCGCCGCTCGCCGCAACCCCTTCCCCCGTGTATCATCTACCCGCCGTCCTCAGATGTATTGCTTATTTGGAAGTACCGCCGAGGCGGTGTGTGTTACGGGTGAATCATGCTCGACGGTCATGTACTGGTTCTGAATCGCGTCTTTCAGGCGGTACAGATTACGTCCGTCCGGCGGGCCTTCACGCTTCTGTACAAGGGACAGGTGCGTGCGGTCGACTCCCAGTACCGGACGTACGATTTCGAGAACTGGATGGACATCCCCGTCCAGCCGAACGACCACTACGTCGTCACTCCGAGCCGTAACATCCTGATTCCGCACGTCATCCAGCTCCTGGTCTTCGACCGCCTGCCCCGGCAGGAGGTCAAGTTCTCGCGCGGCAACATCTACCTGCGCGACCAGAACCGCTGCCAGTACTGCGGCCGGAAGTTCTCGTCGTCGGAGCTGTCCCTCGACCACGTCATCCCCATTTCCCGGGGAGGGAAGTCGACGTGGGACAACGTCGTCTGCGCCTGCCTGCCGTGCAACGTGCGGAAGGGGAACAAACTGCTGCACGAGTCCGACATGCGCCTCATCCGGCAGCCGCACCGTCCGAAGTGGCACCCGCTCCATCGCCTCCAGGGCCGGAACTTCCCGGAGATCTGGAAGAACTTCCTCGACGAGGCGTACTGGAACGTCGAACTGAAAATGTAGGTGACGGGTACCCGGTAACAGGTACCCGTCACCCGTTACCCGTTACCCGGTACCTGTTACCCGGTACCCGTCAGCCGTCATCCCGCTTCCACGGCGATGTCCTGGATCTCCTCTCCCGGGTTCACGAAGCGGTTCACGGCGATGCCGTACTGCTTTTCGTAGAGGGTGCGGTAGCGGCCGCCGAGGACGATGAGCTCGTCGTGGGTGCCCCGCTCGAGGATCTGGCCGCCTTCCACGACGGCGATCTGGTCGGCGTTGCGGATGGTGGAGAGGCGGTGGGCGATGACGAACGTGGTGCGTCCCTTCATCAGGGTCCGCAAACCGTCCTGGATCAGCGCTTCGCTCTCGCTGTCGAGCGATGAGGTGGCCTCGTCGAGGATGAGGATGCGCGGGTCGGCGACGATGGCCCGGGCGATGGCCACACGTTGCTTCTGGCCGCCTGACAGTTTCACGCCCCGTTCGCCGACGATCGTGTCATAGCCCTCGTCGAACCCCTCGGCAAAGTCATCGACGTGCGCGATGCGGGCCGCGCGCAGCACCTCTTCGCGCGTCGCACGCGGATTGCCGAGGGCGATGTTGGCGTAGATCGACTCGGCGAAGAGGAACGAGTCCTGCGGGACGATGCCGATGAAGCGGCGGTAGTCGTCGATGGGGATCGAGGCGAGGTCGCGCCCGTCGATGAAGATCGCTCCCGACGTCGGCCGGATGTACGTCGCCACGAGCGAGATGAGCGTGCTCTTGCCGGAGCCGGACGGGCCGACGAAGGCGATCGACTTCCCGGCGGGGGCGAGGAGGTTGACGCCCTTGAGCACCGGCACGCCGGCCGCGTACTCGAACCAGACGTCGCGCACTTCGACGTTCCCGTCGACCGCCGCCAGCGGCGCCTTGGCGCGGTCTCCTTCGTCTTCGCGCTTCTCGCCGAAGATCTCGCGCATCCGCTCCAGGCCGGCGAAGGCTTCCGAGAGCTGCGTGCCGATGGAGACGATCTGCACGATCGGCGCGACGAACAGGCCGAGGTAGAGCGTGAAGGCCACGAGACTGCCGGCCGTCATGCGGCCGGCGATCACTTCCCGCCCGCCGAGGAGCAGCACGGTCACGCTGGCCACGCCGACGAGGAGGGAGGTCATGGCCCCGACCCCGGAGACGACGCGCATGGTGGAAAGCACGAGCCGCAACAGCTCGTGCGCGCTCTTGGTGAAGACGCGCGTTTCGTGACGCTCGGCGCGATAGGCCTTGACCACGCGAATGCCGCTGACGCCTTCCGTGAGCCGCCCCACGATCGTCCCCATGACCTCGCTCCGCTTCTTGAAGAGAGGCCGCGCGGTGTTGAAGGCCCAGAACAGCACGGCGGCGAAGATGATCACGCTGCCGAAGATGACGCCCGCCAGGCGCGCGTCGAGGTAGAAGAGGATGCCGGCCACGATCGTGGCCGTGACGAAGCCGCCGAAGAGCTCGAGCAGCCCGGTCCCCACGAGATTGCGAATGCCTTCCGCGTCGTTGATGACGCGCGAGACGATGGTCCCGGTCTTCGTGCTGTCGAAGTAGGAGACCGGCAGCCGTTGCACGTGGTCCTGCAACCGCCGCCGCAGCTCCGTGATGGAGCGCTGCGCGGCCATGCCAAGGATCTGGGCGAGGGCGTAACTGCTGATCGCGGCCACGGCCGTGGCCAGGGCGCTCAGCGCCGCCAGCTTCCACAGCAGTTCGTAGTGCTTCTTGTAGAAGACGTCGTCGATCAGGAACTTCGTCGTCCCCGGCACGATGATGCCGGCCAGGCGGTTGACGAGCAGCAGCGGGATGCCGATCAGCAGGCGCGTCCGCGCCCGCCAGACCAGATCGCCCGCATCGTGCCACAGCGCCTTGATGCGCTTCTTTTCGAACTTCCGCTTTTTCTTTGGTTCCTCGGCCACAGGGGGATTCTACGGGAGCGCGTGCCGCAGGTTCGCTGACCGTTTGGGCAGGTAGGCAAAGGCTGGAAGGCGGAAAGGCTGGAAGGCTGAAAGGGTTCCTACACTATACAAACCGCTTAACGCGTCTTTCCGCCTTCCAGCCTTGCCTGCCTGCCGCTCTGGTCCGGAACTTGCTCCCTCATCCATTCGGAACAGCTGTGTCCCCGCAGAGTCTGGTGACTCGAAATGGAGTAGAAACCATGACGTTAGTGAATTCGCTCTGTGCCGAGATCAGCATCTTCCAGGGTGTGGGGGAGCCCACCGGTATCGTCGTCGAGCGGAGTGCCATTCGCGGCAAGAAGGGCCTCTGCAAGAGCATGCGCGATCTGGCTACCAAGTCGCGCGTCCTCGGTGACGGCTACTACTACCTCCCCCTCGAGCTGTGGCCGAAGACGAAAGAGCCGGTCGTGGTGCACAAACACGACTGGACCGTCATCGGCTCCATCCCGCGCACTTCGCGCTCCGGAAAGAAGCGGCTCCGGCAGGCTTGACGACGGAGCGGGCGGCGTCAGGCACGCCGCCTGCTCTATCGTTTTCCCGTGACCACGCTTGGAGCACCCGACATGAAACGTTCGATGCTGTTCGTTGCCGCGGCCGCACTGGCCGCAGCGCCGCTGTTCGCTCAGGAAGAAGGCCCGGCCACCGCCAGGGGGACAGCCATCGACACGACCGGGAAGGGGTACAGCGCCGCCTACGTCCTCGAGACGTCCACCGGGCGCGTTCTGTTCGAGGAGAACGCGCACATGCCGCTGCCGACGGCCTCCATGGCCAAGATGATGACGGCGCTGCTGACGATGGAGGAGATCCGCGACGGCCGGCTCCACCTCGCCGATCCGGTGACCATCTCCGCTCGCACGTCGAGGATGGGCGGCTCGCAGATCTACGCGAAGGAAGGGCAGACCTTCCCGGTGCAGACGCTGCTGGCCGCGCTGATGGTCCAGTCGGCGAATGACGCCGCGGAAGCACTGGCGGAGAAGATCGGCGGCTCCGCGGAGAACTTCGCCGACATGATGAACGACCGCGCCCGCCAGCTCGGCCTGCACGAGTCCCGGTTCTACGACCCTCACGGTCTGCCGAATTCGTCGGATCCGCAGCAGATCGACACCATGTCCGCGCACGACCTGGCGGTCCTGGGCATGGAAGTGATGAAGTATCCGCTCATTCGCGAGTACGCGAAGACGCCCACGCTGCCCTTCGCGAACGGCACGTTCACGGCCGGCCTTACCAACCCCAATCACCTCATCAATCCGCACAAGGTGAACTACTTCGCCGACGCCACCGGCATCAAGACCGGCTTTTCCGCTCCGGCCGGCTACTGCGTCACCGCCGCTGCGAAACGCGGCAACATGGAGCTGGTGTGCGTGGTGATGGGCGCGAAGGCCGCCAGCGGCCAGGAAAGCTCCTTCGGCATCGCCTCGCGCCTGATGAGCAATGCCTTCGCCACGTGGCGCCTGATGCCTGCCGTGGCCTCGGGACAGGTCGTGGGGCAGGCCCCGGTCGTCGACGGCGTCGCCAGCACGGTCCCGGCCGTGGCAGCCACGACAGCCAATGTGCTCATGAGACGGGGCGAGGAAGGTGCCTACAAGGTGGCCTTCGTCTCCAACGGCATCGCCGCCCCGCTGCGCAAGGGCCAGCCCCTCGGCACCGCCGCCGTCCAGCAGGACGGCCGAACGGTGGCGAAGGTGGCCGTGGTCGCCGGGAGGCCGGTGGCGAAGAATCCGTGGTGGAAGCGGTTTTCGCCGTTCTAGTTACTACACTCTGAGCGAGGGTGGGTGTGAGGTAGGGAGCGAAGAGTCAAAGCAAGGCAAACCCGACGGGCGCCATGTGCGGCGAGCCGGATTGTGCCTCGCTTTGACTCTTCGCTCCCGCCCTTCCACCCACGCGCGCTCAGAGTGCGCGGAGAACCACCCGCCGCCCCTCCACGCGCAAGCCGCCGCGGCTGAGCCGCACCAGAGCTTCGACATACGCGCCGTGCTCCTGCTCGAGGATTCGCGCCGACAGGGTCTCGGCGGTGTCGCCGTCCAGAAGCGGGACCGCGCGCTGCACCAGGATCGGTCCGGCGTCGAGGTTCTCGTCGACGAAGTGGACCGTGCAGCCGCTCACCCTGACGCCGTAAGCAACCGCCTGCGCCTGTGCATCGACGCCGGGAAACGACGGCAGCAGCGACGGGTGAATGTTGAGAATCCGGTTCGGGTAGGCGGCGACGAACGTGGGGCTGAGCAGACGCATGTAGCCGGCAAGAGCGATGAAGTCGGGCTCCGCCTCGGCCAGCACGCGCAGGACTTCGCTCTCGTGCGCCACTCGGTTCGGAAAGGCGCGGTGGTTGATCACGTGGGCCGGCAGTCCCAGCTCGCGGGCCCGGGCGATGCCCGGCGCCTCGGCGCGGTTGCTGATGACGGCGACGATGGTGGCATCGAGCTCTCCCCGGACGATGGCCTCGTGAATGGCCAGGAAGTTCGAGCCGCGGCCCGACAGCAGGACGGCGAGCTTCATTCGATCCACGAGGCGAAGCCCGCCGGAGGCGTGTCGTAGACCACCTTGCCGCTCCCCTTCACCACGTTGCCGATGAAGAAGTGCTTCTGGCCGACCTGCCCGAGGTGCGAGACGACGTCCGTGACCCGGTCGGGCGGGACGATGAGCACCATCCCCACTCCCATGTTGAAGACGCGCAGCATCTCGTTGCGATCGATGCCGCCCTTTTCGAAGATCATCTTGAAGATGGGCAGCACGGGCCACGAGCCGAGCTTGATCCTGGCGTCGAGCGTGTCCGGCAGCACCCGCGGGACGTTGTCCGTCAACCCGCCGCCGGTGATGTGGGCCAGCGCGTGCAGCGCTTTCCTCTCGATGAGCGGCAGGAGCGGGCGGCGGTAGGAAATGTGCGGTTGGAGCAGGGCCTCGCCGAGCTTGCCGATCTCCGGCAGGATGGTCTGGTAGTCCTCGCCGAGCACGCGCCGGGCCAGGGAGTAGCCGTTGGTGTGCAGCCCGACGGACGGGAGGCCGATGAGGATGTCTCCCTCGCGTACGTCCTTGCCGGTGATGACCTTCGACTCGTCGACCACGCCGACGATGAAGCCGGCGATGTCGTAATCGTCGTCGCCGTAAAAGCCCGGCATCTCCGCCGTCTCCCCGCCGATGAGCGCGCAGTTGTTCTCGCTGCAGGCCCGGGCCATGCCGCGGATGACGTCCGTCATGACGTTTGGCCGCAGCTTGCCCGTGGCGAAGTAGTCGAGAAAGAAGAGCGGCTTCGCCCCCTGCACGAGGATGTCGTTCACGCAGTGGGAGACGAGGTCGTAGCCGACCGTATCGTGAATCCTCATGGCCTGGGCCACGCGGAGCTTCGTTCCCACGCCGTCCGTCGAGGACACGAGGATCGGCTTGGGGATGTCCTCGAAGTCGGCCCGGAAGAGCCCTCCGAACGAGCCGATCTCCGAGACGACGCTCGGGGTGAACGTGCCGCGGGCGATGCGCCGCACTTCCCGCAGCGCTTCGTCCTGCGCGTCAATGTCCACGCCTGAATCGCGGTAGGTCGCCACGGCGGCGGAGGATATCAGTTCGAAGTGACGAGTGATTAGTGGTTAGTGGTTAGGAAAGAAATGTGACCTCCTAACCACTAACCACTAACCCCTGAGCTCTATACTCCGCCCCGTGGCCCAATTCCTCCTCATCACCACTCTGCTCTCCATCGCCGGGCTGCTGGCGACCTCGGTCATGGGCTTTCTCGCGCCGCCGGGACACTACGCCCAGCACATCTTCTTCGCCCTGGCCACGGTCGTGGCCGGGCTCTTCTCGCAGTCGATGACGATGTTCTTCTTCATCGGCACGGGGAAGGAGATCAAGGAAGCGGCCGACAACGACGAGCTGGTCGTGCAGCGGACGAAGCTGTTCAAGGCCCGGGTCTTCCCCGCTGCAATGTACGCCATGCTGGTGCTCATGGTCACGTTCATCATGGGCGGCGGCGTGGCCACGGGAAAGACGCCGAAGTGGCTCCATCTCTCGCTCACCGCCGCCACGATCGTCATGTACGGCCGGGCCTACTGGGTGCAGTTGCAGGCCATGATGGAAAACGCGGGCCTGATGGAGAAGTACCTGAGCTAGGCGTTTACTCTGAGTGCGGGTGGCGGGCCGGGCGGGAGCGAAGAGTCTGGCGGCAGGATCGAAGCCCGGTGTTTTCGCGCGTATGATTTGTCGGCACCGTCCGGATCCAGAACCAGCAAATGCGCTCCGTCATCACAGGCAGTGGGATCGGCGTTCCGAAGAACGTCGTCACGAACGACAAGCTCGCCCGGATCATGGACACGACGGACGAGTGGATCCGCACGCGCAGCGGGATCGAGCAGCGCCACTACGCCGATCCGGGCCAGTCCTCCGCGGATCTCGGCATGGTCGCGGCCGGGCATGCGCTGGCAGCGGCAGGCCGTGACAAGGGCGACATCGAGGCCATCATCTTCGCCACGATGACCCCGGATCACTTCTTCCCTGGCAACGGCCCGGTCGTGCAGGCGAAGATGGGCTTCGGCGAGATCCCCACCTTCGACATCCGCCAGCAGTGCAGCGGTTTTCTCTACGGCCTCGACCTGGCCGACTCGCTCATCCAGAGCCGCAAGTTCCGCCGGATTCTGCTCATCGGCGCGGAGGTCCACACGCCGTTCATGCCGTGGCAGGACGGGTGGGGAACGACGATCGGGCTGGAAGACCGCGAGGTCACAGAAGAGGAGCGCAACCGCAACACAGCCATCCGCGACCGGACCGTGCTCTTCGGCGACGGAGCCGGGGCGGTGGTGGTGGAGGCGTCGGAGAACGGCGACCGCGGTCTCATCGCCGCGAAGCTCTACACCGACGGCTCGAACATCGAAGCGCTGTACGTGCCCGGCGTCGGCTTCAAGCACCGCCCGTTCGTCACCCACGAACAGCTCGAACGGGCCGACCAGATTCCGGTGATGGAAGGACGGGCCGTCTTCAAGGAAGCGGTCTCACGCATGCCGGCCTCGGTTCGGGCCGTCTGTGAAGCGGCCGGCGTGGCCGTGAGCGACATCGACGTGCTGATCATCCACCAGGCAAATCTCAGGATCGTCGAAGGCGTGGCCAAGCAACTCGCACTGCCGCCCGAGAAGGTGCCGCACAACATCGAGCGCTACGGAAACACCACGGCGGGAACGCTGCCGATCCTCTACCACGAGTGCGTCGCCGATGGCCGCATCCAGCCCGGCATGCTGGTCTGCTTCACCGCCCTCGGCTCCGGCCTGCATTGGGGCGCCGCGCTCTACCGCGCCTGATTCGCGTCGCCATCGCACATGAGCCGCTACCCCACCCACGGGGTTCGGCACGATGCAATCGTGCCCTACATTCAATGGGTGGCGCGGGGCACGTGCCCAATTCCCCGTTTGCGTGTCATCGGCTGCCGTTTGCTACCACCTGCCCACGGGGTTCGGCACGATGCAATCGTGCCCTACATGTCCCGCACGATGGTTAGCGTTCGGTGACCTTCGCCCACGTGTCCTTCAGCGTCGCCGTCCGGTTGAAGACGAGCAGTTCGCCGGACGAGTCCGGATCGACGCAGAAGTAACCGAGTCGCTCGAACTGGTAGCGGGTGAGTGGCGCGGCACCGCGGACCGACGGCTCCAGCTTCGCATGCGCGATCACTTCGAGGGAGCGCGGGTTCAGGTCGTCGAGGAAGTTGCCGCTCCCCTCGGGGTCTTCGCTCCGGAAGAGGCGGTCGTACAGCCGGACTTCGCAGTCGATGGCATGCGCCGCCGAGACCCAGTGCAGGGTGGCTTTCGGTTTGCGTCCGTCGGGTGCGTCGCCGCCGCGGGTGGCAGGGTCGTAGGTCGCCCGCAGCTCCTCGATCTCGCCCGCCGCGTTCTTCACCACGCCCGTGCAGGTGATGAAGTACGCCGAACGGAGGCGCACCTCGCGGCCCGGCGCGAAGCGGAAGAACTTCTTCGGCGGCTCCTCCATGAAGTCGTCGCGCTCGATGTAGAGCACCCGGCCGAACGGTACCGGACGCGTACCTGCCGCCGGATCCTCCGGATTGTTGGGCGTGTCGAACGACTCGCTCTCTCCTTCCGGATAGTTCTCGATGACCACCCGCAGCGGTCGCAGGACGCCCATGACGCGCGGCGCGGTCCTGTTCAGGTCCTCGCGCACGCAGAACTCCAGCAGAGCCACGTCGATGAGGTTCTCGCGCTTGGCCACTCCCACCCGCTCGCAGAATTCGCGGATGGAGGCCGGCGTATAGCCCCGCCGGCGCAGTCCGGCCAGCGTCGGCATGCGCGGGTCGTCCCATGCGCGGACGTGGCCCTCTTCGACCAGCCGCAGGAGCTTGCGCTTCGACATCACTGTGTAGTTGAGGTTCAGGCGGGCGAACTCGTACTGGTGGGGCCGCGCCGGCACCGGGACGTTCTCGATCAACCAGTCGTACAGCGGGCGGTGGTCCTCGTACTCGAGCGTGCAGAGGGAGTGCGTAATGCCCTCGATGGCGTCCGAGAGCGGGTGAGCGTAGTCGTACATCGGGTAGATGCACCAGGCATCGCCGGTACGGTGGTGCGGCTCATGGCGGATCCGATAGAGCGTCGGGTCGCGCATGTTGATGTTCGGCGAGGCCATGTCGATCCTGGCCCGCAACACGTGCGCCCCGTCCGGGAACTGGCACGCCTTCATGCGCCGGAAAAGATCGAGGCTCTCCGCGGCGGAGCGGCTGCGGTACGGTGATTCCTTCCCCGCCTCCGTCAGCGTGCCGCGCAGCACACGCATCTCCTCGGCCGTCGAGCTGTCGACGTAGGCGCTGCCGCGCTCGATCAGGTACTCGGCCCATTCATAGAGCTGCTGGAAGTAGTCCGAAGCGAAGTAGTGGTGCTCTCCCCACTCGAAGCCGAGCCAGCGGACGTCGTACTCGATGGCGTCGACGTATTCGACGTCCTCCCTGGTCGGGTTGGTGTCGTCGTAACGGAGGTTGCAGCGCCCGCCGTACTCCCCGGCGACGCCGAAGTTGAGGCAGATCGACTTGGCGTGCCCGATGTGCAGGTAGCCGTTGGGCTCGGGAGGAAAGCGGGTGATGACGGTGGCGTGGCGGCCGCTGCGGAGGTCGTCTTCAACGATCTCGCGAATGAAATCCCGCGGCCGGGTTGGGGTCTCGGCAGTCATGGACAGCGGACTATACCCTCGCTGGTCGCTGGTCGCTGGTCGCTGGTCGCTGGTCGCTGATCGCTGATCGCTACTTATCCGCCATTCGTCGCTTGCCCTTGGGATCAGCGCGCGACCGGGCCGTACCGCAGCAGCGTCAGCTTCGGGGGTGCGCCGGTCACGCGCGTGACCACGAAGAGATCGTCGTACTGCGTATCGCAGATGGGCGGCGGTTGGAGGATGCCGAGAGCCTTCAGGACGTCGGGGATCGTGTTCGAGTGGCTGACCACGACGATCGTCGCGCCGGCAGGCTGCTGGTCGATGTCGTGAATGACCGTCTTCGCGTACTCCGGGCCCGTCTGAACGTGCGTCGGTGTGAGGTGCATCGCCTCCGCCAGCGGCGCCGCCGTCTGCTGCGTCCGCACGAACTGCGTGTCGTAGATGGCTGTCACGCTCGCGCTTCCGAGGACCCTCGCCAGTTCTTCGGCACGCGCACGCCCGGCCTCGCTGAGCGGCACGTCCCCTTCCGGTCCCGCCTTCTCCGCATGCCGGACGATGATGATGGTCGTGACGTTCGGTGCCGCGGCGAACGCGGCGACCGTCGTGAGCAGAAGGACAAGCGTGAGTGTGCGGCGCATAGGGCCAGTGTAGGTTGTCAGTTCACGGTTGTCAGTTGCCGGATACCTGACAGCGATCAGCGATCAGCGATCAGCGATCAGCGAACAGCGAACAGCGAACAGCGAACAGCGAACCTACGGCACCAGCAACACCTTCCCCGCGGTCTCGCGCGCTTCGAGGGCGCGGTGTGCGGCGCCGGCATCTCGCAACGGGACGGCCCGGTCGATGCGCAGGGTCAGCTTGCCGGATGCGATCCAGTGCAGCACTTCACCGGCGCGCCAGGTCAGCTCATCATGCGTGGCGCTGTAGGCGGCGAGGCTCGGCCGGGTGAGGAAGATGCTGTTCCTGGCCAGCCGCACCGCATCGACGGGCGGAACGACGCCGCTCGACTGTCCGAACAGCGCCAGCGTTCCGCGGCGGCCGACGCACTCCAGGCTCTTGTCGAACGTCGTCTTCCCCACCGAGTCGTAGACGGCTGCCACGCCGCGTCCGCCCGTCGCGTCCATCACGATGGCGTGGAAGTCTTCCTTCGTGTAGTCGATGACCACATCCGCCCCCGCCTCGCGCACCGTGTCGAGGTGCTTCGTCGAGGCCGTCCCGAAGACCTTCGCGCCGCGCATCTTCGCCACCTGCACGAGCAGCGCGCCGACACCACCTGCCGCGGCCTGCACGAGACAAGCGTCGCCCTCCTGGAGCGCATAGGTCGAGACGGCGAGATAGTGCGCCGTCATCCCCTGCAGCATCGCCGCCGCGGCCGTCTTCGTATCGACCGAATCCGGCAATACGACCAGCTTCTCCTGCGGCACGACCGCGTACTCCGCATAGGCGCCCGGCACCATGCAATACGCCACGCGGTCGCCTTTCTTCGCAGTCGTCACGCCGTCGCCGAGCGCCTCCACCACTCCCGCCCCTTCCGAACCGGGCGTGTACGGCAATGGGAGCTTATAGAGGCCTGTGCGGTGATAGACGTCAATGAAATTAACCCCGACCGCCTCCAGCCGTACCAGTACCTGACCGCTGCCCGGCTGCGGTGTATCGGCGTCGACGTACTGGAGAGTTTCGGGACCGCCCGTTTGTAGAACGCGAATGGCTTTCATGATTGTCGAATTCTAGTTGACATTGGCGCGCGTGTTCAGCTACTCTGCGCGCTCGTCATTACTATGCTGAAATCTACCGATCGACCCATCCACAGGCAACTATGCGGTTTTCCCGCGGTCGCCGGAGGCACGCTCACGAGACTGTAGATTCCACAGAATCTGCTCACTTATGAGCCCCTTCGGTGCCGAGCCGAAGGGGCTTTTTGTTTGTATTCGCTGTTCGCACCTGCTGTAGGGCGGCTCCTGTCGGTCGTCAACAGCGGACAGTCATGAAATTCGGGGTTTAGACGTCCGGGTCCGGGCGGCACGCATCGGCAGCGAATGCTTTGCTCGACGTGTGTTCCGTAACGGGTTCTGACGAAGGGCGACCTTTACCCACCTGAATGCGCGTAGCTCATTGGGTAGAGCAGAGGACTAATCCGCGAGGAAGGCCTCGCCAATCGTGTCGTGAAGTTGCTGTAACGGAGTCAACAAGGTTGCTGGGTTGTCGGGTTAGCTCGAGTTGCAGGGCGCCCGGCAACTCAGCTACGTGAAACGGGCGAGCGGGTGGCGGCGAGCAGCGAGCGGGCTTTGACGTTCCCGCCCGCCGCTGGCCCCCACCCGCTCGCCAGAACACAGAACATATGAAACGAGACAAGATCAGAGACATGGTGCGCAGCATCCTGCCGTCCAAGTGGCGCGGCGCTGCGCACGACAAGGCCATGCGGAAACGGGCAGTGCGCCGGACCGTCCGCGCCGACGTGAGCCGCGACGGTGTCGACGACCTGCCCCTCGACCTCTTTCGCGACGCGTACGTGAGCGGCGTGGTCCAGCGCCGCCGTGACGCCGACAAGCTCAATCACTTCATGCGCTGGTGCGAGGCCATGACCGAGGGCATGAGTTACGAGGACAAACTGAGCACGGTCAAAGCCCTCCTGCCGAAGAATCTCATCGGCGAGCACGCCTACGGGCACTGGGAGCTGCACTGCAAGTATCCGCGCCGGTTTCCGCGAAATTGGTATCACCTGAAGACCGCGCGGCGAGAGCAGGGCCGTTACGACTCCCTCCGCTTTCGCCTGCGCCGGGCGCTGGCGGAAGACCCGACGCTCACCGGCCGACTCAACGCGGCCATCAAGGCGCGCAAGCTCCCGGACGAGCCGCGCCGCATGCTCCTTGGCGTCCATGACGTCGATGCCTTCGCCGAGGCGCTCCTCACGGGCGCCCACTTCGGAACGGAATACCGAACCACCATCAACCTCATCGAAGCCATCGAGGGCGGCCGCGAGGCCGCCCTCGATGTTTGTGGCCGCCACTCGAACGCAATGCCTTCCCCGCGTGGCTTGCTGTATCCGGATCCAGTTTCCATCTTCCGGATCCAGGGTTTCAGGGTCCGGATCCAATTCCCAAGATCCGGATCCAGGATTCCAAGATCCGGATCCAGGGTTCCAAGATCCGGATCCAATTTCCAAGGTCCGGATCTAAGGTTTCAAGATCCGGATCCAATTTCCAAGATCCGGATCCAGAGTTTCAAGATCCGGATCCAATTTCCAAGATCCGGATCTAATTTTCCAAGATCCGGACCTAGAAAATTCATGTTGGGTCCTTCGTTTCTTCAGATCCCAAGGTGAAGATCCCGCCCCCCTATCCGTAACCGCGAGGCCCCTTCTGCGTAGTTACGGGCCATGCGCAACGTCCGAATCACTGCCGCACTCGCTCTGTTCACCGCCGTTTCGCTGTTTGCCCAGCCTGCCGCACCGCCGGAATGGGTACAGCGGAGCAATCAGAACGCCGCCATCCTCCTCGGGGTGCTGACCCATTTCGCGCCGGAGTTCGCGGCCCGCTTCGGCGTCGAAGGTCATGACGCCGAGGTGACCCAACTGCCGCTCGACGTCAACCAGCAGCAGAACGCAGCCTTGCAGAACGCCATCGACCAGTACCAGGCCAGAATGGCCGCCGAGAAGGATCCCGCCGTCCGCCAGGACCTGCAGATCCTCATCGCCTCGGCGAAGGAGAACATCGACGGCAACCACATCAACGAGAAGTACGACCTGCCGTACTTCAACATCTCCCAGCTCTACTTTCTCAGCATCAGCAGCCTCCTCGACGACCGCGTGGCCGCGGCGCGCTATCCCGCCGCCGTCGTGCGCCTGCGGAAGTACACGGGCCAGGAAAAGGGCTACACCCCGCTGACCCAGCAGGCCATGGCCTACACCCGCTCGCGCCTCTCCAACGCGAACCTGCGCGGACCCTTCAAGGACAACCTGGAGAAAGACCTCGCCAACACGCCCCGCTACCTCGGCGGGATCGAAGACCTGCTGAAGAAGTACAACCCGCCCGGCTGGCAGGCACCCTTCGCGGAGCTGAAGAAGCAGGTCGCCGAGTACGACGCCTTCCTCCGCGCCGAGCTCCTGCCGCGGGCCACGACCGACTTCAAGCTCCCGGCCGAGGAATACGCCTTCTCGCTGCGGCAGAAGGGTAACGACATGCCGGTGGAAGAGCTGATCAGCCGCGCCAAGACCACCTTCCGCGAGATCCAGAACGAGATGAACGCGCTGGCGCCGCTCGTGGCAAAGCAGAAGGGCATCACCGCCACCGACTACCGCGACGTCATCAAGGCCCTGAAGAAAGAACAGTTCGCCGGCGAAGCGATCCTCCCGAAGTACCAGTCCCGCATCAAGGACATCGAAGCTCTCATCCGCGACAACCACCTCGTCACCCTGCCGCAGCGGGAGATGGTCTTCCGTCTCGCCTCGGCCGCCGAGACGGCCGCCACTCCCGCGCCGCACATGGATCCTCCCCGTCTCATCGGCAATACCGGCGAGCGGGGCGCATTCGTCCTTCCCCTGCGCATCCCCGCCGAGCCGGGCAAGCCGGAGATCGGCTTCGATGACTTCACCTTCGACGCCGCCTCCTGGACCCTCACCGCGCACGAAGGCCGTCCCGGCCACGAACTGCAGTTCTCGGCGATCGTCGAGAAAGGCGTTTCCCAGGCCCGCGTGCTCTTCGCCTTCAACAGCGTGAACGTCGAGGGATGGGCGCTCTACGCCGAAGCGGAGATGAAGCCGCTCGAGCCGCTGGACGGACAGCTCATCGCCCTGCAACACCGCCTCATGCGCGCCGCCCGGGCCTTCCTCGACCCGAGCCTCCAGCTCGGCCGGATGACGCGCGAAGACGCCTACCACGTCCTGGAAGACGAAGTGATGCTCTCCCACGGCATGGCCATGCAGGAGGTCGAGCGCTACACCTTCTGGGCTCCCGGCCAGGCGCCGTCGTACTTCGTCGGCTACTCACGCCTGATGGAGCTGCGCACCGACGTCGAGCGCATCCTTGGCGACAAGTTCAACAAGCAGAGCTACCACGACTTCGTCCTCGCCCAGGGCCTCGTCCCGCCTGGCCTCCTCCGCGAAGCGGTGATGAACGAATACGTGAAGAACGCCGCCGCCAGGTAAGGCCGGAGGCGAAGAGGTTGGAAGGCTGGAAGGGGTGCGACGGCGCTCCTCCAGCCGCTCTGTTTCCCATTCCCAATTCAATATCCACGCTTCATCATTCATCTTCACTTGAAGAGAATGCGTCGCACTCTGCTGCTGCCGGCACTCCTCCTGGCCGCCTGCGCCCGTCATCCGGCGCAGCCCGCCCGCCCGACTGCCGAGATCCCCTGGGCCTGGGAGCGGCGGGAGGACCTCCGGTTCCTCGGTGCGGGGGAAGTGGCGTACCTCGCCGCGACGATCGGCATCGACGGCGGGGCCATCGTCTGGAAGCCGCGCATGCAGCCGCTGCAAGTCGGCGGCGGCGCGAGCGTCATCCCCGTGATCCGGATCGAAGCGAGACATCCACCCGACGTGCACACGGTCACGCGCGTCGTGGAAGAGATCGCCCACATTGCAAGACGGGTGAACCCGCAGGTTGTCCAGATCGACTTCGACGCCACGCAATCGCAGCGCGCGTACTACGCCCTGCTCCTGCGCGCGTTGCGGACGCGCCTCGCGCCGCGGACGAGAATCTCCATCACTGCGCTGGCGTCATGGTGCAGCGACGACCGCTGGCTGCAGCCCTTGCCCGTCGATGAAGCCGTGCCGATGCTTTTCCGCATGGGGCAGGACGCGCGGCTCGTGCGCGAGCGCCTGGCCCGCGGCGAGGACTTCGCCGAGCCCCGCTGCCGCACGAGCCTCGGCGTTTCCACCGATGAACCGCTCGACCGCGCCCGCGCCGCCGGCCGGCGCGTCTACGTCTTCCATACCCGCGCCTGGGATGCCGCCGCATGGAACGCGGCGCAGAAGGAGATCGCCCGATGGGAGTGAATCGGACCCTTGTCCTGGCCGCCGCGCTGGCCATCTTTCTCGCCGCCGGCTCGATCGACAGTTGCTCCTTCGAGAACGTGCTCGTGCTCGAGTTCGACAACCGCCCGGACGCCCCGATTGAGCGTTACATCGGCGGCCGCCTCGGCATCATCGAACAGACCTACGCGCGCTCCTATCTCGTCCTCGCCTACCGCTACCTCACCGGACATCCCCTCACTGCCGCGGACCAGAAACGTGTCGTTGCGCTCATCAAACACCGGCTCGAGCGCAATGCAACCTACGACCGGGATGCCACGGATGCATGGCTCGCCGCACGGAAGGATGTGCCGGGCGTGGCTCCGCTCGATCACGTCGACACCACCCGGTACGGCGCGACGTATTCCGACTACATGAATTGCACCAGTGACGCATTCCGGACGGCCGCGGCGACACTGCACGCACGTATCGCATCGCTCGGCGCCGGCAGCAACGCCGTGGCCAGTTGGCTGAAGGCGCAGGATGCCGTCTTCGCCAACTGCGACGGCTCCGGCGGCTTCCCCGATCCCGCCGATGCCTCGCTTCCGAAGATCATCCGGAAGGACCGCGACTATCAGATGGCCGCCGCGACGTTCTACTCCGAGGACTTCGAAGGGGCGCACGAACGCTTCGCGGAGATCGCAGCCGACACCGAATCCCCCTGGGCGGCGACGAGCGCGCTCGTAGCCGTTCGCAGCCGCATCCGTTCGGCGACGCTGAAAGCGCCGGCCGGCCAGGCGTACGACATGGGGACGATCTCTGCCGCTGAGACCGAGCTCGAGAAGTTCCTCTCCGATCGCCGCTACGCGTCCCTCCGCCCCTCGGGCGAGCGTCTTCGGCAGTACATCCGCATCCGCACGAAGCCGGACGAGGTTTTTGCCGAGACGGCCGAGCGGCTAGCCAACGCCACCTCGGCCGACCTGGCCAACGACCTCGCCGATTACACGCTCCTCCTCGACAAGATGACACGCCACGACAAGCTGACCGACTGGATCGAGAACATGCAGTCGGGCAACGTCTACGAAACGATCGACAAGAAAGAGGTCGCCGAGGCGAAGAAGAAAGAGTCTGCGGCCTACGAAGACGCCGTGACGCGCTGGCGGACCTCGCACGAGCTGCCCTGGCTCGTCGCCGCCATCACCCACGCCACCGGCCAGGAACCGTCGGCGCAGGAGATCCTCGAAGCGGCGAAGGGTGTCGGAAGCAGCTCGGCGGCCTTCGTCACTGTTGCCTATCACCGCCTCCGTCTCCTCCCGTATGACGACGCCGTCTACCGCCCGCTCGTCGATACCGTGCTGGCCCTGAAAGACGACGTCCTGTCGCCGGGCCCACGCAACGATTTCCACGGCCTCCGCCTCCCCATCGCCCGCTCTCTGGACGAGTTCCTCCGCGACGCGCCGCGGCAGGTCACCGGCAACTCCAACCAGTCGGACCTCGACGACCCGCATTCGCAGTGGTTGTTCAATGACGATGCGGCCAAGATGCTCAACCAGGCCATTCCGCTCGATGAGCTCGTGAGCGCCGCGAGCGACAAGAACGTCCCCGCTCCGCTCGACCGCATGCTTCTCGTGGCCGCCTTCACCCGCGCCCACCTCCTCGGCCACGATGACGTGGCCATTGCCCTCGCGCCGCGGGTGGCGAAGACCTTCCCGGAAGTCGCCAAGGGATTGCAGAAGTTCGTCGAGGCTCCGGCCGCGGAGCGGCATTGGGAGGGCATCAACTTGCTCGTCCACTTCCCCGGCCTGCAACCGTTCATTACGCCCAAAGAAAACCGCATTTCGCAGCACGCCGAGCTGGGCGACGAGCCGCACGTGTGGGGCAACGAGAACTGGTGGTGCCTGGCCACGAAGCGGTACGAAACGAGCATCCGCATCCTCTCCGTCCTCCCCGACGCCCCGAAGGACACGCCGGTCGATACGCCCACGTTCGCCGAGGCGCCTGCGGTGGCTGCTCGCAATCAGAAGGAACAGGAACAGCTTGCGAAGCTCGGCAGCGGAGCGACGTACCTCCTGCGCGGCGTCGTTGCCTGGTCGAACGCCAATCCCAATGACCTGCGCATCCCCGAGGCCATGTCGAAGGCCATCAAGACCACGAGATGGGCCTGCCCCGATCCCCAGACGCGTTCCGCCGCAGCCGCCGCCTTCAAACTCCTGCACGCGCGCTATCCGAAGAGCTCGTGGGCCGTGAACACGAAGTATTGGTACGACGGAGAGCATTGAGCGGAGCGGACCGTCTTGACCATGGGACGCGTTTCCCGCCGCAGAGATCAGTCCGCGACAACCACAGAGCAACCCCAGCAACTCGGCCACGGCGAAGGACAAGCGCGAACAGGAGATAGCGGGTGCAACCCGCTCGCTGTTCGTCCCCTCCCGCTCGCCAATTCGCGCACTCCCCTTGCACAAGTAACCCCTCCAGAAGGAGGGCTGAGCCATGAGAAAAATGGCACTTGCAGCGGTGCTGCTGCTCATGCTCCTGCCGGTCCCGGCAAGGGGGCAGAGCGTCGAACTGCCGGCCTACATCTCCATGCCGCTGGCCGTCGATGCGGTGGCAAGCCTCGATGGAGTCGATATCGTACAACTGGCGAGCCTCTGCGCTACGCTCAATGAAGCGGATGTGTCCCCGCAGGTCTTCTGCCAGGAGCTCCGCTATACACCAGTAGCCCTGGTCGGGCCGGCGCTCGTGCAGCAACCGACGCTCGTCTCGTACGTGCGCGAGCAACGAAGCCGCGGCATCCGCGGCGATGCGCTCGGGCGCGTTCTGGCGCGGCGCCTGACCGACCGTTACTACGTCTCGGCCGACGACTACGTCAGCGATCCTTACATCATCCACCACGAATACGACTACCTCCCGACGGTCATCATCCCCCGCCTTCGGGAATACGCCCCTGCTCCCCTGCTCCTGATCGACATGCCGCTGGCCGTCGCCTACGTCGACGACTTCGGGTACGTTCCCGAGGAGCGGCTGGCCACGTTCTGTACCGCGCTGAATGACGCCTGGGTCCCGCCGGCGCAGTTCGTTGAAGTCGTCCAGTACGCGCCCGTCGCGCAGCCGCAGTTCGTGCCGTTCGTGCAGACGCAGGTGGCCCAGGGCGTCACCGGCCCGGCCCTCGTCGCCGCCATCGACCAGCAGTTGCCCGCGTACGGTTTGCCGGCGCGCACCTGGGTCCGTGGGGAAGGGAGAAACGCGCGCTTCGTGGCACCGGCCGGAACGCCGTTCGCAGCCGCGCCGGGCTCCACCTCGTTCGTCGCACCGGGGTCGACGTCGTTCGCTCCCGCGCCTGTTCCGGGCTCGGCGGCCTTCAACGCCAGTCCGAACGCCACGGCGCTGGCTCAAGCGCAGAACAATCCTCACGGCGGACCTCCGGGTCAACTGAAGCGGATGTACGGGTACCAGACCGGAGCCCAGGTCGTGCACGGCGGCGTGCAGCCGGGCCGGCCGGAATTCGCCGCGCCAGGCATCGCCTCGCCTCAAGTCTTGGAAGGCCATGGACATGGGCGGGGGCGTGAGCGCATTGCCGCTCCGGCGCCGCAACCGCAATTCGCGGTCCCGCCGCAGCCGGCGTTCGCGGAGCATGGTCACGGTCACGGGAACGGCCGCGGGCGCGGACATGAATTCGTCGCCGCGCCGTCACCGCAGCCGCAATTCGCAGTCCCGCCGCAGCCGGCATTCGTGGAGCACGGTCGCGGTCACGGCGAAGGTCACGGCCGCGGACATCAGTTCGCGGCCGCGCCGGCCCCGCAGCCGCAGATGATCGCTCCGGGCCCGCAGCCGGCGTTCGTGGAGCACGGTCACGGCGAGGGTCACGGCCGCGGCCATGAGCTGGCCGCCACGGTCCCGCCGTCGCAACCTGCCATCGTGCCCCAGCCCCCGCCGCCACAGGCCCAACCCACGCCGGCGGTGCAGGCGGCTCCGGGGCGCGCACCGCAGGGCACCGTACCTCCGGGTCAGAACGGCGGTAACGGCAAGGACAAAGGCAAGGGCAAGGGGAAAGATCACGGACAGGACAAAGATCACGAACAGGAGTAAGCCATGAAGAACGTGATGACGAAATCGACGATCCTCGCCGCACTGCTGGCCGCAATGCTGGCTTTGGCGCTGGCGTGCAACAAGCAGAACGGAACGGCCACCGGCAGCTCCAACAACCCGACCGACACCGCGAACGGCGTGGCCTCGGCCTCCGCCCCCTCGCTCACACCCGAGCAGCTCGGCGAGCTCGGAGCGAAGATCAAGGCCCATCCGAAGGATGCGGACAGGATCCTCTCCGATGCCGGCCTGACCGCCTCGACGTTCGAAGCGCAAATCCGCAAGGTTAGCTCCGACCCTGCCGCCTCAAAGCGCTATGCGGCGGCGTACAAGAGGACGGCGGCGTAAGAGTGAGAATCCTCTCCTCGCATACGGGGAGAGGATTCGCACCTCCCGGGGCTGCGGCGTACCATCGACCGACCGCGCTGTATACTCACTTTCGTGAATGAGATCGCAAGTCGAATCACGGTGGACCCCGAACAGTGCGGGGGACGCCCCTGCATTCGCGGCATGCGTATTCGCGTGAGCGACGTGCTTGATCTCTTTGCATCGGGCCTCAGCGCCGAAGAGATTCTCGAAGAACTGCCTGATCTCGAATCGGCAGATCTCGAGGCATGCTTGCGCGGCGGTCTTCGCAGCATTGAATGACCTGGCGCGGCCTGTAAACCTTCGCCCTCTCCGTTCGTTCTACACGCGCAGGAACGTGGAGTCCTCTCCCGCTCCTGGTTCGTAGAGTCGAGCATGATCGCCATTCCCTCGCACGACGCCAACCCCTCCCGCCCCGGCCTCGCCTGGTGGTTCATGGCCATCCCCGCGACGCTGATCGCCCTCTATGCGTTCTCGTACCTCGTACTGCGCGACCGGATGTTCCCTTCGAACATTGCCGCGTCGTTTCAGGCGAGGCCGTGGGGGATCTACTCGCATGTCCTTTTCGGCGGCCTCGCTTTGGCACTCGGGCCGTTCCAGTTCCGGCGGTCGCTGCTCGTCCGGCGGCGCTCCCTGCATCGCCGGATGGGGAAGGTGTACGTCATTTCCGCACTGCTCACCGGCACGGCGGGGCTCTACATGTCGTTCTACTCCTTCGGCGGTGCCTGGACGCACGCCGGCTTCGGCCTCCTCGCCCTCGGCCTGATCACGACGACCGCGCTGGCCTGGATTGCCATCCGCGCCGGCGACGTCGCCACGCATCGCGAATGGATCATCCGCAGCTTCGCCCTCCTCTTCGCCGCCGTGACCCTGCGCATCGAGCTGCCGCTGCTGATCATGGCCTTCAAGGCATTCACCCCCGCCTACCGGATCGTCTCCTGGCTCTGCTGGGTACCGAATGCACTCTGGGCCGAGCTGAGGATCGCCCGGACGAGACGGACGGAGACTCCAGTCGTTCGCGCACTGAGAGCGGCCTGACGGAGGCGGGTAACGGGTAACAGGTAGCGGGTAACAGGTAACGGGGAACAGAGCCGGTAGCCGGTACCCGGTACCCGTCACCCCGTCACCGCCGCGCGCGGCGCGCGGCCCTACTCCTCGACCAGCCACTCCGCGCCGGCCAGCTTCGGCTCATTCTCGAAGAGTCGGGGCTGCAGTCGCTGGACGTCGCGGCTGCACTTCGCCTCCCACGGGAAGAGGCCGTCGCGGTCGGGCCAGAAGAGTTGCAGCAGGGAGAAGCGCGACCCTTCGTAATACCAACGCGCGTAGCCGACCGTGTGCTCGTACCAGCGGGGCAGAACGTTTCGGAAGGCGCCAAGGTAGACTGACCACAGTTCGTTATACGTCC
>CAZYTO010000032.1:6222-28445 GCA_964650405.1 uncultured Thermoanaerobaculia bacterium | reverse complement strand
CGCCATGCATCTTGCGGCGCTCGCCTGCGCCTACGGAATCGACCTCGTCATCTTCGGCCCCCTCGCACAGTACGCCGCGACGCTCCTTGGCGTTTCGGACTCGCTCGCACAGGCGGCGGAGTGGCTGATGCCTGGATGCTTCATCGGTGTCGAGGTCTACGTCTGCTCCAGGTGCGAACGGGCGCGACAGGACGAGTACTTCGCGTTTGCCTCGGGCGTCGGCCGTGTCGGCTGGACCCTCCTCGGCGCTCTCGTCGCAGTGGTGATGCCGATCGCTGCCTTCCTCTCCGCCGACTCTGCGACCATCGTCTCTGGGAACAAGGCGCCTGGCCCAATCTTCATCCTCCTTGGCATCGTGAGCTTCGCCGCGCACGTCGTCGTCCTTTTCGGCGGCAGGACGGCGCAGGACGCCAAGGCGTACTTTGGCTTCGTCGCGGCCCATGGGCTTCACAAGCGTCGCCTCGCACGTACCAGAAACCTCGCCGAAGGGAAGCTCCGCGAGGTGAACGCCCTCTTTATTAAGTACGCGCACATGTGGCGGCTCCACAATCAGCGCTACCCCAAACTGCCCTCCGGCCCTTTTGACCAGGAGGTCGTGCAGCTCCTTCAGGGTCAGTTCCCGCACGTAACGGCAGTCCAGACGACGAGAACGGGACTGGAGGAGTCATGATCGCCTCGCTCGTCTCGCTCGCCGTCACGGTTGCGGCCCTGCTCCTCATGCTGAGTCTTCCGCTCGGTGACAGCCATGCAGGCGGCGCGCTCCGGCGCGCCGCCGCTTTGGCTCGCCTGCCGTGTGCGTATGGCTGCCCTGCCGTACGATGATCTAAATTTTAGATGTTGGCAGATGGGAGCGGGGTGTTCGAAGCCCTCGATGCGACAAGATTGGTGAGTCCCGTGCGTAGGAGACGCCCCGACCGCATTGAAGAGCGCGTCAGGAGTTGGGTGTAGCCGGACGCTCTCACGCACCGAACCGCGCATCCACGCACCACCCTGAGTCAGCGGCGTCGCGATACATGCGGTAGATGCCGTCGCCGAAGAGCTCGACGTCGACGTATTCACGGGCTGCCGGGGCCCCGCGCCACCACCCTTCCTCGATGTGCCACGGTCCGGAGGCATGGCGCACGGAGCCGTCGATCCCTTCGCCGCGGATGGATGCCATGCGCGCGCCGTCCATGAGCACTTCCACGGGGACGGGCGGCCGGAAGACGCGTACCGCCACCACCCCCCGCCCGGCCGGTGGCGTGGCGCGCGTGGACGGCGGCGGAGGCGGGTCGAACGCACCGATGGCATGGCGCTCGGGAAGGTGGCCGTCGACGGTCACCGGCGTGCCGACGCGGCCGTCGCCCAGCATCGAGACGAGGCGGGCGATGGTGGTGGCCAGTTTTTCCGGCGAGACGGCGGAGGGGCCGAAGAGCGAGAGCTGCGCGCGGCGCGGGCGGTCGGGGATGGCCGTCAGGGCAAAGCCGGTGACGGGCGCGCCGGGCGGGCGGCGCTCGAGGTCGAGGCGGATGAGCGTCAGGAGCGTCTTCACGTCGCGCGTGGGCGCAGGGAGATCGATGCCGCGGGCGTCGAAGCCGTCCGGTTCGAGGGTGAGGGTCAGCTCGATGCGCTTGGCGGCGAAGCCCTGCAGTTCCATCCGGTGGGCGATCCGCTCGAGCGCGGCCGTGGCCACGAAGAGGAAGGGCTCGATGGCCACGAGCGGCCACTCCGTCTCCATGGCCTCGCGAAACTCCGGCGGGAGGGCGCGCGGGATGAGCGGCTCGGGGTCGATGCCGCGCGCGGCGCGGTGCAGGGCGCGGCCGATCTCGCCGAGGCGGCTGGCGATGTCCGCTTCGGGAAGGCGAGCCAGCTCGCCGATCGACGTCAGGCCGAAGCGCTGCAGCATGGCCGCCGCTTCCAGCTCGGGCGAGAGACGCGCCAACGGCAGGGGCGCGAGGAATGATTCCTCATCGCCCGCCGGCACCACCACCGGCGACTTCGGCAGCTCCGCCGCCACCCGCGCCGCGAGCTTGCTGCCGGCGATGCCCACCCGGCCCGGCAGGCCGATGACGTCCATGGCCCGGATGGCGGCATGAGCGAGGCGCTCTTCGGGCGAGCGGGTTGCGGCGAGCGGCGGGCGGGACGAGGGGCCGGGGGGGCGGGGAGCAGCGAGCGGCGGGCGGGAAGGGGCTGCCTCTTCACCGCTCGCTGCCTTCCGCTCGCTGCTCTCCGCCTCCCGCTCGCCGTCGTCCGCAAAATGCCGCTCCATCCCCGTGATGTCGAAGTAGACGACGCCATCGCCGGCGTCTTCGATGCGGGGAGAGAACGTTTCGGCGACTTCGAGCAGCGCTTCCTGGGCGGTCTGCTCGCAGGCGGCATCGCGGTTGCGCGCGACGAGCTTCGGCAGGATGGAGCGCGCCTGGGTGAGCGACATGCCGGGGCGGATGGCCATCTTGCGCGCCCGTCGCGTGGCAGCGACGACGTGTACGTGCGATCCGCTGCCCTCGACGACGGCCAGCGCCTCCTCGCGCAGGTCCGGCTCCGCCCGCAACCGCGCCGCCAGCGGAAAGAGCGGGACGAAGAAGCAGGCGATCCGCGTCATGCCACGGCCTCTTCTGAAGCAAGTGCTGAGTGCTGAGTGCCGAGTGCCGAGCCGGCATGAGGCACGAGTAACGAGGCATGAGTGGCTGCGTGTCGTGAGTGCTGAGTACCGAGTGTTGAGTCGGCATGAGGCATGAGTAACGGGGCATGTGTGGCTGGGAGTCGTGAGTGCTGAGTGCCGAGTGCCGAGCCGGCATGAGGCATGAGTAATGAGGCATGTGGGGCTGCGTGTCGTGAGTCCTGAGTGCCGAGTGCCGAGAAGCGAGTGCCGGGTCCTGAGTGCTGAGTGCTGAGTGCCGAGGAACTTGCTCCGTTCGTTTCGGGCACTGCTTCAACCATCCGGAACGAGAGGCTCGCCGTCTCTCCCGGCCGTTTGTGCCGGTGTTTTTCGAGGCGGACGGTCACGTCGAAGCCGGCCAGGAGGCGCGGCTCCCGGCCGGTGCCGATCCAGCGTGATCTCGGCCGTCCCATCGCCAGCATGGCCTCGGAGGTCGTGCCGGTGAGGGTGTAGGGGGCGGAGATGAGCATGGCCGTGCCGTGCGCTTCGGCGGTACGGGCCAGGCGTACCCAGCCGGCGTCGGGGATGCGTCCGCGCAGCGGTGGCAGGCCGGCGTCGAGGACGACGAGCTGGAAGCCGGTGGCGGCGAGCATCTCGGCGGCAGCGGCGGCCTGTTTCATCGTCTTCGGCCGTACCCAGAGGAGGCGCCGCAGGTCGATGCCGGAGGCTTCGCCGATCTGCGGGTCGAAGTGATCGCCAACGTCGATGAGCGTCGCCGCTTCGCCGATCGACGTAGCGGCGGCGAGGGCGGTCATGACGAGCGAAAAGCGCAGGCCGCGTCCGGCGATCCCGGTCACCTTGCCGCGGGCCAGACCGCCGCCGAGGAGGGCGTCGAGGGGGGCGAGGGCGGTGGGGAGCGACTCGTCGCGGCGGCGGCGCTCGAGCGACCGAATCAGCTCCGAACCGCTGGTCAGCCGGGCGGCGATCGAAGCCTCAAGTCCGGCCCGAAGCTGGCGAACGGCATCTGCTGTAAGTGATTCTACGGACGGTGGATCGGGGACGAGGACTGGTTTCGACTGAAACTCGTCGGCGACGAGGAGCTGGTACTCAGCAGGGGCAAGAGGGGCCAGTGCAGACATGGGGTCGTCGCACGAACAATGTAGGCGGTAACGGAGCGTAATGGCAAGGTGCGTGTATCTTGCTTTCCGGCGTCTCTTACGGCGCAAAGGCTGGTACCGGCCCTGCCAGTCCGGCCGGCACGTGCGAGCGGCCCTGCCAGTCCGGCCGGCACGTGCGAGCGGCGATTGCTGTGTGCTCACGGCGACTGTCCTCCGGAACGGACGCTAGACGCAGTTGCGCCGGACCGCGGGGCAGTTGCGCCGGGCCGCGGGGCAGTTACGCCGGACCGCGGGGCAGTTGCGCCGGACCGCGGGGCAGTTGTGCGGACCGCGGGGCAGTTGTGCGGACCGCGGGGCAGTTGCGCCGGACCATGGTGCAGTTACGCCGGACCTGGTGCAAGAGCTGGAGACTGGGGTCCGAGCTTCTGCTCACGGTCAGAAGGGCAGACTCTTGCAGTGACTCATTCCTCTGGCTGCACGCCTTCCGGAATCTCCGCCCCCGAGGCGCGCAGCGCTTGCCAGGAGCCGACATCGCTCCAGCCGAAGTCGCCGCGGATGGTGACGACGTTGGCGGTCTTCTCCATGAGGGCGTAGTCGATGGAGATGTTCGGCATCGAGTCGTAGGTCTGGTACGTCACGGCGGCAATCTCGGGGGCGGCGGCGGCGAGCTCGCGCCGGAAGAGGCCGGCCCGCCAGAGGAACATGCTGGCGTTCCAGGCGTAGTTGCCGGCGCGCAGAAACTCCTCGGCGCGCGCGCGCGGCGGTTTTTCAGTGAAGCGGATGAGCTGCCGGAAGCCGTCTTCGACCGGCGGGCCGAGCTCGAGGTAGCCGAAGCCGGTGTGCGGCTCGGTCGGCTCGATGCCGATGGTGACGAGGGTGTCGTGCGTGCCGGCGAAGACATAGGCGCGGTCGAGGATGCGGGCGAACTCCGGCTCGTCGGCGATGAAGTGATCGGAGGCGAGGGCGGAGATGACGGTGTCTTCGCCGAGTCGCGAGGCGATGGTGAAACAGGAGAGGGCGATGGCAGGCGCGGTGTTGCGGCGTGCCGGCTCGGTGAGGACGTTCGCTTCGGCGACTTGCGGCAGGTGCTCGCGGCAGAGTGCGCGGTAGCGCTCATTCGTGGAGATGAAGATCGCCTCCGGCGGGACGACGCGCGCCACGCGGTCGAAGGTCAGCTCCATGAGCGAGCGGCCGTGCCACAGGCGGAGGAACTGCTTCGGCAGGTCGTCCGAGGAGAGCGGGCGCAGGCGCGTTCCGGCGCCGCCGGCGAGGATCAGGGCGGCGCGCTTCACGAGGTGACGTGGGCCGGCGCTGCCGGCATGGCCGACGCATCGGCCGGCACGGTGGCCTCGGACGGCAGTCCGCCCGGCTTCCGCCCGACGGCGATCAGCGACAGTCCGCTCGACGGCTGGTCGCCCTCGAACGCTTTCAGCAGCGGCACCAGCCGGTCGAAGACTTTCGACTGCGCGCCCGGAAGGGCCTGGCGCTTCAGAACTTTCGAATTGAGCCACCAGGCCCACCGGGCCACGCGGTTCTGCCAGCTCACGTGCTCGACACTGAACCCGGCCTCGGTCAACAAGTTGACCAGTTCGTCGCGCTCGTAGCGCCGCTCGTGACCCACGCCCTTGTCCAGCGTCCCGAAGAGCGATTTGCCCGCCGGCACGAAGACGATCGTCCGCCCGCCCGGCTGCAGGAGTCCGAAGACGCGGCGCAGGGCGGCCGCGTCGTCTTTGGTGTGCTCCAGAACGTTGATGAGCGTGACGGTGTCGAGCTGGTACTTCGACAGCTCCAGCGCGGCGTCGCTGTCGAGATTCAGCGTATCGACGGTGATGCCCGGGTTGCGGCGGAAGCGGTTGCGCAGGCGATGGACGTACGGCGTCTCGTTGTCCGCGGCCACGACCAGCTCGCGGCCGTAGAGGAAGCGCGTCATCGTCCCGGAGCCGGCCCCCGCCTCCAGCACGCGCTGCCCGACGAACGGCTGCACGCGCTCCCATATCCATTTGTTGTACCGCTTCAGCGAATCGAGACGGCGGATGGTAGCGTACGTGGCCGGCTCGCTGTCGTGATCGTCGAAGAAGCCGTGCTTGAGGATGGTCCAGAGCGCGCTGAAGCCGTCCTTCCAGTTGATCTTCTTCCCCTCCCAATACTCGCGTCCGTAGTAGGAGATGGGGACTTCATAGATCCGATAGCCGCGCCGCGCGACCTTGGCCGTGACCTCCGGTTCGATGCCGAAGCGGTTGGACTTCAGCTTGATCGACTGGATGACCTCGCGGCGGAAGACCTTGTAGCAGGTCTCCATGTCGGTGAGGTCGAGGTTCGTGGTGGCGTTGGAGAGGAAGGTGAGGAACGCGTTGCCGAGGCGGTGCCAGTAGAGCATGACCCGGCGGGGGTGACCGGAGAACCGGGAGCCGAAGACGACGTCGGCGTGCCCGTCGAGAATGGGCTGGATGAGCTTCGGATACTCCTCGGGGTCGTACTCGAGGTCGGCGTCCTGGATGATGACGATCTCGCCGCGCGCTTGTTCGATGCCGTGGCGAATGGCCGCGCCCTTGCCCTGGTTGAAGGGCTGGAGGATGTGACGGATCTCCGGCCACTTCTGGGCGAGGCCGGCTACGATGTCCTTCGAGCCGTCGCTCGACTTGTCATCGATGACGATGATCTCCTTGTCGAGGGGGATGGCCTGGACCCGGCGGAGAAGCTCCGCCACGGTGGCCCGCTCGTTGTAGCAGGGGATCACGACGGAAAGGAGCGGAGAAGTGGTTGGCGTGTCAGTCATTTGGCCGCGGGTATTCTAGAGGGCAGAGGGCGGAAAACCGAAGGCAGAAGTATGATCCACTTCATTTCGCTTATTCGCTTAGTCGCTGATTCGCTTAGTCACTGATTCGCTTGTCATTCATACGCTGGTCGCTGATTCGCTGATCGATCTGCCCGGAACATGCACGAAACCAACGAGACTCTCAGAAAGTTCCTCCACATCGGCATCGGCTTCGGCGCGATTCTGCTGAAGTTCGTGCCGTGGCGGTATGCGGCGCTGATCTGTGCCGTGGCAGCCTTCGGGAACTGGCTGCTTCTCCACCGGCTCGTCGGCAAGGCCGTGGCCCGGCACGAGCGCGGCTGGGACTTCGGCATCGTCATCTACCCGGTGGCGGTGGGCGTGCTGATCGTGGCCTTCAACTGGCACATCGAGCTGGCGGCGATTGGCTGGGTCCTGCTGGCGTTCGGCGACGGCATGGCCACACTGATCGGCTGGACCTTGCCGCTGGCACCGCTGCCGTGGAACCGCGCCAAGAGCTGGGGCGGGTTCCTCGGGTTTCTCCTCGCGGGCGGCGCGGCGAGCTTCGCCATTGCGGCGCTGTTCGGCGCCGTCCAGCCGCTGAGCCTTACCATCGTCGTGGCGACGCTGAGCGCGGCCATCGCCGAGAGCCTGCCGCTCGGCGTCGACGACAACATCGTGGTGCCGCTGGCCGCCGCCGCGGCGCTGGGCACTCTCGGCCTCGCGCCATTCGCACCTCCCGGTCCGCCGCGGATCCTCTGGGGCTGGATCGCCTTGAATACCGTCCTTGCCATCGCCGGCTATCTGGCAAAGGGCGTCGACCTCTCCGGCCTCGTGGTGGGATGGCTCCTCGGCACGATCCTCATCATCGGCGGCGGGCCGGCGCTCTACGTCGCCCTCTTGGCGTTCTTCATCCTCGGCACGTTCTTCACGAAGATCGGTTATCGCAGGAAAGCCGCGGCCGGCCTGGCGCAGGAGAAGGACGGACGGCGCGGAGCCGCCCACGCTTTCGCCAACGTCGGGGTGGCGGCGATCTGCGCCGTCGCGCACGGGCGCGGCCTGGGACTGGTGCCGCTTTGCATGGGCATCGCGGCCCTGGCGACGGCAACGGCCGACACCACGGCCTCGGAGGTTGGCCAGCTCATCGGGCGGCGGACCTTCCTGCCGCTGACGTTCCGCCCCGTGGAGCGCGGCACCGAGGGGGCCGTGTCGGTGGAGGGAACCGCGGCGGGACTCCTCGGAGGACTGATCGTGGCGCTGGCCGCGGTGGCCACGCTCGTGCGCGGCCTGCGGCCCGGCTTCCTCGGGACGGTGGTGATCGCCCGGACGAGGGTCGTCGTGGCCATCACCCTGGCGGCGTTTCTGGGGTCGTACCTCGAAAGCATTGCCGGAAGCTGGAACCGGCGGCACGGAAGCGTGATCCCGAACGGGGCGCTGAATTTCTTCAACACGGCGGCCGGGGCACTGCTCTTCTGGATCGCCTACCTGTTCGTGCCGATGTTCGGGTTCGAGTTCTGAATGGCGAGCGGGGTGCGGCGGGCGGGAAAGGCAGGCGCGAGGGGCGAAGTGTGGCTGTCGGGATGCTGCAGGCGGCGCGTCCGAATGCAGTCGGCAAGTGCCGATTGGTCCCGGCCGGTTTGCCGCTCGCCGTTCGCCAACACCCGCTCGCCCGTCGGATCAGTGGCCGTTCTTCGAGGCGGCGCGGAACATCGGGCCGTTCTGCAGGTCGCCCATGATGTTCTCCAGCCCCTTGTTGCTCTGCAGGGCGACGTGCTGCGCATATTCGTCGCATACCGGGCAGAGACTGCGCCGGAGCTGGCTCTCGTCCACCCGGGCGCCGCAGAGGCGGCAATGGTTCTGAGCGCGGTTTGACATCGAGGGCTTTATTCTAGCAGCTTGCATGCCTCAAGTGACTGACTCGAAGCACATTCTGGTGGTCGACGACGACCCGCGAATCCGCGAGATCCTCATCCAGCGGCTGCGAACCCGCGGCTGGACGGTGGACGGGGCGGAAGACGGCGACACGGCCATCACCAAGCTGGCCATGGCCGACTACGACCTGCTCATCCTCGACCTGATGATCGGCGCCGTGGGCGGGAACGACGTCTTCCTGGCCCTCCAGAGCCTTCCACGCAAGCCGCGGGTCATCGTCGTCTCCGCGCTGGCGGACCTCTGGAAGCGTTCCCACAGCGATCGAGATGCCTTCGCGGTCTTTCCGAAACCGGTCGAGTTCAGCAAACTGACGGACGCGATCGAGAGGGCGTTGATCTGAACGGCGAGCGGGATGCGGCGAGCGGCGAGCGGGAAACACCGGCTGCGCCCCGCTCGCCGCCCGCCATATCCCGCTCGCCTCGAACCACGAAAATGTCCAAGTCCTTGCAACACATCGTCATCGTCGGCCGGCCGAACGTCGGCAAGTCGACGCTCTTCAACCGCCTGGCGGGGAAACGCCGCGCGCTGATTCACGACCTGCCCGGGATGACCCGTGACCGGCTGACGGACACCGTGGAGCTCGACGACGGGCGCCGCTTCGAGCTGACCGATACAGGCGGGCTCGAGTATGGCGACTCGCCGATGTCGGCGTATGCGCCGGAGATCAAGGCCCAGGCCCGGCGCGCCGTCGAGGAGGCGGACCTCATCCTCTTCGTCGTCGACGGCTCGAGCGGTGTGATGGCCGAGGACCGCGACATCGCCCAGGACCTGCGGGCGGATGCGGCGCGCACGCTGCTCGTCGTCAACAAAGTCGACCGCCGCGACGCGGATGAGAGCGTGCCGGAGTTCTACGAGCTCGGCTTCGAACGGCTCTTCCCCGTCTCCGCGGAGCACGGCGCCGGCATCGACGATCTGCTCGACGCCGTGGGCGAGATCGTACCGGCGGAATCGGCGGCAGGGGAGGAGAGTGAAGACGAGGAGGCCGGCGCGCCGATCCGGGTGGCCATCATCGGCCGTCCGAACGTCGGCAAGTCGTCGCTCCTCAACCGCCTGACGAACGACGAGCGCGCCGTGGTCTCTCCGATCTCCGGGACGACGCGCGACGCCATCGACTCCGAGATCGTGCGCGACGGCCGGCGCTACCTCATCATCGACACGGCCGGTATCCGCCGGAAGGGGAAGACCCTCGATGAAGCGGAGAAGCTGGCGGTCATCTCGGCACGGAAAGCGATCGACCGTTGCGAGATCGCCCTGGTGATGATGGACGCCACGGAGGGACCGACGGCGCAGGACGCCACCGTGGCTGGATATGCGGAGGAGGCCGGGAAGGCGGCCCTGATCCTGGTCAACAAGTGGGACGTCGGGGAGCACGCCCAGGACGACGCGAAGAAGTTCGAGGACCTCGTCCGCTTCCGGCTGAAGTTTCTCTCCTATGCGCCGCTGGAGTTCATCTCCGCGAAGAGCGGCCGCCGCGTCGACAGGATCTTCGCAAAGATCGACACGATCGTCGAGCGCTACCGTGCCCGCTTCCGGACCTCGGAACTGAACGCCATCCTCGAGCGTGCTACCTCCGGACACCAGCCTCCCGCCCTGCGGGGCCGCCCGCGCCGCTTCTATTACGTCACCCAACTGAAGAACGGTCCTCCCACGTTCGCCCTCTTCTCGAACATGGATGCCCCCCTGCACTTCTCCTACCGCCGCTACCTGGAGAACCAGTTCCGCGATGCGCTGGGTCTCACCGGTTGCCCGGTGCACCTGGTGCTGCGCGCGAGGAAGGGGATGAAGAAGTAGGTCACTGACTGCCCAGCGGCGGCGCGGCGTTGGGCGTCGGTTCCCTTCCGTTCCCTCCGAACAGGATTCCCGTCTCCACCTCGCGGTCGCGCGGCTTGAAGCGCCACTGCAGGAGGGCGTCGGTAATGCTCTTGGCCTGGTCGGGGAAGGCGCTGAGGACGTGGACGTGCCGCACCTTGCCGTCCGTGCCGATGATCAGGCGCACGGGGATGGGGTTGTATTTCTGCGCGTAGGGAACGGGATCGGTGTGCGCGAGGACACTCGCGCCCGCGGCGTAGTTGGCGATGCACTGCGGGGCGGCGGCGTCGTCACCGAAGCGGGCCTTCTCGAGATCACTGACGAGCGCTTCGAGGACCTTCGGGTCGCGGCCCGTGTACACGAACTGAACGAGATGGCAGCGGACCTGCGTCGCCACGACGTACCAGTGCAGACCGGCGGCGCTGGAGCGGTAGTCGAACCGTGCGAAGCGGCGTCCGTTCAGCATCACCTCCGCCGGAGGGCGCTCCACGTCGTAGAACGTCGCCAGGTGCGCACGGGTGTACTCGATCATCTCCAGGGAGTTGCCAGCGGGCCCGGTACCGAAGAAGAGATCCTGGGCGGTGACGAAGATCGTTCCCTTGCCCTGCGCGGCCAGTTCGGCCAGGACGTACTGGCCGCTGTCCGACGGCGGGGGACCCTTCACCTGCTCGCTCCAGCCGTCGGGAAGGGGCCAGGTCATGCCGAAGTAACGATTGCGATAGGCATGGTCCGTAACGCCGCCGTCCTCCGGGACGGCGGTCGTGCGGTCGCTGGCGCTGGGGACGGCTCCTTTCACGAGGATCACTCCCGTCGGGAGCGCCCCAGGTTTCTGCGGCAGGAGCTGCCCGGCTGCGGGCATCGTGCAGAACAACAGGAGCGGGAGCAACAACGTTCGGTGCAGCATTCATCACCTCCATGCAGGCCGCCGGACACTGCGTCCGGCGGCCCGCCGTCCGGGGTGGGAGAGAGAAGCGGTCAGAGAGATCGCAGGAAGTTGAGGATGTCCTGTTGCTGGCCGGTACTGAGGTTGACGAAGAAGTTGTACGAGGGGCCGTTGGCCTCGGAGCCGTTGGCGTTATGGGCGCGGATGGCGGCCACGAGGTCCTTGGTCCGGCCGTCATGCAGGAAGAAGATGCGCTGCCCGAGACCCCACAGAGGCGCCGAACGGAACTGATCGCCGCCGGCTCCGCCCTGCGACACGTTGTCGGCGAGGGTCGTGCCCATGTGATGAATCTCGAGATCGCTGAAGAGGTTCGCCGTGGCGTTGCCGAGGCTCGAAGTGAGGGAGGACGGGCTCGTGGTCAGCGACGGCGTGTGGCAGACATTGCAGCCGATGGCGTTGAACAGGCTGCGGCCGTTGTTGATCGAGGCCGACCCGCCGGGCGTGGTGGTGCTGGGCGTCGGCGGAGCGAGGAGGCGCATGAACATGGCGAAGCCGACCGTGTCGCTCAGAGTGCCCGTCGACGTCGTATTGAAGTTAGTGTGGTCCTCCGGCGTAGGATTGATCCGGCACTGCACCGGCAGACCGCGGAAACCGTTGCGGCCCTGGTCCTCGCCGGGCAGCGGGCGTTCCTGGGTGAACAGCTCGTTGCTCACGCCCTGCTCGACGTTGTAGGCCTCGCCCGCGAAGATCACCAGCGACTTGTTCTGGGCCTTCCAGCCGAAGCGGCTGATCGTGCCGTCGTTCCCATTGTGGTTGAACGTTCCCGAGATGCCGAAGCTGTTCCCGGACTGGGCAGCCTGGTTGTTCAGCAGTGTGAGCTCGTCGACGTTCTCGATCAGTCCCGCACCAAAGGTGGGGGTGGGGATGCGGAAGATGACGTTGTTGTTCGCCAGTTGGGTGGCAAACCCCGGCTGCTGAATCAGCGCGGTCGAGCAGGTGGGCGCGTCCGTCCGGCCGGCGATCGTGTAGAGATCCTCCACACCGCCGTTCGGCTGGTTTGGATCCGGCAGGCCGTTGCTGCCGGTGAAGAAGATGAAGCGGGCCTCGCGCACCGGCCCGGTGCTGGTGATGAACGACGGTACGGTGTTCTGTGCGCCGTGGGCCGTGGCGTCGGCAACCTGCGGATTGGTGGCGGGCGCCGTACCGCCGACCGCCGGCTGGGCGTGACAGGCCGCGCAACTGCGCGAGTTGAAGCGTGGGCCGAGGCCGACGCCCTCTTCTCCGGCGATCGTTCCCGAGACGGAGTCGATCTCCTGGAAGCGGCTCTGGCCGTCGTTGAAGAAGTTGAGAATGGTCACCGGGTTGTTCGCGGCGACCGAGGCCAGCGGGCCTCCCGCGGCAGCACCTCCGCCGCGGACTCCGGGGTCGGTCTGCGCAAACGCCGGCATCGCGGCGACGAGCAGACATACGAATCCTGTGTACACCACACGTCGGGTCATTGGTTCCTCCTCCTTTAACCGGTGTGTGTGGGAGAGATAGAGACGGGACAGCTCTCACGCCAGCGGCGAAGCACTGGCGCCGGTCAGTCGCGGCGGTGCGCGCGCAGACGCAAATCCGCCGGTCGCGAGGCTGAGACGGAAGGCGGGCACGTGTTAATGATGGAGAGGAGCGGCCGCGATGAATCCATACCACCTAAAATGGAGCGTCGATCCGTTCTTAATCGAGAATGAGTCGCCGCGGTGCGGATTGCTCCGGCTGGGCTCGCCATACACCGTCGGACGATGAACTTTTCAAACCTCGGAGTTGAAGTTGAACCGGCTCCGGATGAACCCCCGGGCGCGCCTTACGCCGGAGCAGCCGCCGTCCCTCGGTATCGGCCTTCATCCGAGGATCGTCGCACTCGGACCTGCACAATTCGCGTTGCGGGCGCGTGTTACACTCCCGTTACCGAACAACTGGGGGGAGTGATCATGCGGCAATTCGCGGTGGTCCTGGTTTTGTTCCTGCTTGCCCTGCCCGCGCTCGCAGTGGACCTCGGCCGCGCCGAGGGAAGCCTGACGATCGACGGTACGCGCATCCCGCTCACGTATGCTTACGCCGTCGACCACCAGAAGAACCAGCTCACCAACCGCAACAGCGATACCAAGATCATCCTCACCGACAAGCCCCTCCCGGAAAACACCAAGCTCGAAGACGTCGACTACAACTTCCCCGAGGGCATCCTGGGCATCGTGGTCTGCATCACCGGCAAGAATGACGACGTCTCCCACGTGGTCGTCCAGCACTCCGCCGGCACCTTTGACGGCGGTTACTTCGAGAACGTGCCGGAGTACCACTTCAAGCGCCAGAGGGGCGCCGATCGCAACATCCTCTCCGGCGCCGTCTCGTCGAAGAGGGTCACCACCAACACGATGACGTTCACGTTCGAGGCCGACTTCGCGACGCAGGTGCAGTAGGGGCGAGCGGGTGACGGCGAACGGCGAGCGGGATGGGTGTCCCGCCCAGCGTCGTGTTCCGTTTTCCCGCTCGCCGCTCGCCGCCTCCCGCTCGCCCGTCAGTGCAAGTAGTACGACGAAGAGGAAGAGGCTCGTACCGGTTCGCCGCAGCTTGTCGTCCGTTTTCCCGCTCGCCGCTCGCCGCCTCCCGCTCGCCCGTCAATGCAGAAACATCGGCATCCCCATGACCTCGGCGACCTTCGGCCGGTACTCCTCGGGGTCGTAGAAGCGCCTCACGTCGACCCGCTTTTTCGACTCGCCGCCCACTTCCACGGGGACGGAGGTATAGCGGCCGTCGACGACGGAGACCATCCGTCCCACGTCGCCGCGGCGCAGGAGGTCGGCGGCCAGGCTGCCGTAGTTGTTGGCCACCAGTTGATCGAGCGAGTCGGGTGCGCCGCTGCGCATGAGGTAGGCGAGACGCTGGTAGATGACCTTGTCGCGGCTCCGCGTCTCGAGGTAGTCGGAGAGGAAGCCGCCGATGCCGCCGAGCTTGCGGTTGCCGTAGGCGTCGGCTTCGCCGCTCTCGATCGTCCCGCCGCCGATCATGTGCGCTCCCTCGGAAATGGCCACGACGGCGTAGTTGCTGGGGTTCTCGGCCTTGTCGCGGGCCAGCATCTCGTAGAGCCGCTCGGAATCGAAGGGCACCTCGGCGATGATGGCGCGGTCGGCGCCGGCCAGGTACGAGGCCAGCAGGCAGGTCTCGCCGGAGTAGCGCCCGAAGAGCTCGACGACGAGAAAGCGCTCGTGGGAGCCGGCTCCCGTGCGCAGGTCGTTGATGAACATCACCGAGCGGGTGACGGCGGTGGAGAAGCCGAGGCAGTAGTCGGTGCCGAAGACGTCGTTGTCCATCGTCTTCGGAATGGCGATGACGGGCACGCCCTCGGCGTGCAGGCGCCGCGCGAACGTCAGCGTCCCGTCGCCGCCAAGTGCCACGAGGGCGTCGAGCTCCAGGTACTCGATCGTGCGCAGCGCGGCATGGGTGAGGTCATAGCGGCCCTGCTCGTCCGGCGCTCCCATCTGGCCGCGCCAGTGGGCAGGGACGTGCTCTCCCTTGCTGATGGAGGGATTCACGCGCGAGGTATGCAGGATCGTGCCGCCGGAGCGGTCGATCGTCCGCGTGTTGGCGCGGTTCAGCGGCATGATCCACGCGGAGTTGTCCGCTGCCGGATCCGGGACAATCGAGACGAGCGAGGCCCAGCCGCGGCGAAGACCGACGATCTCGACGGTGTCCTCCATGCGATAGACGAAGGACTTGATCGCTGCGTTGAGACCCGGGACGTCACCGCCGCCGGTCAGAATGCCGATGCGTTTCGCCATGCCGTGTTGAGAGGGCCGGACCTCACTCCGGAACGATCCAGCCGCGACTCAGTCATCACTCCGTAAAAGCACTACAACCGCTACCGCCGAAGTCTCGCTTCCGCCGCCTTCTCTCCCTCGGGAAAGAAGACCACCTTCAGCGCCTCGTGTCGATCGAATCGGCCCATTCCGTCGTGAAAGTCCTGCAAAGAATCGTAGGTCGCCTGCACGACCCACTCCACGTCGAGGCCGGAGCGGAGCAGGGCCAGCATGCGCTGCCACGTCGAATACATCCGCCGGCCGATGATGCCGTGCATCGACACACCCTTGAAGATGACGTTGCGAGTGTAGTCGTCGATGGTGACGGAGTGCCCGGCGGGAAGGCCGAGAAGCGACAGCGTGCCGCCCATGCGGACGATGTCGAGGGCGAAATTGATGGCGGCGGACGAGCCGGACATCTCGCAGACGACGTCGACGCCGACGCCATCCGTCAGCGCTTCGACCGCCTTCTTCACTTCGGCGGCGGGCGTCGTGCGGACGTTGAACGCGTGCAGGTTGCGGAAGTCGCGCGAGGCGGCCCACCGCCGGGCCGTCTCCAGGGCGTGATCGCTGACGTCCGTGACCACCACGACGCTGGCGCCGCTGTGCTCGGCGATGGCCGCGGCCATGGCGCCGATGGGGCCGAAGCCGGTGATGGCCACGGACTTGCCGGCCAGGTCGACGATCTGCGTGGTGTGCACGGCGTTGCCGAGCGCGTCGAGAAAGGCGCCGACGCGCAACGGCACGTAGGAGCCGAGCCGGATCACGTTCGTGGCCGGTACCTTCACGAACTCCGCGAACGCTCCGTCTTCGTGCAGGCCGTAGATCTTCGTGCGCGGGCAGACGTGGCCGTTGCCGGAGCGGCACTGCGGGCATTCGCCGCAGACCACGTGCATCTCCGCGGAGACGTAGTCGCCCACCGCGAAGTTCTCGCGCTGGGCGCGCTCGCCGAACTTCTCGATGAAGCCGCAGAACTCGTGGCCGTAGATCCGGGGCGGCGTGACCGAGTGCTGGATGGAAGGATCCCAGTGGTAGATGTGCTTGTCCGTGCCGCAGATGGCGGCGGCGGCGACGCGGATGAGCACCTCGTCAGGACCGGGCACCGGAACCGGACACTCGCGTACTTCCGTGCCCTCGCGTCCGTCGAGCGGAGCGCTCTTGACGACAGCCAGCATGCAGACCTCTCGTTTTGTGTTTTGTTCTACTCGTCCGGATGGTGAGCAAACGAGCAACGAGCAAGGAAACTATCACGGGAGCGTCTTCGTTGAGTGCGTCACCGTCCGGCCGGCAGCGATCCCGGATGCTGCACGAACGCGCGGCGCAGCGAGCGCCGCAGGTAGCGGAACAGGCCGTCGACCCAGCGGTCGACCATGGGGGCCGGGTCGTCGAATACTTCGCCGCTGTGCGGCAGGCTGTTCGCGAAGCGGTTGACGGCCTGAACGATCGCGCTGGAGTCGCGAACGTACAGGTCTTTGTGCATTCCGCCCTCGACGACCAGCAGGGCCCGGGACGGGTGCGTCGCGCCGTTGAGGAGCTTGCGCGCCATCCACAGGGGGCAGACCTCGTCCGCGCTGCCGTGAATGACGAGCAGCGGGACTCGCAGCTTGCGCACCGCGGCGAGCGTGTCGAAGAAGTCGCCCGCCACGAGATGGAGGGGGATGCGGGGGAAGGTCACGCGGGCGATGTCGGGCAGGTTGGTGAAGGTCGACTGCAGGATCAATCCGTCGAACGAATGGTGCCGGATGACCTGGGCCGCCACCGCACCGCCGAGGGAGTAGCCGTAGAGGATCGAAGGGACGTCCTTCGGTCGGATGTCCTCGTGAAAGCGCGCCGCGGAGATGCCGTCCGCGACGATCCCCGACAGCGAAGGCCGCCCGGTGCTGCGCCCGAAGCCGCGGTAGTCGAAGGTCAGCACGCTGATGCCGGACGCCATGAGGTACGGCATCACATGCGCCGTGTTCGTCAGATTGCCGGTGTTCCCGTGGAAGTAGAGCGCCGAGGCGATGGGGTGCTCCGCGCGGCAATACCAGCCGTGCAGCATCTCTCCGTCGGCGGTCTCGAACCACACCTCGTCGACGCGATCGCGCGGGATGCCGTAATCCTCGGGCTTCCAGCCGATGAGCGGGTCGCGGGTGGGGCAGAAGAGCTGGTTGCTGCGGAAGACCCGACGGGCGACGTCGAGCATGAAGAGGGTGAGACCACCAATCAGCAACGGTCCCGCTGCCGCCTGTGCGATCTCGGAAATCGGACTCGGACGCCGTCGGATTCTCGTAGACATCATTATACGGCCTGAGCAAATACGCTGCCGTGTTAGGCTCACTCCGCTTGCGTTCCGCGGAAAGCCGTACACGCGTTCGTTACAAGGACACGGATCAGATGGGCATCGCCCATCACTCCAACTACATCGTCTGGTTCGAGATCGGGCGCACCGATCTCTGCCGCCAGACCGGCTTCCCGTACGCCGAGATCGAGCGCCGCGGCCTCCTGCTCGTCGTCACGGAGGTGACCTGTCGTTACCGCACTCCGTACCTTTACGATGACGAAGTGGTGATCCGCACGTCCGTCGCCTCGGCGGGCAGCCGGATGATGCGCTTCGCCTACGAGCTCCGCGACGGCAGCGGCGAGCGCCTCCACGCCAGCGGCACGTCGACGCATCTCTGGCTCGACAGGGCCTCGCGCAGGCCGGTCACCGGCGACCCCGAGGTGCTCGCGGCATTCGCGCCGTGGCTGCCCGCCTAGGCGCGCCGTCTGCGTTCAATGGACGCAACGCCCTCCGCAACCTGAAGGTCGTCGTCGGGCGAACGAACGTCACGCCGGCGGCAGCAAATCCGCCGGCATCGGATTGTCCGGCCGTTCGTTGTCCCAGACGATGCTGGCGATCGACCAGCGGCCGTCCTCGTGGATGAGCTGCAGGCTGTTGATGCCGCGCTTGAGCACCGGCGAATCGGGTGTGAGGCGCGCCTCGTACGCGCTGAGGACGTGCGCGATGCGCCCGAAGTGCCACTCCCGGCGCGCGATCTCGCGCTCCACGAATCCCTGCGCCAGGATCGGGTCGGCCCCGGCGATCCACTCCTCGAGGGTGAACTGCGTCATGCCGGCGGGCCTGTCGGCGACGAGCACGGCGCCGTCCCGGTACAGCGCTCGCTCGCGGTCCCACTGCCGCGGTGCGCCGGGCGCCACGGTCACGCAGTCGTAGATGGCCTTCATCAGATTGTCGATGGATGCGACGTCAGGATTGGACATGCGCGGACCGTAGCACGATTCCGGCGTGCAAAAACGAAGAGCCGCGCCCGTGGTCGGCGCGGCTCCTGTTTGTTGGGCATTGTGTAACCGATTGTGTAACCGGTCAGCTCTCGCGGTTCGGTACCGTGGCACCCGGCGGCGGAGCGATCGGGGTCTGTACGTCCGTGGAGGGGCCGGAGCCCGGCGCGATGGTCATCTTCTCGCCGCTCTCCTCGGGGTAGTACTCCTTCATCTTCAGGTAGTCGATGCCGGTCTCCTCGACGAGGATCTGGTTGACTTCCCATCCCTCGAGCGTCTCGCGCTCCAGGAGCTTGCGGGCGATCTTGTCGAGCGCGGTCTTGTTGGAGCTGATGATGTCGGTGGCGGTCTTGTAGGCCTTCTCCAGGATCCGGCGCACTTCGCGGTCGATCTCGATGGCCGTCGCCTCCGAGTAATCCTGGTGCTGCGCGAACTCACGGCCGAGGAAGATGGCCTCTTCCTTCTTGCCGAAGGTGGCAGGACCGAGGTCGGACATGCCCCACTCGCAGACCATGCGGCGGGCCGTGGCGGTGGCACGTTCGATGTCATTGCCCGCGCCCGTGGTGAGCTCGCCGAGGAAGATCTCCTCGGCGATGCGTCCGCCCATCATCACGGCCAGGCGGGCGTCGAGGTAGCGCTTCGAGTACGAATACTTGTCCTCGACCGGAAGCTGCTGCGTGACGCCGAGAGCCCGTCCGCGGGGAATGATGGTGACCTTGTGCAGCGGGTCGGCGGCCGGAATGATGGCCGCTACGATGGTGTGACCGGCCTCGTGATAGGCCGTATTGCGCTTCTCGTGATCGCTCATCACCATCGACTTCCGCTCGACGCCCATGAGGACTTTGTCCTTGGCGAACTCGAAGTCGACCATCTGCACTTTCTTCTTGTCGTACCGCGCCGCGTTGAGGGCGGCCTCGTTCACGAGGTTGGCCAGGTCGGCGCCGCTGAACCCGGGCGTTCCGCGGGCCACGACGCTGGCGTCGACGTCTTCGGCCAGCGGGATGTTGCGGGTGTGGACGCGCAGGATGCCTTCGCGGCCCTTCAGGTCGGGCAGGTCCACCACCACGCGCCGGTCGAAGCGGCCGGGGCGGAGGAGGGCCGGATCCAGCACGTCCGGGCGGTTCGTGGCCGCGACGAGGATGACGCCGTCGTTCGACTCGAAGCCGTCCATCTCCACGAGGAGCTGGTTCAGCGTCTGTTCGCGCTCATCGTGACCGCCGCCCAGGCCCGCACCGCGGTGACGGCCGACGGCGTCGATCTCGTCGATGAAGATGATGCAAGGCGCGTTCTTCTTGCCCTGCTCGAAGAGATCGCGCACGCGCGAAGCGCCCACGCCGACGAACATCTCCACGAAGTCGGAGCCGGAGATGGAGAAGAACGGGGCATTGGCCTCGCCGGCGATGGCCCGCGCCAGGAGGGTCTTGCCCGTGCCCGGCGGTCCCATCAGGAGCACGCCCTTCGGGATCTTGCCGCCGAGCTTCGTGAATTTCTGCGGCTCCTTGAGGAACTCGATGATCTCGTGCAGCTCCACCTTTGCCTCGTCCACGCCGGCCACGTCTTTGAACGTCACCTTCTTGGCGTTGCCCGAGAGGAGCTTGGCCTTCGACTTGCCAAACGACAGTGCCTTGTTGCCGCCGGCCTGCATCTGTCTCATGAAGAAGATCCACAGGCCGATGAGGAACAGGATCGGCGCCCAGGTCACCAGGGCGGTGAGGAGCGCCGGCTCATGGGGATCTTCGAACTTCACCTGCTGGACGCCCTTGGCGCGCAGCAGATCGACCTCCTGGGGCGTCCAGTAGGTGGTCGGAGCGTTGGTTTTGAACGCCTTCTTCTGTCCACCCTGGGTCGCGGCCTTCCACTCGCCGGTGACTTCCGTGCCTTTGATGGTGACGTTGTCGACCGTGCCGTTGTTCACTCTCTCGACGAACGTGCTGAAGGGAATCTCCTCACTTGGCTTGGTGCCGCTCTGGAACAGATTCCAAAGCAGGATGACCAGGACAATGATGACGACCCAGAGGAGTATGGTCTTGAACATGGAATTCAACGATTTGCCTCCACGAACGGTCGGCCGTGCTTCAGCCGTGCCATTCGTCGATAACGCTTGCGTAACGAGTGCGATCGGGTTGTTTCTTCCGTGCCTGCGGGGGTGGTGCGGGCCGCAGGCCGGAAACCCCTGCCGGCGCCAGGCATCACGCGCTGGACTCCCTATCGTACGCTTTCCGGCGGACCAGGTTCTCGCGGCCTGTCTACTTCACCCGGCCGATGTACGCCAGATTCCCGAACCGGTTCTCGAACTCGAGGCCGTAGCCTGCGAACGTGCCGTCGCTGACCCGGAAGGCGTAGTAGTCGGTTTCGAGCTCGACGGTACGGAGGTCGGGGCGGTCCAGCAGGGCCACGAGCCGGAGCGAGGCGGGGCTCTTCTGCCGGAGCTGTGTCATCAGGTACGTCTCGATCACTCCCGTCGACACCACGTCCTTGAGGATGTAGACGTTCTTTCCGGCAATGGAGATCCAGTTGAGGAAGTCGATCTCGATGGCCGCCGCCACCTGGGTGTCGGCGATGTCGCGGACGACGTCGATGAAGCTATAGCCGACGGCGCCGTCGATGGCCCGCATGAGATCGGCCAGGAAGCAGGAAGTGCCCTTCAGGATGCCGAGGAGGAAGACGGGCGCTCTGCCGGCATCGGCGCGAATGGACGCGCCGAGCGCGGCGATCCGCCGGGCGATCTCCTCGGCGGGGAAGACGATTTCGATCTGATCCGCTGACGGCTGCACGACTTACGAGCCTGATTGTACCTTGCTGGATAGCACATAGACGTCGCCGTCGCCGGAGGCCGTCGTCCGGAAACGCTCGGAAACGCCCTCTCCCGGAATCCACACGATCTCTCCATTCCACGTGACCAGTGGCAGGAGGTCCCGCCGCTCGCGCGGGACCTTGCGGTTGATGAGGAAGTCCTTGAGCTTGGCCGGTGCGGGCCAGCCGAGGGGCTGGAAGCGATCGCCGGGACGGCGGCTGCGTACGACGAATTCGGGCGCGGCGCCTGCGGGGAGCTGGATTCGTTGTTCGTTGTTCGTTGTCCGTTGTTCACTGGTCGTGGACTGCTGATCGTCGGCCCGTTGCACGTCGATCGTCATGCTGCTCACTTCCGCGGGGCGGCCGGGCGCCAGAGGTACCGCGAAGGGAACGGGCGGTTGCGGGAGACGGCGCAGCACGACGGCGCCGCCGTGCTCGACTAGCAGTTCGAGGCTTGCGGTGACGCTCACGCGGCAGCGCCAGCGGGAGCGCGGAGTTGGCGGCGACTTCGCCTCGGATGGGCCGTTCCCGGAGGCGCTGGCCGCGCCAACGCAGCATGACGCGAGCCGTTCGAGGTCGCGCGAGGTTACGTGGCGGGAGCGCTCCGGATCCAGCCTCACGATGTGGCGGTGGAGCAGCGCCTGACGCAGCCAGAGATCGTCCGGCATGGAGTGAAACCGCGTTTCGCGCTCCCTGATCTCGGCATCCTCGGCGGCATCGACGGCTTGTTCCAGAACGCGCCATTGCGCGCGGGCCTGCGCCGCGCTCTGGGCGAGGTTGTCGACGGCGGCGTGAGGCGCATTCGCAAGTAGTTTGCGTACGCGGTTGCGCAGGAAGCGCGGATCGCTGTTCGAACGGTCAACCCGCGGCTGGATCCCGCGCTCCTCGAGCCAGGTAACGATGTCGCGCCGCCGCACGTCGAGGAGCGGCCGGATGACGCCGTCGTCGCGCACAGGCTGGATGCCACGCAGCGAGGCCGGTCCGCCGCCGTTCATGAGGCGCATCAAGACCGTCTCGGCCTGGTCGTTTTTCTGATGCAGATTTTGGTGTTCGCCGTACTCTGCTTTTTTGCCGTGCTGCCGGGTGTTGGCAGGCACCAGAGATTGAAAAAGACATAACCACACCATGCAGCGGATGCGAGCCAGCCGTTCAGCCCACCTACAATTCGGAAGGCCTCGGCGGCTAGCTCGCCCCGCTGATGGTGGTCGTTGGGCTGTATGGGAGCATGCCGCTACTGTTGCAG
>CAZYTO010000032.1:0-6212 GCA_964650405.1 uncultured Thermoanaerobaculia bacterium | reverse complement strand
AATCTTGTTCACCTGCCATACAAGATGGCAGGGGTCCGCGCCAACTGCGCGGCGGATTTCGTGCAGCCGCAGGAAGCGCACTTCGCGCGCCGCCGCCTCGATGCCCCGCTCCCGTACGGCCGCCGGGTCGAGCGTGCCGCTCGCAACGTGGAGGGGGACTTTGAGACGCGCACACAGCTCGCACACGAAGGCCTCGTCGCCGTCAGACTCGTCGCCGCGCAGGTGATGGTTGACGTGCGCCGCCACGACGTCGCATTCCGGCCGCAGCTCCGCCAGGGCCACGAGCAGCGCCGTCGAGTCGAAACCGCCCGAGACGGCGACGACGATGCGTTGCGGAGTCAGGCCATTGGAGCGGAAGAAGTCCCGGATGGCGGTCGTGAGCACGCTGCCATTCTGCACTGCGCGCGCTCTCAGTCCAGCTCCCCGGAATGACTGTCCCATTGATGGGAGGCCGTACTCGGGCGGCCTCCCTGAAGAGTGACGATGAGTGACTACGAGCGACAAGGAATGACGAGGAGTGGTGACGCGATCACCACTCCTCGGGAGGTGCCGGGCTCAGTGCAGCGTACCCTGGAAACCGATCGACTCGATGTCGAGGGACTGTCGTCCATTGCCGTTCGTGCGCCAGCACTCCGACCGTTTCTCGTGCCGGTTGCCTTTGGCGTCGACCGTGTTCACCGCAACCGTGGTCAGCGAGATGCCGTCGACGTGGTACGCCGCAAGCGGCGATACCTCACCCGGGTCGCAGACGCCGTTGTGATTGCTGTCGACCCAGACCCGGAGCTTTGTCCAGACCGCGTCATGCGCATCGATGATCCCGTCGCCGTTGCCGCCCTGGGCGGGCTGGTCGTACATGGCCAGGGCCGTGAAGCCGTCCGGCGCCTTCGATCCGTCCGGCATGACCGTACCGATGCCGAAGAGCTCACTGCCATTGTCGACGCGGTTCTTTCCGGAAAGGTTGACCCAGAGGAACCCCTCCTGCGTATTCCCGTTCGTCCACGTCATGTGGTCCTTGGACCCGTTGCCGTCGAGGTCGAACCAGACCATGTCGTCCGTCCCGGTCGTCTGGATGCCGTCGCCGTTCAGGTCGATGATGAGGGGCTCCATCGGATCGGTGACAGTGAGAATGTCGCCGTTGGACGGGGGAGGCGGGGCCGGATTGACACATACCGAGCTGGATCCGCCGCCCTGATTGAAGCCATCCGTGAACGTGTCGATGTAGCCGTTGAAGCAGGTGGTGGACATGACCGTGGGGGTTGTGATGTTGAGGCTTCCTGACCAGGAGCCCGAGGTCCTGTCAAACGACTCGCTGGCGATCGAGCCGCCGTTTGTGACGTTATTGATCGTATGCGTTCCCCAGATGTGGCCCGACGCCGCGTCACCCAGCCAATTGTGGTATTGGGCAACCGCCGACGACGTGAGCGAGCCACCACTGCCGTCGAGGTTGACGGCGAATTCGACGTACGCTGCGTATGCGGCCGGTGCGGCGAGCGAGAGCAATGCCGCGACCACGAGTAGGCGCCGGATCATTGGCAACCTCCCGCGGAGTAGGTGAGCAACGATGCTGCGTCAGCACCGGCCACTGGTGCCATCGTGTGGAGATCCGGCGCAACGACCGAGTAGAGGAAGCGATCGAAGTTCTCCTGGCCGAAGTGTCGGCGTGCCGCACTCAGAGCCTGAAACCGGCTGTGACAGACGGTGATGTCGAGCTGATGACGCAGGGTCTGAAGGGCGTCGCGGTCTCTGGCGCCGGCTCGCTGGATACGGTCGTCCAGCGATGCGCTTTTTGCGAGCAGCGCCAGGTGAGGCTGTACGATCCGCCCGAGCTCACCCCAAAAGACGTCGGGGTCCTTGAATCCGTAGGCTGTGATTCTTGACCGAAGCATCGCGCGGCGCTGCTGCTGGAACGCGGCGTCTCCGCGTAAGCCGCCGAGAAGACTGTTGAAGAGCTCGAATGGAAGAAACGCTTCCGGCGTCTTGTCTCCGTCGATCACGAGCACCAGGTCGCTCCGAATGCCCTCGGCCGCGACATATCCGGCCGGTGCGTGTCCTGGTGGGTGAGAATTCGCTTTGATGAACGCGGGGTCGAAGCGCGTGGCGATCCGCTCCGAGTCCGTCCAATCCCACGACTCCTTCTTTTGCCGCGAACCGCTGTCCTGGTTGGGGGGCGCTCCGAGAACGGAAAACACACTGAAAGCGAGGAGAAGGGTGACCAAGCACATCTTCTTCATCTGCTGCACACTCCTTACGACACATTTGTATTGATTACATTCAAGGGTAGCGAGAGATGGGTGGAATGTCACCGCTCAATTATGGAAGGAAGTTGTCCGCACACCAAACGGCGTCAGGACGACACGCGTCTTCCACCGCGGTACGCGCGCGTCGCCGTTTGATCGAGGGCGCGGCTACCTCAACGTCGAACTCGTGGACGACCCGCAGCCCCGCGCCTCGTACGCGATCTGCTTGGCCAGATCGTCGTAGAACATACGATTGATGACAGTGAGCTCCGGCGCCACGACCATGTAGAGGAAGCGGTCGAAGGTCTCCCTGCCGTAGTGCTCGCGCGCGGCGTCAAGCCCCTGCGCGGTGCTGCGGCATTGGGCGCGTCGCAGGTCCGCAAGTTGTTCCTCCAGGGCGGGCTTCTCGTCGCGGCCAGCCTTCTGCAGGCGCGCCGCGACGTCGTTCATCTTGTTGTCCGCTGCCGTGTAGGGCGCGAGGACCGTGTGGAGCTCCTGCCGCCAGGCGTCAGGATTCGCGACGCCGTAGGCGAACAGGCGAGGGTTATCGCGGTCGTGTTCCTGGTATTGGTACGTCTCCATCTGAAGCAGATGGCCGAAGAGCTCGAACGGAAAGAACGCCTCCGGATGCGCGACACCCACGATCTTCTGCGACTTCGCGCCGCCCGTGCCGATCGGGGCCTGGGTCTCGACGACGTTCGGATCGAGGCGGAACGCCAGGCGCTCGGCGTCGGTCCACTCCCACGGGGTTTTCGTTGCAGGGGATGCGCCGCGGTTCCAGTAGGCCGACGCTCTCGCCGGCGTAGCTGTGGCTGCGGCAGCCACGAGAAGTGATGCCGCCTCTGACTGGCAGCCGCTCTCGAAAAAGGCGAGCTGGTACTCTTCATCGGCACCAGGGCGGACGCCGGGGCTCACACCGGGAGCTGCCACCGTGTAGAGGAGGCGATCGAAGGTCGCCCGGCCGAAGTGCGCGCGGGCCAGCGCGAGCGCCTCCATCCGGCTCCGGCAGGTGCTGAAGCCTTGCTTCTCCTTGATCGCTTTGCGCTCGCTGTCGGTAGCGTGCTGCAGTTGGACGTCCATGTCGTAGGTCTTCCGCGTCAGCACCAGGTGATCGTGGACGGCCGTCCCGAATTCGCTCCAGAACGCGTTGGGATCCTTGTAGCCGAAAGAGACGAGACGCGCGTCGAGCATGGCGTGAAAATGATCGCTCACGACGCCGGGGTGGTCATTGCTGACGTTAAAGAGCAGGTAGTTGAAGGCCTCGAACGGCAGGATCAGCTCCGGGTTGATCTCCCCGTAGATCGGTCCGGTCCGATACGAGTCCGGCTCATCGCTGCCAAACATGCCGGGAGGTGGAGCATGGTGAAGGTGGCGGATCGCCTTGAGGAACGCCGGGTCGAACCGCCCGGCCAGGCGCTCCGCATCGGTCCATTCCCACGGTTGCTTCGCCGACAGGGAATCGCTCGCGACCTCAGGAGGCGCGGCGAGAGCAGGCAGGCCGGTAAGACTGAGAATGATGGCTGCGCAGATCAGACGATTCACGATACTTCCCCTTCCGCAGACGTTTTCGCTTGTGCCGTATGTGAGGAGAATAGCGGTATCCGGAGGTATTGTCACCGGGTAATCATAAGTGTCTGCGGCGGGCGAGCGGGTTAGGGCGGGCGGCGAGCGGAAGGAACCGGCCACCGGCAAGCGTGAACGGACGACCGGCACTACAATCCTCATCTCCGCGCCATGCCCACCATCCGCGCTGCCATCGGCTTTCGGGCAAAGACCGGCAAGGCCATCGCCGTTGCGCTGGCCGAGGGTCTGAAATCGCCGCGGTACCTGTGGCGGCGCGAGGTCGTTCTCTACGATCCGGAGATGCGGGCGACCGGACAGCCGTACCATGAGGTGATGGAGCTTCCCTGGGAGCGGGCACTCATCGAAGTGCAGCCGCTCGTAAGGAGAATCGAGGCGGTAGCGCGTGCGGTCGTCAGATCATTGCTGCGCGAGCTGGCAGGGGAAGGGCTCGACGTCTCCGTGATCGGCGTCGTCGGCTCTGCTGACCGTCCGCTCGAGAAGATCGGCAACTTCCACATCCGCGCCCATGCGGCGGAGGGCATCCTTTTCCGTCGCGTCCTCGAGACGGCAGCCGCTCGCAACGCCATCCGGTCGCTCGCCTTTTCCGAGAAGGTGTTGCCGTCCGCGAGCTCCGCCGCCCTCGGCGGCACCGCCAGGGTCACGTCGACACTCAAAGCGCTCGGCCGCGAAGCGGGCTCGCCGTGGAGGGCCGACGAGCGCGCCGCCGCAACAGCCGCATGGCTCGCCCTGCGGGAGAAGTAGAGGGCAAACCGGCAACGCAGTAACCGGCCAACCCACCACAGAGCAACCCGGCAAGGAAACCCCAGCAACCCTGAAACGCAGCAACCCGCAACGCAACCCATTCCAGTTACCATACGGTCATCCGGAGGGTCGATGGACCGCAGAGAGAGAGGCTTCACCCTCGTCGAGATACTGATCGTAGTCGGCATCCTCGGCATTCTTGCCGCGATCGCGATCTGGAATTACCACGAGGCCATGCAGCGAGCGAAACAGCGCCGCACCATGGCCGACATCCGTTCGCTGGCCCAGGCTTGGGAAGCGCGCTCCGTCGACGCAAAGGCCTACAACGCCGCCGGTTTCACCCTGCCCGCCGCCAGCCTCTCGGCCGCGGACATGGATCTCATGCTCGCGCCGACGTACATGAAGGTCGTCCCGAAGCTCGACGGATGGGGGCACCCGTTCGAATTCAACGCGGACTACGCTGTCGGCGCGCCGGCGCCGGCCCAGAACTACTCCATCCGTTCGGCGGGTCGCGACAGCGTCTTCTCGGGGACGACGTATTCGCAGGGAACGACGACGAACTACGACTGCGACATCGTCTACTCCGGCGGCAGTTTCATCGTCTGGCCCGAGGGATTCCAGAACCAGACCAATTGACGTCATGGAGGACGGACAATTCTGTCCGTCAAACGTCACCCTTTCATGGAGGACGGACAATCCTGTCCGTCAACCCCTCGCTTCATGAGGACGGCCTGCTGCCAATGCGTACACGTGACCACATCGCGGGAGGTGGTGTTTCCGCACGTGCTGCGACTGGTGACCTTGCCGAAGAATGGGCGGGAGGTTTGGTGGCGGTGACTGGAGTCGAACCAGTGACCTAGCGCTTATGAGACGCCCGCTCTAACCATCTGAGCTACACCGCCATGCGGGCCGAGCCGCGGAAGTATACTCAACACGCGAGCGCCGAAGAAATTTCGTTCCCATGTCCTCGATCTACGACCGGAAGTGCGTGACCTGCGGCGACACGGAAGACCTGGCCCGGCTGGAGCGGTGCTCGGTCTGCCTGCGCGACTTCTGCCCCGACTGCGCACACAAGGCCGTGGGGCGGCGCTTCTGCTCGGCCGATTGCGCCCGGGCTTTTTTCTACGGAGACCAGGATGACGACGAAGACTACGACCCCGACGATGACCATCGCGACTGACACCGCCACGGCCGGCGCGCCCATCCGCCGGCCGCGCAGGCTGCGCCGCAGTGAGTCGATCCGGACGCTGGTGCGGGAGACGGTCGTGCGCGCCGAGGATTTGATCTATCCGCTCTTCGTGGTGCCAAACAGCCGGCAGCGGGTGGAGATCGGCTCCATGCCCGGCGTGTTCCAGAGCCGCGTCCGCGAGGCCGTCGAGGACGCGCGCCGCGCCTACGACTCCGGCGTCCGCGCCGTTCTCCTCTTCGGGCTTCCCGAGCACAAGGACGCCATCGGCTCGTCGTCGTGGGACCCCTCCGGGCCCGTGCAGTCGGCCATCGAAGGGATCAAGCGCGCCGTGCCGGGGATGACGGTCATGGCCGACGTCTGCCTGTGCGAGTACACCGACCATGGCCACTGCGGCGTCATCGTGGACCGGAACGGGGTGAAGGACGTCGACAACGACCAGACTCTGACGCTGCTGATGAAGC
>CAZYTO010000031.1:0-28520 GCA_964650405.1 uncultured Thermoanaerobaculia bacterium | reverse complement strand
CGTGGGGCTCGATGTTCAGGGCTCCGGAGAGGGTGAGGGGGAAGTAGATCGTCGGGGGGTGGAAGCCATAGTCCATGAGGCGCTTGGCGATGTCGAGGGTCGAGACGTGATGCTCCTGCTGCTTCTTGTCGCTGAAGACGACTTCGTGCAGCGACGGGGCGTCGTACGGGAGGTGGTAGGCGTCCTTGAGCCGGGCCCGGATGTAGTTCGCGTTGAGCACGGCCAGCTGGGCGATGCGGCGCATGCCGTCCGGACCCATGGAGCGCATGTAGGTAAGGGCCCGGACGAGAACGTTGAAGTTGCCGTTGAAGGCGCGCACGCGGCCGATCGAGTCGGGGTGACCGTAGTCGAGATAGAAGCTGCCGTCGTCGCGGCGCTCGACCGTGGGCGTGGGAAGGAACGGCACCAGCCGCTCGCTCACGCCGACCGGGCCGGCGCCGGGGCCGCCGCCGCCGTGCGGCGTGGAGAAGGTCTTGTGCAGGTTGGAGTGGATGACGTCGATGCCCATGTCGCCCGGGCGGGCGATGCCGACAAAGGAGTTCAGGTTGGCGCCGTCACAGTATAAGTACGCGCCTTTATCGTGCAGAATTTCAGCAAACTTTTTAATGTCGCTTTCGAAGACTCCCAGCGTGTTCGGCACCGTGATCATCAGGGCCGCCACTTCGTCCGTCACCGCCGCTGCCAGCGTGGAGAGCTCCACCGTGCCCCGCGCGTTCGACTTCAGCTCCTTGATCTCGTAGCCGGCGAACGCGGCCGAGGCCGGGTTCGTGCCGTGGGCGGAGTCGGGGATGAGGATGTACTTGCGTGCGTTGCCACTCTTCGCCAGCGCCTTGTGCACCATCAGGATGCCCGTCAGCTCGCCGTGCGCGCCGGCCACGGGTTGCAGGGTGACCCGCGGCATGCCGAAGATCTCCTTCAGCGTCTGCTCCAGGTGCCAGAGCAGCTCCAGGTTCCCCTGCACCTGTGCCTCGTCTTGCAGGGGGTGCGACAGCGCGAAGCCGGGCGTGCGCGCCAGCTCCTCGTTAATGCGCGGGTTGTGCTTCATCGTGCAGGAGCCGAGGGGATAGAGGCCGGCATCGATGGAAACGTTGAGCTTCGACAGCCGGGTGAAATGGCGGATGACGTCGACCTCGGAGACTTCGACTTCGTCGGCGATCTCATCGCGCTGCAGCGCCTTCGGCAGGGCGTTGCCGTCGACGGGGACGTCGAGCGCCGGCAGCTGGTAGCCGCGGCGGCCGCGCCGGGAGTGCTCGAAGATCAGGCCCTCGCGGTCGGCGCCCTGCGGTTTGGTAACAGGCTGGGGTTCTTCGGTCATGGTTGTCATAGCACTTCATCCTGAGCGAGTGAACGGAGTGGTGCGCCGGTGAAGAAGCAATGAGCGACGGCGTCGCGCACGCCCGCGTAGCGGGCGCGAGATCCGTAGCCCACGGGTTTACCCGTGGGAAACCGAGGTCCACCCCAATTTCCCGCCCGCTTCAGCGGGCGGTAGAGAAGAGCAGAGAAGAAGGCCGGAGGTTCATTAGAAGCCGCACAGAGGGCGAAGGATCTGGCGGGGATAGATGTGAACGCGTTCTGCGGGCCAGATGCTTCGCTCCGCTCAGCATAAATTTGTTTCATCGGCGCTCCCGGGAGATCGCTGCGCTGAGCGCCGCGGCGAAGTGGTCGAGTTGTTCTTTCGTGTGCAGCTCCGTGACGGCGACGAGGAAGTCGTGCGCGGCGCTCTCGAAAAAGTCGCCCAGCGGAATGCCGCCGAGGATCTTTTCGTGCTCCAGGTCTGCCAGGAGCTCCTTCGCCGCGACCGGTGTGCGGACGACGAACTCGTTGTAGACAGGTCCGCTGTAGGGCAGCGTCACCGAAGCGATCTCGCCGAGGCGCGCCCGGAGGTAGGCGGCCTTCTGCAGGCAGTGCGTGCCGACCTCGCGGAGGCCTTCCTTGCCCATGAGCGAGAGGTACATGTTCGCGGCCAGGGCGATGAGCGCCTCGTTCGTGCAGATGTTCGACGTGGCCTTGTCGCGGCGGATGTGCTGCTCGCGGGTGGCCAGCGTCAGCACGTAGGCGCGCTTGCCGTCGACGTCGACGGTCTCGCCGGCGAGACGTCCGGGCATGTGACGCTTGAGCGCATCGCGCACCACCATGAACCCGACGTACGGACCACCGTATTGCGGCGGCACGCCCCAGGCCTGGCCTTCGCCGCAGGCGATGTCGAAGCCATGAGCGCCGGGCGGCGTGATCACGCCGAGGGACGTAGCCTCTGCGATCACGGCGATCTTCACCGCACCGGCGGCGTCGGCGATCGAGGCCACCGCGCCGTAGTCTTCCAGCACACCGAGGAAGTTGGGCGACTGCACGGCGATGGCGAAGACCTCGCCGTTGCACGCCGCGGAGAGGGCGGCGGTGTCGATCCGGCCGTCGCTCGTCCAGCCGACTTCCACGACCTCGATGCCCAGGTTCTGCACGTAGGTGCGCACGCACTCGCGGTAATGGGGATGGACCGACTTCGCCAGGACGACCTTCGAGCGGTTCTTCACCACACGCTCGGCGAGGAGCACCGCTTCGCAGAGAGCCGTGGAGCCGTCGTAGAGCGAGGCGTTGGCTACGTCGAGTGCCGTCAGCATGCACTGGTGGGTCTGGTATTCGAAGATCGACTGCAGCGTGCCCTGCGAGACTTCCGGCTGGTACGGCGTGTAGGCCGTGAGGAACTCGGCGCGGAGGAGAAGCTGGTCGACGCAGGCCGGCTGGTAGTGCGTATAGGCGCCGCCGCCGAGGAAGGAGAGGTGGTCGGCGGCCGTCTTGTTCTTCGCGGCCAGGCCGCGGAACCAGCGGCGCGACTCGATCTCCGACCAGGGGCCGGGGACGTTGAGCAGCTCCGTGAGCTTCACGTCCGCGGGGATGGTGTCGAAGAGGCGGTCGACCGAGTCGACGCCGGCCGCGGCCAGCATCTCCGTCACGTCCTCGGTGGCGTTGGGGATATAGCGATGTTGAGAGATCAGGGGGTCAGGAAGGCTCATAAGAAAGATGAATGGGGAGTGATGAATGAACAATGATGAAGGGAGATGAGTGACTCAAACACTCATCACGGATCATGCATCACTCTCGTTCCGCTAGTGGCTTTCGGTCTCGACGTACTCTTCGTACTCCTCGGCGCTCATGAGCTCATCGAACTCGCTGGGGTCGGACAGCTTCACCTTGATCATCCAGCCGTCGCCGTAGGGGTCGGTGTTGACCAGTTCCGGCTTGTCCTTGAGCGCTTCGTTGACTTCGACGACTTCGCCGCTGACCGGCGCGAAGAGCTCGGAGACGGCCTTGACCGACTCGATGCTCCCCAGCTCATCGGCGGCTTCGAGCTGGCTGCCGGCGGCGGGCAGCTCGACGAACACGACGTCGCCGAGCTCCTTCTGGGCGTAGTCGGTGATGCCGATCGTGGCGACGTCCCCCTCGAGGTGGACGTACTCGTGGGTCTTGGCGTACCTGCTGTCCTCGGGAGTGGTGCTCATCTTTTCTCTCAGCCTCCGGGGATCTTCGCCGCTCCGTCCGCGGAGAGGCGTTGTCGGGTCATTTGGCGCGCTTGTAGAACGGAGTCGCGACGACGCGCGCGCGCGTCTCCTTCCCGCGAATCAGGATCGTGAATTCGGATCCCAGCGCCGATTTCCCCTGCGGAAGATATGCGAGACCGATCGCTTTTTTCAATGTCGGCGAGTGCGTACCGCTGGTCACCACTCCGATCTCTTCCGTGCCATCGACAATGGGATAGCCGTGGCGGCCGATGCCGCGGTCGATCATCTCGAATCCGACGAGCTTGCGGCGGGGTCCCTCGGCCTTCTCGCGCTGCAGGACGTCGCGGCCGTAAAAGTCGCCCTTGTCGAGCTTTACGATCCATCCCAGACCCGCTTCCAGGGGGGTGGTGGTGGCGTCGATGTCGTTGCCGTACAGGGCCATCTTCGCCTCCAGGCGCAGCGTGTCCCGGGCGCCGAGGCCGCACGGCTTGACGTCACCTCCGGCCAGGAGCTTCCGCCAGATCCGCGGTGCCTCGGACGGCGCTACGTACACTTCGAAGCCGTCCTCGCCGGTGTACCCGGTGCGGGAGACGATGGCCGGCGCGCCGTCGACCTTGCCGGTGCCGAAGTGGTAGTACTTGACGGCGGGAAGGCTCACGTCGGTGAGCGGTTGCAGGATGCGCTCGGCGTCGGGGCCCTGCAGCGCCAGTTGCGCATATTCGGCGCTGACGTTCTTCACCTCGACGTCCATCCCCTTCGCGCAGTCGGCGATCCACTCGAAGTCCTTGTCGCTGTTCGAGGCATTCACCACCACGAAGTAATCGCCGGCGCCGTTGCGGTAGATGAGGATGTCGTCGACGAAGCCGGCCGTGGGATAGAGCAGTCCGTTGTACTGGGCACGGCCGTCTTCGAGCTTCGACACGTCGTTGCAGGTGGCGCGCTGGAGCAGCTCGAGCGCGGCCGGACCTTTGACCGTGAGCTCGCCCATGTGGGAGACGTCGAACAGGCCGCAGCGTGTGCGTACCGCTTCGTGCTCTTCGAGGATCCCGCTGAACTGGACGGGAAGCTCCCAGCCGCCGAAGTCGACCATCTTCCCGCCGAGCTCTTTCTCGACGTCGTTCAGCGGGGTTTTCCTGAGGTTCGTGTCCGTCATGGCGGCCTCCGAAGGGGCGACAACGTAGCACAAAAAAGAGTGCCGCCAGCAGGCGCTATTTCGGTGATAATGACCTGCTGGTAGAAACTGTGGCCTCCCGGATCCGCCCCGCTGTCCGTTGATCGTTGGTGGTTGCTCATCCACCGCAGATCGTTCATTATCAAACGACAGAAGCGCCGTCGATCACGGACAACGATCAACGGACAACGGGAGAGCGGGTGTGACCAGTGAGATCGGCGACTTCCTCGACTACTTGACCTACGAGCGAAACGTCTCGGTCAATACGATCATCGCCTACCGTGAGGACCTGGAGTCGTTCGTGGGCTTTCTCTGCAACGACTACTTCACGCTCAGTCGCGATCAGCTCGACCTGCGGCGCGTCGATCACCTGACGGTCCGCTCCTGGCTGGCGCACCTTTCCCGGCGGAAGCTGAAACGCACGTCTATCGCCCGCTACCTCTCCACCCTACGCTCGTTCTTCAAGTACCTCATGCGCGAGGGCATCGTCGAGGCCAATCCGGCGCGGACGGTGGCGACGCCGAAGCGCGAGAAACACCTCCCCTCGGTCCTGCAGCCGTCCGAGGTGGCATTGCTGATGGAGCAGCCGGACCTCGATACGCCGCTGGGGCTGCGCGACCGGGCCTTTCTGGAGCTGATGTACGGCTCGGGGCTGCGCATCAGCGAAGTGGTGGGCGTGGAGATCGACGACCTGGAGCTGCGGGCCCGGCTGGTGAAGGTCCGCGGCAAGGGGGCGAAGGAGCGGATCGTGCCGTTCGGCTCGAAGGCGGAGGAAGCGCTGCGGGCCTGGCTTGCCGTGCGGGAGGCGGAAGACGAGGAGCATGCCGTGTTCGTCAACTGGCGCGGCCGCAGGATCACCACGCGGAGCGTGGCACGGCACTTCGACCGCTACGTCCGGGCGGCGGCCCTGCGCGCCGGCGTCTCGCCGCACACCATGCGGCATTCGTTCGCCACTCACCTCCTCAATGCCGGCGCCGACCTGCGCGCCATCCAGGAGCTCCTCGGCCATGCCTCGCTCTCCACGACCCAGAAGTACACCCACCTCAACGACTGGCAACTGATCGAGGTGTACCGGAAGGCGCACCCGAAGGCGTAGCCGGTATGCCGCCGCGTTTGCAGAGGTTTACCGGTCGTTTACCGCCAGCCGTTTCGTCACCGGCTGCCCGCCTGACCCGGCAACTTACGGGATAAACTGACTCGTCGTGATCCGCGCCATCGTCCATCAGGGTTTCATCGGATCGGATATCGAGTACTTTGCCGCGGTCACGGGGCCGGACGTGGACCGGCGTTTCTTCTTCGAACAGATCAGCACCGGGCGCGGCGACGTGGTCCGCTATTTCGGCGGCAGCTCGGAAGTGGTGCTCAACCCCGACGGCGTCCGCTTCCGCGGCAATGGCGGGATCTTCGGCGAGTACATGTTCGGCGGGCACCTTCCCGTCGGCGACCTTCTCAACGACCAGGTGTTCAACCGGCTGGTCCTCTTCGGCACGACCGCTGATCCGTCCACGCACGAGCTGCGCTTCACCGCCAACACGGAAGGTTTCGAGACCTACGACAACCTCTTCCGCAACGGCAACGCCGTCGCCAATTACTTCTTCTTCCTCGACGACCGCAAGCGCTTCCCCGACGTGGCCGACCGCCAGGAGAACACGCTCAAGCTCGTGGGCAAGCTGCTCAAGCGCTCGGGAAAAGTGGGCAGGGGACAGTTCCTGGCCCTGGCCACGGAGCTGCTGGATGCGCTGAACGAGCCGGAGTCGACGCTGGCCATCATCCGCGTCGTGCAGCGCAGCCACCAGAAGCTCTACGAGATCTGCCGCGACCGGTACGTCACCCACCGCGCGCTCGTCATCGGCGAAGGAGCACAGGACGGAGAGGAGCTGCCGGCCACGATCGACCCCTACCAGCGGGAGCGCATCCAGATCGACGTCATCTATCACCATCGCGACAACCAGACGCTGATCGACGAGTACAAGCGGGTGCTGGCCTCCTGCGCAGGCTCCATCATCGGGCCGTCCGCGCGGGCCCGCCTCATGCGCCTGCGGACGCTGGCCCTCCGCAACGAAGTGCCGCCCTCGATCTTCGACACGCTCGAAGAGATCGTCCTGCAGGACCGTCCCACCACCACGCACGACGCCGATCCCGACTACATCCGCTCCACCCGCGAGATCCTGGTCGGCTTCCTCCTTGGCAAGAACATCACCCGCAAGCTCTCGGCCCTCGACCTCGTCCAGCTCATGGAGAACAAGCAGAAGGCGGCGGCGAACCGCGACCAGACTTTCGAGGAGCTCCTGCTCGACACCGGCCGCCTCATCGATGAGATCGGCCGGGAGGAGGAGGACTTCGAGCGGCTGGAGTCGTTCGGCGAGCTGATCACGCTCTTCGATCGCATCGACCACTCCACGACCCTGGTCAACAAACTGGCCTTCATGGATGACGTCGAGCTGTCCACCGAGCAGGTGCGCTCGCTGGTGGGGAACATGCAGGTCTTCGAGAAGCTGCGCCGCGGGCTCTTCCAGCAGCTCTTCATCGACCCGATCGTCTCGAACGAGTACGCGCTCTCCTATGGGAAGAAGAAGCTCTACGCCCTGACCCTCGGCCTTATCTCCATCGAGAACAACGAGGCCTCCATCGGTGACGTCACCCAGTCCATCGCCCAGCTCAACCGCGCCGAGCGCGCCTACTTCGCCATCTACCGCCTGGCCCGCAAGCGGATGTCGAACTTCTACCTCGAGCTCAACACCACCGAAGGGCGCGAGACGTTCCGCCGCGAGATCCGCGCCGAGATCGCCCACGACGAGCACCTCAAGGACGTGGAGGACGTCGTCAGCGAGTCACTGCTCGAAGACGTCATCACCAAGATCCGCCTGGAGGCCTTCTACATCAACCAGCTCCTGCCGAAGATCATCGACGAGCAGGACGCCAAGAGCCGCAACGACTTCCTCTCCAATTCCGGCCTCGACCGCTTCCAGGTCGAGGAGCTGGAAGGCGAGTACTTCGAGATGCGCGCCTTCCCTCCGCAATTGCTGGAGTTCATCCAGGCGAATCCGGCCGCAGTTTCATCCTGAGCGTGGGTGGTTGGTAGGGCGGGAGCGAAGGATCAAAGCTTGGCATGTTCGTGGGTAGAGACTGGCAGGTACTCATGACACGATGCTGAACTCGGACAGACCCTCATGGCACGATCGTGGTATGCCTCGTTTTCCTTCGCTACCACCCAACCACCACCCGCGCTCAGGATTAACTGAATGACGAACCGCCTCGCCCACGAGCTTTCGCCCTACCTCTTGCAGCACGCGCACAACCCCGTCGACTGGTATCCGTGGGGGGAGGAGGCGTTCGCGAAGGCCAGGAGCGACGACAAGCCGGTCTTCCTCTCCATCGGCTATTCGTCGTGCCACTGGTGTCACGTGATGGAGCGGGAGTCGTTCGAGAACGAGGACATCGCGGCGCTGCTCAACGGGGAGTTCGTCTCGGTCAAGGTCGACCGGGAGGAGCGGCCGGACGTGGACTCGATCTACATGCAGGCGGTGCAGATGATGACCGGCCACGGCGGCTGGCCCATGTCGGTCTTTCTCACCCCGGCCGGCGGTCCGTTCTACGCGGGAACGTACTATCCGCCCGACGACCGCCACGGCATGCCCGGCTTCCGGCGCGTGCTCACCTCGGTCGCCGAGGCCTGGCGCCAGCGCCGCGGGGACGTCGAGTCGGCAGCAGTGGAGGTAACGCGCGCCATCAGCGGCTCGCTGCGTACCGAGGGAGTCGCTGCCATCGACCACCACGCGCTCGACCGTTGCGCGGCGAAGATCGCCAACAACTACGACCCCGTGTACGGCGGCTTTGGCGGCGCGCCGAAGTTTCCGCCGTCCATGGCGCTCGACTTTCTCATGCAGGCGGCGTGGCGGAATGCGCCCGAACCGGGCGAGCCGTACCGGACGATCATCACCGACACACTGACCAGGATGGCCCGCGGCGGGATGTACGACCAGGTCGGCGGCGGCTTCCACCGCTACTCGGTCGACGCGCGCTGGCTCGTGCCGCACTTCGAGAAGATGCTCTACGACAACGCCCTGCTGGCCCGGCTCTACACGCGGGCCTGGCAGTGGACGAAGGAACCGTTCTTCGCCCGCATCGCGCACGAGATCCTCGGCTGGGTGATGCGCGAGATGACGTCGCCGGAAGGCGGCTTCTATTCGTCGCTCGACGCCGACAGCGACGGCGAGGAGGGGAAGTTCTATGTCTGGTCGCGCGCCGACGTGCTCTCGATCCTCGGCGAGGAAGAAGGGCGGGTCTTCTGCGCGCTCTACGACATCACCGGCCGCGGGAACTGGGAGGGCACGAACATCCCCAACCTGCCGCGCGACCTCGATGCCGTGGCGGCGGACCAGGGGGTCTCCGCGGAGCGGCTCGCGGAGATCGCCGCGCGCGGCAAGTGCAAACTCTACGGCGTCCGTTCGGAGCGCGTGTGGCCGGGGCGGGACGACAAGATCCTGGCCGGATGGAACGGCTGGATGCTCGGTGCGTTCGCCGAGGCGGCGCTGGCGTTCGACCGCGACGCGTATCGCGACGTCGTGCGGAAGAATGCCGATCTCCTGCTCTCGCGGATGGATCCGAACGGCCGGCTCACCCGCCACGCCCGGATCGGCGGACTGCTCGAAGACTACGCCGGCGCGGCCCGGGGCCTGATCCTGGCCTTCGAAGCCGTCCACGATCGCCGCTACCTCGATGCCGCGCGCAAGCTCGCCGAACAGATCCTGGCCCGCTTCCCCGACGAGCAGGGCGGTTTCTACGACACGCCCGTCGATCACGAGACGCTCATCACCCGGCCGAAGGACCTCTTCGACAACGCCACGCCGGCGGGCAATTCGCTGGCCGCGGACGTGCTGCTGCGCCTGGCCGTTCTCTTCGGCGACGAGCGCTACCTGCGAGAGGGCACGCGCGCCGTGGAGGCGACGTTCCCTCTCGCCGAGCGCTACCCCAACGGCTTCGGCTTCCTTCTCGGCGTCGCCGAGTGGCGCAGCGGTACGCCGAAGGAGATCGCCATCACCGGCGAAGACTCCGGCGCCTTATTGCGCATCGTCGGCGAGACGTACCTGCCGCACCGCGTGCTCGTCGCCGGGAAGGGAACCGAAGATCTGCCGCTCATGGAAGGCCGCGCCTCGGCCACGGCAAAGGCCTACGTCTGTGAGGCGTACGCCTGCCTGGAGCCCACGGATGACCCGGAAACGCTGCGGCGGCTGCTGACAGCGTGAGGCTGGCGCGGGCGTTCGCTCCAAACTCCAGGGTCCGGATCTACCGTTTCGAGATCCGGATCCAAGTTCCTAGATCCGGATCTACCGGTTCAAGATCCGGATCCAAATTCCAAGATCGGGATCTACGGTTTCAAGATCCGGATCTACGACTTCAAGATCCGGATCCAAATTCCAAGATCCGGATCCAGGGTTTCAAGATCCGGATCCAATTTCCAAGATCCGGATCTAATTTTCCAAGATCCGGATCTAGTAAATCCAAGCCCACATCCTGGGTTGCCGGATCGGAAGGATCCGGGTTCCGTGGGGCTGGAAGAACGGCGGCTGCCGCAATTGCGGCATTTTCGCGTCAACCGCTCACTTAAATCACTTCCTTACGTCAATACCACCCAGTATAGGCGATTTTGTTACAATCTGTAACCGATTCACGAGCTTATTCGTAGCTGACAACAGCCCTATTTTGGCAACACGCGAAATGTTTACAGCCTTGCGGGCGCTCAATCCCGTTGTCGCATAACCTCATTGTCATGAGTTGTATCGCAAGCAGCGTGTGCGAGAGCTGCTGCTGAAAACGCTCGTGTTCAGCGCGCCTACACGCCATTTTCAATGGTTTCGGCTTTCCCATAAACACGGTTTTTCGCCCTTTTCTAGGTAGGAAGAACAGTGCCGATGGACGAGGCCTCGGGCCAACGCTCTTCCGGAAAGGATCGTCGTGATGCTTCGCGGATACGGGTCAACCGTTGCTGACGAGCAGCGATAGCGCCAATCTGCGAGCTCAGCGGAAACCGCGAATCTGATGCCGGCGCCGCCAGCGTATCGCTGGCCGCCTACCCCACCATCGTTCTGGCAGTACCACGAACGGATCACAGCCCGTCCTGCGTGAGCTCTGCGCAAACGGGCAGAAAGGGAAATCCCATGACTACCGTCCCCAATCAATCCTCGCCGGCGGCAGCGGCCGGTACCTTCGACCCCTCGACGATCGAGAGTCTCGCGAACCAGATGGCCGCGCTGCTCGTCCAGTTCGAGGCCCTCGTGCCTGACCTCCAGCCTCACGACGCGCGTGTGATCAAACGCGTTGCACAGACCGCGCGCTTCACGGATCCCCTCCTCGCTCCGACCGTCAATACTGTCAACTCGGTCTCCATCGTGCCGCCGGCCCTCTTCAATGTCGATCGGGCCAAGCAGGCATTGATGTACCGCGATTACCTGCGCCCTCTCGCACAACGCCTCTTGATTCTGGGCGGGGCCGTGAATTTCAGCGTCGATTCGAAGCTGGCCTTGTCCGGCGAAGATCTGCTGCAGGTGTACGCCTGGGCCCAGCGTGCCGTGAACGGCCCGAACGGCGCCGTGCTGCGGCCGTGGTTCGACGAGATGCAGCGAATGATGAAGAAGGCCATCAACCGGAGAAAGAAGTCGTCCGGTCCGGCCGCCCCGCCTGCCCCGCACCCGATGCAGGGCTTCCTGGCCATGCGCGGTGATTCGCAACCCGAGACCGGCGAGCTCGAGCTGCCGGAGCACCTCGAGGACCTATTCGACGGCTTTGACGACGAAGAGTAGTCACCGTTCTGCAAGTCCACCGCCCCCGGGCGCTTGCTCGGGGGCGGTGCGTCGCGACGCGTCGCCGGCCGCAGGCGGCCTCATGGAAGCTTTGCGCCGCCTTCACACCGAATTAACCTTGGTGTCCGGTCATCTGCATGGGCGAGCCATAGCATCTGCGCCCAACACAAGGAGGCTTAGCAGAACATGAGCATGAGGGGTTACGTTACCCGACTACTGGCGAGCATCGCAGCGAGCGCAGCACTGGCGATCGCCGCGTCCGCACAGGTCACACCCGCCGCTGGTTACACACCGCCTGACGACACGCCGAAGTACAACGTCGGCGCGACGATCTATGCCGACTACACCTACCAGGATTCTCCGCAGGTCAAGGACGCGGACGGGAACACCATCCATCCCAGCCAGTTCCAGGTGACGCGCGCCTACATCAACGTCACCGGGAACCTGAACCACTGGATCTTCTTCCGCATCACCCCGGACGTCTCGCGCGAGACCAGCGCCACGGCCTCGCTCAGCGGCAGCCAGCTCTTCCGGCTCAAGTACGCGTACGCCCAGCTCAACCTCGACGACTGGACGACGAAGGGCTCGTGGGTGCGTTTCGGCGTGCAGCAGACGCCGTTCATCGACTACACCGAGGGCATCTACCGCTACCGCTTCCAGGGCAGCATCTTCCCGGAGCGCGTGGGCCTCATGTCGTCGGCGGACGCCGGCGTCTCGGGTCACTACAACTTCGCCGACAACTACGGCGACGTCCACGCCGGCTTCTATAACGGCGAGAACTACAACAAGGCCGAGGTCAACAACGAGAAGGGCTTCGAGGCGCGCGCCACCGTGCGTCCCCTGCCCCTCGGCGGTCCGTGGCTCAAGGGCCTGCGCATCACCGGCTTCGTTATCGAGGACCACTACGTCGAGAGCGCGAAGCGCCAGCGCGCCATCGGACAGATCACGTACGAGAGCTCGCTGTTCAATGCCGGCTTCGACTATCTCCGCGCCGCGGACCGGACCTCGGTCACCAAGGCCGAGATCAAATCGAAGGGGTGGTCCGTGTGGGCCACGCCGAAGTTCGGTACCACCGGTTGGGAAGCCCTCCTGCGTCACGACAACTTCGTGCCCAACGACGCCATCAACTCCCAGAAGCAGAAGCGCGACATCGACGGCATCGCCTACTGGTTCCCGAACACCGGGAGCAAGGCCCTGGCCATCCTCCTCGATCGCGACTCGCTCAAGAAGACCGGTCTCACCCCCGCCGTCCCGAACACCACGAACTACGAAGTCAAGGTGCTGGTCAACTTCTAGCCGGTTGGGCTAGTCAAGGGGAAAACTGATGAAGAGAATGCTTGCAGTGCTCGCGGTGGCGATCCTGGCGCTTCCGGCGATCGCACAGAATGTACAGATCAACGGTGCGGGGGCAACGTTCCCCAACCCGATCTATTCGAAGTGGTTCAGCGATTACAACAAGCTGCATCCTACGGTGCAGATCAACTACCAGCCCATCGGCTCGGGCGGCGGCATCCGCCAGCTCAGCGCCGGCACGGTGTTCTTCGGGGCCTCCGACGGCCCGATGACGAACGAGCAGATCACCGCGGCCGGCTTCCGCATCACCCACTTCCCGACCGTCCTCGGCGGCGTCGTGCCGGTCTACAACGTCTCCGGCGTGAGCAGCGACCTGCGCTTCACCGGCAAGGTCCTGGCCGACATCTTCCTCGGCAAGATCACGAAGTGGAATGATGCCGCCATCAAGGCCGTCAACCCCGGCGTCAACCTGCCCGGAGAAGACATCACCGTCGTCCACCGCAGCGACGGCTCGGGCACCAGCTACATCTGGTGCGACTACCTCTCCAAGATCTCGCCCGACTACAAGAAGACCGTCGGTGTGGCCACCTCGGTCAACTGGCCGGTCGGCGTGGGCGGGAAGGGCAACGAAGGCGTTTCCGGTCTGGTCAAGCAGACGCCGGGCTCCATCGGCTACGTCGAGCTGATCTATGCGCTGCAGAACAAGATCTCGTACGGCGAAGTGCAGAACGCCGCCGGCGAGTGGGTGCGCGCTTCGACCGAGACGGTCTCCAATGCCGCCGCGGTGGCGTCGAAATCGATGCCGAAGGACTTCCGCGTCTCGATCACCAACGCCGCGGGACATGACGTCTACCCCATCTCGTCGTTCACCTGGCTGCTCGTGCAGGACTCGCCGCGCGACAAGCAGCGGGCGAAGATGCTCGGCGACTTCATCAAGTGGGCCCTCACGGACGGCCAGCAGGACGCTCCGGCGCTCGGCTATGCGCCGCTGCCGAAGGAAGTCGTGGCCCTCGAGATGCAGCGCCTGAACGAGTTGAAGTTCTAAGTATCGCGGTAACCGGCGGGCGGGAGTGGTTCCACTTCCGCCCGCGACTCGCGCCTGCCTGCTTGCCGGCGGCACTTCACGCCGAATTTACACGTCTTCCCATCCGACTTCATGTCGCCCTCAGAGAATGCCTCAATCATGAAGACGCTTCGCACGATTTCCGTCGTTGCCGTGCTCCTTGCCTTCATCGCGTGCAAGCCGTCCGAGACGACGCCTTCGGCGCAGACCGATACGACGTCATCCGCTGCCGCGCCGTCGTCGTCCCTGCCGATCAACGGCGCCGGCGCGACGTTCCCCAGCCCGATCTATTCGAAGTGGTTCGAGACGTACGGACAGAAGCATCCGGAAGTGCGGATCAACTACCAGCCCATCGGCTCGGGCGGCGGCATCAAGCAACTGACTGCCGGTACGGTCTTCTTCGGAGCGAGCGACGGACCGATGACCGACGAGCAGCTCAAGACGGCTCCCGGCCCAGTCCTCCACTTCCCGACCGTCCTCGGCGGCGTCGTGCCGATCTACAACGTGCCCGGCGTGACTTCACAGCTTCGCTTCAGCGGTCCCGAGCTGGCCGGCATCTACCTCGGCACGATCCGGAAGTGGAATGACCCCGCCATCGCCGAGCTCAATCCCGGCGTGAAGCTCCCCGACATGGACATCGCCGCCGTGCACCGTTCCGACGGTTCCGGCACGACGTACATCTGGTGCGACTTCCTTTCGAAGACCTCCACCGACTTCCAGAAGCGCGTCGGCGTGGCCACGTCCGTCAGTTGGCCGGCCGGCGTTGGCGGCAAAGGAAGCGAAGGCGTCTCCGGCCTGGTGCGCCAGACTCCGGGGTCCATCGGCTACGTCGAACTGCTTTACTCGCTGCAGAACAAGATTCCTTTCGGCTCCGTGCAGAACAAGGCCGGCGAGTTCGTGGTGGCCACGCTGGACAGCGTCACGGCGGCAGCCGCCAGCGCCGCGGCCAACATGCCGGACGATTTCCGCGTCTCCATCACCAACGCCGACGGGAAGGACGCTTATCCCCTCTCCTCGTTCACCTGGATCCTTCTCTACCAGAACCCGCAGGACAAGCAGCGCTCGAAAGCGATGGTCGACTTCCTGAAGTGGGCTCTGACCGACGGCCAGAAACTCGCGGCCGACCTGCGCTACGCCCCGCTTCCTCAGCCGGTCATCGACAAGGAAATGCTGGCGCTCGGCAAGGTGCAGGTCCAATGAAACGAAGCTCCGACGATCGTACGTTCCGCATTGCCACGGGCGTCTTCGCGGCACTGGTCCTGCTGACGGTACTTGGAATCGGGTTCGAGCTGACGCGCCAGTCCCTCCTCTCCATCCAGAAGTTCGGGTTCTCGTTCTGGACTGGCAAGACCTGGGACCCGGTGTCGGGCGAGTTCGGAGGCCTGCCGTTCATCTGGGGCACGCTCTATTCGTCGATCGCCGCGCTGCTCCTGGCCACTCCGGTGGCGCTGGGGATCGCCATCTTCATCTCCGAGCTTTCGCCGCGGTCGTTGCGTCAGCCCCTGGCCTATCTCACGGAGCTGCTGGCGGCGATTCCCTCGATCGTCTATGGCGTGTGGGGCCTGTTCGTGCTCGTGCCCCTCATCCGGTCGCTGGAGGTCCACACGCCGGACGTGCTGAAGAAGCTGCCCATCTTCAAGGGTCCGCCCCTCGGCGTGGGCATGCTCAGCGCGGCAGTGATTCTGGCCGTGATGGTCGTGCCCTTCACATCCTCCGTGGCCCGCGAGGTGCTGAAGAACGTGCCCAGCGCCCAGCGCGAGGCCGCCTACGCCCTCGGCGCGACCCGATGGGAGGCCATCAAGATCGCAATGAGCTACGGCCGCACGGGAATCATCGGCGCGGTGATGCTCGGCTTCGGCCGCGCCCTCGGCGAGACCATGGCCGTGACCATGGTCATCGGCAACAACCCCCAGGTCTCGGCCTCTCTCTTCGCGCCCCAGTACACGATGGCTGCCGTCATCGCCAACGAGTTCAGCGAGGCCGCCGACGAGCTCTACCTGCACGCCCTCATCGAGATCGGCCTGCTCCTCTTCGTCGTCACCATCGTGGTCAACGCCATCTCCCGCCTGCTCATCTGGAGCATGAAGGCGCGCGGCCGGCGTACGGTGCAGATCGCGACCGCCACCGAGCCGGAGGCAGCCCCAGCATGAGCAGCAGCTACATCGCACGCCGCAAGCTCTACTCGAAGCTGATGGAGACCCTCTGCGGAGCGGCCGTCCTTCTGGCCCTCGTCCCGCTGGCGCTCATCCTCTTCTACGTCATCAAGGAAGGGATCGGCTCTCTCAACCTGGACTTCTTCACCCAGTTGCCGAAGCCGGTGGGAGAGGTGGGTGGAGGGATGGGCAACGCCATCGTGGGCACGCTCATCCTCATCGCGCTGGCCTCGCTCTTCGCCGTTCCGATCGGTTGCATCTGCGGCGTTCACCTCGCCGAATACCCGGAAACGAAGTTCTCCTCGGTCGTGCGGTTCGCCGCGGACGTACTGAACGGCGTGCCCTCCATCGTGGTGGGCATCTTCGCCTACGGCCTGGTCGTGCTCCCGGTCAAGCGCTTCAGCGCCATCGCGGGCGGCGTGGCGCTGGGCATGCTCATGATTCCCATCGTGGTCCGGACGACGGAAGAGCTGCTGCGGCTCGTGCCGGCCGGCCTGCGCGAGGGCGCGCTTGCGCTCGGTGCCACGCGCGCCAGGGCGGTCAGCAGCGTCATCCTGCCCGCCGCCTTCCCCGGCATTCTCACCGGCATCCTGGTGGCCGTGGCGCGCATCGCCGGTGAGACGGCGCCGCTGCTCTTCACGTCGTTCAACAACCGTTTCTGGTCGACCAACATCACCCAGCCGATGGCATCGCTCACCTATCAGATCTACATCTACGCGAACTCCCCGTACGACGACTGGCACCGGCAGGCATGGGCAGCGGCGTTTCTGCTGGTGATGATCATTCTGGGCCTGTCGATCCTGGCGCGCCTGGCCGTGCGGCGCCTGGAAAGGATGAATCGCGTATGACCACAACCACATTCGAGCCCACTCGTGGCTCCAGGCAGTTCGAGGCCAGCACAATGAACTTTGCGACGACGTCGGCGAAGATTCACGTTAAGAACTTCGACTTCTACTACGGCTCGGCGAAGACGCTCCACGGCATCTCCCTCGATGTTCCCGAGAAGCAGGTCACGGCCCTGATCGGGCCCTCGGGCTGCGGCAAGTCGACGTTTCTGCGATCGATCAACCGGATGAACGACATCATCCCCGACGCCCACGGCGAGGGGACGATCGAGATCGACGGCCGCAACATCTACGCGAACGGCACGGACGCGGTGGAGCTGCGCCGCCGCGTGGGCATGGTCTTCCAGAAGTCGAACCCCTTCCCCAAGTCGATCTACGACAACGTCGCCTACGGGCTGCGCATCGGCGGCGTGCACAACAAGCGGCAACTGAACGAGATCGTCGAGAAGTCGCTGCGCCGCGCCGCGCTGTGGGACGAGGCCAAGGACCGCCTGCACGACTCCGCCCTGGCCCTCTCCGGCGGCCAGCAGCAGCGCCTCTGCATCGCCCGAGCCCTGGCCGTCGACCCCGAGATCCTGCTGATGGACGAACCGGCCTCCGCCCTCGACCCCATCGCCACCTCGAAGATCGAGGAGCTCATCTACGAGCTGAAAGACAACTACACCATCGTCATCGTCACGCACAACATGCAGCAGGCCGCGCGCGTCTCCGACCGCACCGCCTTCTTCATGCTCGGCAAACTGATCGAGTACGGCGAGACCAAGACGATCTTCATGACCCCGAAAGAGAAGATGACCGAGGACTACGTGACGGGCAGGTTCGGCTAGAAAAGTGCCGAGTGCCGAGTGCTGAGTGCCGAGCACCAAGGCTCTTACTCGGCACTCGGCACTCGGCACTCGGCACTCGCCCGGTCCGAACTGACTTGGAACCGAAAAACGCGGAACGAAGACGATGCTCAGACATTTCGACAAAGACATCGAAGAGATCAAGGACCTGCTCCTGCGCATGGGGGCGATGGTGGAGGATGCCATCGCCCAGTCGATCCGGGCGTTGCTGGAGCGCGACACGCTGATGGCCGAGGAGGTCATCAAGCATGACGACGAGATCGACCGCATGGAAGTGGAGATGGACCAGCGCACCATCGAGCTCATCGCCAAGATGCAGCCCACGGCCAGCGACCTCCGCTTCGTGGCCACGATCATGAAGATCACGCCGGAGCTGGAGCGGATCGCCGACCTGGCCCAGGACGTCTGCGAGCGGGTCATGGAGCTCAACCGCGAGCCGCAGCTCAAGCCCGTCGTCCAGCTTCCGCAGCTCGCCGAGATCGCCCAGAAGATGGTCCGGGAGGCGCTGGACGCGCTGGTGCGCGCCGACGCCGACCTGGCCCGCAAGGTCATCCGCCAGGACGACATCGCCGACGCCCTGACCGAGGACTCGTTCCGGGCCCTGCTCACCTACATGCTCGAGAACCCGCGCAACATCTCGCCGGCCATCCGCCTGACCTTCATCGGCAAGTACTTCGAGCGCATGGCCGACGGCGCCACCAACATCTGCGAAATGGTCGTCTACCTGGTCGAAGGGAAGATGATCAAACACGCCGCTCCGGAAGCCTGATGAAGAAGATCGCTCTAATCGAGGATGACTCCGACATCGCCTTCACCATCCGGCTCAACCTGGAGCGGGAGGGCTACAAGGTGTCGCACTTCCCGCGGGGGCAGGACGGCCTGACCGCCGTCCAGCGCGGCGCGGCCGACTTCGTCATCCTCGACCTCAACCTCCCCGACCTCGACGGCCTGACCATCTGCCGCGAGCTGCGCCGCGACCCGCGCACGGAGGCCATTCCCATCGTCATGCTCACGGCGCGCGGCTCGGAGCGCGATCGCGTCACCGGGCTCGAGCTGGGCGCCGACGATTACCTTTCCAAGCCCTTCAGCGTCCGGGAGCTCGTGGCCCGCGTGGCCGCCGTCTGGCGCCGCGCCCGCGTCGTGGCGGAGGACGCCTCCGTGTACGACGACGGCGAGCTGCGCATCGACGAGAAGTCGTTCCGCGTCTACCGGCACGGGCAGGAAGTGCGCCTGGCCAAGAAGGAGTTCGAGCTGCTCTGGCTCCTGGTGCGCCATCGCGGCTCCGTCATCTCGCGCGACCGCATCCTCTCCGAGATCTGGCACATGTCGGACGAGATCGAGACGCGCACGGTCGACGCCCACATTCGGAACCTGCGGAAGAAGATCGGCGCGGAGCGCATCACCACCGTCGTCGGTTTCGGCTACCGCTACGACCCGCCGCGGGCGATGTAGCGGATTCAGGCAGCCATGCTCCCCATCTACTCCGTCGCCGCCACGATCGTCGCGGCGATCGCGATTCTCCTGCTCGTCCAGACGCGCCTCAGGCTGGAGGCGTGCCTGGCAGAGGGCGCGGCCGGTGAGCGCGAGCGCGAGTCGTTGCGCCGGCAGAACGCGAACACGTCCACGCACCGCGAGCTCCTGCTGCAGATCCTCAACGGCCTCGGCGAGGGTCTCCTGGCCGTCGACCGCGGCCGTCACGTGGTCCTGGCCAATCCGCGGTTCGCGGAGATGTTCAGCGCCAGGGGCGATCTCGTGGGGCGCCCGCTCGGCGAGGCGGCCCGGGCCGCGGCGGTCTTCGCCGCCTTCGACGGTGCGCTGGCCGGCCGCGAGGCCTCGGAGCGCTTCCCGCTCCGCACCGGCGTGGCCGAGCGGAAGATCGAGATGCGCGCCTTTCCGCTCCACGCCGACGACATCGCCGCCGTGGCCCTCTTCTTCGACGTCACGCATCTCGAGCGCCTCGAGCAGATCCGCCGGAATTTCATCTCCGACTTCTCCCACGAGGTCCGAACGCCGCTGGCCGGCCTTCGCTCGGCCGTGGAGTCCTTCGAGCTCGGCGCCGAGCACATGTCGGAGGACGAGGACCAGCAGCTCCGCCGCATCATGCTGCGGCAACTCAAGCGCCTGGAGCGGCTGGTCGACGACCTGTCCGAGCTGAGCCGCATCGAGTCGGGCGACATGCCTCTCGACCGCTGCGAAGTGGATCTCTTCGCCCTGGTGCGCGACCTGTGCGAGGACTTCGCCGAGCGCGCCGCACAGAAAGCGCTCCGCTTCGTCGTCAGCGGCAGTCCGGTGCGTGTCTGCGCCGATCCGGTACGCCTCCAGCAGGCCGTCTCGAACCTGATCGACAACGCCCTCAAATACGGCGGAGACAATGATTCGATCGAGATCGACGTGAGCGCCGAGGGGGAGAACGCGGTCGTGGCCGTCACCGACCATGGCGAGGGCGTGGCGCCGGAGGAGAAGGAGCGCATCTTCCGCCGCTTCTACCGCGTCGACAAGAGCAGGTCGCAGGACGTCGCCGGCAGCGGCCTCGGTCTGGCCATCACCAAGCACCTCGTCCTCCTCCACCGCGGCTCCGTGGACGTCGTGAGCACGCCCGGCGAAGGGGCGACGTTCTACGTCCGGCTGCCGCGGGCAAGGGTGGGCGAAGCAGCAAGCGCCTGATTCGATCGGCAAGGCTCTTGCGAGTTGAAAAGGCCGTCATCCCAAGCCCTTTCACAGCGCCGCCCCAGCGCTGTGAAGAAGCTCGGGATGACGGCTTGCTAAGCTGAAGCTGACCACCGAAGAGTTATCAGAAATGGAGCAATGGAACCCGAAAACACCGGAAGAATGGAAGCAGCTCGATAAGGAAACGAGCTTCCTGAGAGGACACTGAACGCATGCGCAAGCTGATGGCGGTCTCACTCTTTCTCGTACTTGCGGCGGGGAGCGCCTTCGCCCACGCCGGCCACATCCACACCTACATGGGAACCATCCGCTCCGTCGAGGGTCTGCGCGGTTTCACGATCAAGACGCCGGACGGCGATGAGCGCATGATCGACACGGCGCATTTCACCACGTATACCGACGAGAACGGCCATGCCCTGAAGCGCGATGCCGCGCTCATCCCCGGCTCCCGCGTCGTGGTGAGGATGAACATCGACGGGAAGACCGCGTCGAACGTCAAGGTCGGTGCCGTCAAGGCCGACGCTCCGAAGAAATGACCATTCACCCATGAAGTACCTGGCCGGGGCCGGACTGGGCACCGTTGAAGTGCGGCCGGTGCTGGAGCTCGAGCCGCTCCTGGCATGAGCGGCCTCCCGAGCGAAGAAGTCCGGGCAGCGGTCGACGACGTCTACCGCGCGGACTCCCGCCGTGTCTTCGCCACGCTCATCCGCCTCCTCGGCGACTTCGACCTGGCGGAAGAGGCCATGCACGACGCCTTCGCCGCGGCGCTGGAGCAGTGGTCGCGGGATGGTGTTCCCGGCAACCCGCGGGCCTGGCTCGTCTCGACCGGGCGCTTCAAGGCCATCGACGTGCTCCGCCGGCGCGCGCGATTCGACGCCTCGCTGGGCACACTGGCCTCGCAGCTCGACGCCACGACAGAGCAGGCCGCGCCGGAGGAGGGTGAGAGCCTCGAGGACGACCGCCTGCGGCTCATCTTCACCTGCTGCCACCCCGCCCTCCCGCCCGACGCCCAGGTCGCGCTGACGCTCCGCGAAGTGTGCGGCCTGACCACGGAGGAGATCGCCCGGGCTTTCCTCGCGCCGGCGCCCACGCTGGCGCAGCGGATCGTGCGGGCCAAGGGAAAGATCCGCGACGCGAAGATCCCGTACCAGGTGCCGTCACGGACGGACCTGCCCGACCGTCTCGATGCGGTTCTGCGCGTGGTCTACCTCGTCTTCAACGAAGGCTACGCCGCATCCTCCGGCGCCACGTTGACCCGCCACGATCTCTCCGCCGAGGCCATCCGCCTCGGGCGCCTCCTCGTCGAGCTCCTTCCGGAGCCGGAGGCCATGGGCCTGCTGGCGCTGATGCTCCTGCACGAGTCGCGGCGCCCGGCCCGGACGTCCGCGGAGGGCCAGCTCGTGCTGCTGGACCAGCAGGACCGTTCGCTCTGGAACCGGGAGCAGATCGCGGAGGGACTGGCCCTCGTCCGGCGGGCGCTGGAGTCGCGGCGCTTCGGCCCGTACACGCTGCAGGCGGCCATCGCCGCGGTGCACGCGGAGGCGCGGACGCCGGAGGAGACCGACTGGCCGCAGATCGCCGGCCTCTACGACGTACTCCTCCGCGTTATCCCGTCACCCGTGATCGAGCTGAATCGCGCCGCCGCCGTGGCCATGCGGGACGGCCCGCAGGCCGGACTGACGCTCATCGACGCCATCCTGGCCCGCGGCGAGCTGACCGATTACCCCTTCGCCCACTCCACCCGCGCCGACCTCTGCCGCCGCCTCGGCCGTCTCGACGAAGCCCGGGTATCGTACGAACGGGCCCTGGCGCTCACGCAGCAGGAGCCGGAACGCAGGTTTCTCGAGGAGCGGCTGAAAAACCTGTAAGCCGATGTCGATTTGGCCGCCGGCCGACGACTAGGGGATGAAGCAACTGACAACGGACAACGAACAACGAACAACGAACAGCGAAAGGCGAACATGAAATACCTGTGCATGGTCTACCAGGACCCGGAAACGATGAAGGCGCTCTCCGAAGACGAGCTGGCCGGGATCGTCGCGGAAGTGGGCGGCTGGATCGAAGAGCTCGAAAAGGGCGGGCACCACGTCTACTCGATGGGATTGCAGTCGTCGCGGACGGCGGCCACGGTGCGCGAGCGCGGCGGCAAGCTGTCCGTCACCGACGGGCCGTTCGCGGAGACGAAGGAGCAGTTCGGCGGCTTCACCGTCATCGAGGCCCGCGACCTGAACGAAGCGATCCAGCTCGTCTCCAAGATGCCGTCGGCACGCCTCGGCAGCGTCGAAGTACGTCCGGCCATGGACCTGGAAGCCGAGCTGTCCGATCCGCTCGATCGGAGAGCCGCCGCCGCCATCCGCCGCTCCGCAGGGATGAATCCGGCAGCATGGAAGGTGAAGAAATGAACACCGAAGAAAGGAACAGACCCGACGTCGTATCCCGCGCCGAATGGCTCGCCGCCCGCAAGGACTTCCTGCTGCGCGAGAAGGAATTCACCCGTCAGCGTGACGCGCTGAACGCGCAACGCCGCCGGCTGCCGATGGTGAAGATCGAGAAGGAGTACGTCTTCGAGACGCCGTCCGGCAGCGCGACGCTGGCCGACCTCTTCGAAGGGCGGCGCCAGCTCGTCATCTATCACTTCATGCTCGACCCGGCCTGGGATGAGGGCTGCCCCGGCTGCTCGCACTTCGCCGACAGCATGCCGCACCTCGCCCACCTCTATGCGCGGGACACGTCGTTCGCCCTCGTCTCCCGGGCACCGCAGGCGAAGATCCAGCCCTTCAAGGCCCGCATGGGTTGGACGCTGCCGTGGTATTCGTCGTTCGGCAGCGACTTCAACTACGACTTCCACGTGACCCTGGACGAGGACAAGGGAAGCGTGGAGTGGAACTTCGAGAGCGTGACGGGACTGGTGGAGCGCGGCAAGATCCCGTTCACCAAGGGAGAGCTCCCCGGCCTCAGCGTCTTCCTCCGCGACGGCGGCGAGATCTTTCACACCTACTCCACCTTCGCCCGCGGCCTCGACCCGTTCCTCGGCGTCCACCAGCTCCTCGACATGACGCCGTACGGCCGCCAGGAGAATTGGGAAGACTCGCCGGACGGCTGGCCCCAGACCCCCGGCGACTGGCTCCGCCACCACGACAAGTACGAGCACGCCGCGTCGGCAGGGTGCTGTCACGGCGAGTGAGGGCCCTTACTTCTTGAGAGAGCCTGGGATTGTTCCCATTTGATGCTGGAAGACGTCCTTCGGGTTCTTGCCGTAGAGATCGAGCTCGTCGAGAGGGCTGGTGACTCTCAGGAGCAGCAGTTGCGCTGGCTCGTCGATGCCGGCACGGAGGTCGACGGGTACGCGTCCGAAGTTCGCCATTTCGAGTGTGATCCGCCCTTCGAACCCTGGATCGATCTTCGGCGCGGTCACGTGAATGGTCACACCGACCCGCGCCCAACTGCTCCGCCCCTCAACCAGCCCTACCAGGTCGGCGGGAATGCGGACGTGCTCCAGTGTCTGCGCCAGTGCAAATTGTCCGGGCCTGAGGCGATACGTATCCACCTCGAAGTGATCCCAGAGATCACTCGAGCTCCAGAGTGAAGGATCGACGTGGATGGCAGGAAGATAGGGGGGAGGCTCTTTGAAGCACGAGAATCGCCGTCCGAGCTTGAGATCAATCGAGACTTGGTTGATTCGTTCAGGCGGGACGTGAGGATCAATGACGAGCAGCCCGTCACTGATGTAGCGAAGAATGTCCTGCTTCGACAGCACCAAACGGCGTTACCCTCGCAACAGAACCTTCGAACACGCTCGGTGTCAGGGGATGGCCTGGCAATCGGACTTCGAAACGCTCCCCCCGAACGCCGGTAATCGTACCACGGATAAATGTACTTCCTGCCGTAATGGGCTCCTGAAGCGACTCAACTTCGACAAAGCCCATCCACTCACCAAAGTCGGAGTGAATGCGGACCAGTCGCTCGTTCGAAAAGGGACCGGGTTTGACTTCGCAAGAAAGCCAGATGAGGCCACCCACCTGAAGTTTCATCCGCGCAAGTCCTCCCTTCCCATTCTAACAAAACCGTTCAGGCGACGTCACAGAAATGGCGAGTACCAGAGTTGGTATCTTCATGCGGCCGAGGCTGGCGTCGCGATTCTCTCTTCGGCCCGGATCCGGAGCGGCCAAAATTGACACCGATTGCACACGGAATTCACATCGTCCTAGCATTCTCCTGCGGAGGTCACCCATAGCATCCCCGCACAAAGGAGAGCGCCAGGTTGACAACGGACAAGCTGCTTCCCAGACGCGTCGTCGCCTACATCCACGAAATGGGCGTTCGCGCCCTCGACCACCTCGCGGAAAACGTGCCCCCCTCCCCTCCGCCCGCGGCGCCTGCCGAAGGGGCGGAACCGGTACCAGAGAGTGCCGAGCCGGCCGCCGAAGGTACAGCGCCGAATGCCGTGGCCACGCTCGTCGGTCACTGGCGGTCGATGGCGAATGACGAGAAGGAGGAGTTCGTCGACCGTGTCGCGACCTCGGTCATCGAAGTCGTGGCGGCGTCGGCGGCCCTTCCGGTCGGGCTGAAGCTCGGCAAGCGCGCCGTGAAGGCCACCAAGCGCGTCATCAAGCGCGAAAGGAAGAAGGTCCGCAAGCTCGCCAAGCAGGCCAGGAAGCAGGAGAAGGCGGCATCGCGGGCCACGGCGAAGCCGGAGAAGCCTGCCGCCAAAGCCGCCGCGAAGCCGAAGACGCCGAAGAAGGCGAAGCGGACGAGCAAGCGCACTGCTGCGAAGCGGCCGGCCCGCCGCACCGCGGCGAAGAAGACGACTGAGCCCGCATGAGACGCTCCCGCCTCGCCCTCGCCTTCACCCTCGCCCTACTCGCCTTCGCCTGCCCGCGCGAGCACGTCGATCAGGTTGCCAGCAAACCTTCCAATCCGAAGGGCACGGTGAAAGTAACCTTCACCTACGGCTCGGAAAAAGAGGGGTGGATCAAGGACGTCACCGCGGCCTTCAACGCCGAGGATCATCACCTCGCCGACGGCCGTTCGGTGGAAGTCGATGCCATCCCCATGGGCTCCGGCGACTGCATCGACGAGCTGCTGCAGGAGTCGCGGCAGGCCGACATCACCAGCCCGGCGTCGGCGGCCTTCATCAAGCTGGGCAACGCGGAGTCGCGGGCCAAGACGGGCAAGGACCTGGTCGGTTCGACCGAGAACCTCGTTCTCTCGCCGGTCGTCATCGCCATGTGGAAACCGATGGCCGAGGCCATCGGCTACGGACAGAAGCCGGTGGGGTGGAGCGACATCCTGGCCCTGGCGCGCGACCAGCGGGGATGGGCGGCGCACGGGCATCCGGAGTGGGGACCGTTCCGCTTCGGCCACACCAGCCCCGAATCGAGCAACAGCGGCCTCATCTCGATCCTGGCCGAGGTGTATGCGGCCACGGGGAAGAAGAACGGCCTCGGCCTGGCCGACGTGGAGCAGGAGAAGACAGCGCAGTTCGTCTCCGGCATCGAGCAGTCGGTCGTCCACTACGGCAGCTCGACCGGCTTCTTCGGCAAGAAGATGTTCTCCAACGGCCCGCAGTACCTGAGCGCGGCGGTGATGTACGAGAACATGGTCATCGAATCGTACGGGACTGCCTACTCGCTCCCCTTCCCGGTCGTGGCCATCTACCCGAAAGAGGGAACGTTCTGGTCGGACCATCCCGTCGCCATCGTCGACCGGCCCTGGGTCACGCCGGAGAAGCGTGAGGCGGCGAAGATCTACATCGACTACCTCCTGGCCAAGCCGCAGCAGGCCAAGGCCATCCCTTACGGCTTCCGGCCGGGTGCGGTGGACGTGCCGGTGGCCAGCCCCATCCAACCGCCACCCGGCGTCGATCCGAAAGAGCCCCAGACGACCCCGGAAGTGCCGCAGCCGGACGTGATGCACGCCATCCTCACGCTGTGGCACGCGCAGAAGAAGCACGCCAACATCACCCTGGTCTTCGACCGTTCGGGCAGCATGAACGACGAGCATAAGATCGACAACGCCCGCGCGGCGGCCCTGCAGCTTGCCGGCGATCTCGGCGACGACGACCAGTTCTCGCTTCTCTCGTTCAGCAACCGCACCGCCTGGCCCCTCCGCCGCGCCGTCATGCGCAGCGACCGCGAGGCGGCCAAGGCCTCGATCTCCGGCATCTACGCGTCCGGCGGGACGGCGCTCTACGACGCCATCGGCGAAGCGTATGACGCCCACCTGCAATCGCAGGATCAGGACGCCGAGAAGATCTCCGCCATCGTCGTCCTGACCGACGGCGCCGACACCGACAGCCGCACGTCCCTCGAGCAGTTGCTGCAGAAGATCCACTTCGACAACGAGCGTCACACCATCCGTGTCTTCACCATCGCCTACGGCAGCGACGCGAAGAAAGACGTCCTGGGTCAGATTGCCGACGCCACCCAGGCCAAGTTCTACGAGGGCAATCAACAGAACATCCGGCAGGTCCTGAGGGAGATTGCCACGTTCTTCTGAATTCTCGCTGTTCGCTGATCGCTGTTCGCAGCGAACGGGAGACCAAAGCGAATAAGCGAACAGCGAATAAGCGAATAAGCGAATAAGCGCAAGCGACAAACCACCAACAAGACAGCGAACAACGATCAGCGATCAGCGATCAGCGATCAGCGAACAGCGAAATGACCAACTACACACCATCCGACGGTCCGAAGCCGACGATCCTCGGCAAGGTCGTCGTCCTCCTCTTTGTCATTGCCTGCGGCTATGGCGCCTGGCGCCTCTTCAGCAGCCGCAATTCCCCCGGCTCCTCGAATCCTTCCACGCCGTCGCAGCCCGGCGTGGCTGCCGCCGGAGGCTCGACCTTCGGCGCGGCCGCCCCCGAGGCCGAGATCGGCATCGCCTACGGCACGGAAAAGAAGCTCTGGCTGGAGTGGGCGGCGAAGGAGTTTGCCGCCACCGATACCGGGAAGAAGGTGCGCATCAACCTGCTACCGATGGGCTCCCTGGAAGGGGCGCAGGCCCTGCTGGGCGGGGATCAGCGCATCCAGGTCTGGTCGCCGGCCAGCTCGCTCTACAAGGACAGCTTCGTCCAGGACTGGACGCTGAAGTACTCGAAGTCGCCCATCGCCAAGGAAGACTCGCTGGCCCTTTCGCCGATGGTCTTCATCATCTGGGACGAGCGCTACCAGGCCTTCCAGAAGAAATACGGCGAGCTGTCATTCGACGCCATCGCCAAGGCCCTGCTCGAGCCGACCGGCTGGCAGGCCGTCGCCGGCAAGCCGGAGTGGGGACTCTTCAAGTTCGGTCACACCAATCCGAATGCTTCCAACAGCGGTCTGGTGACGCTGGTGCTCATGTCGTACGAGCACGCCAGGAAGACGAAGGGGCTGACGGCGGGCGACGTCGTCGACGCCGGCTTCCAGCAGCAACTGGCAACCATCGAGAAGGGCGTGACGCTCTCCGACAGCACCGGCACGATGATGCGCGAGATGGTGCTCAAGGGTCCGAGCGCCTACGACGCCATCTTCGGATACGAGAGCGTGGCCATCGACTACCTCAAGAGCGCGGCCGGCCGCTGGGGCGAGCTGCACATCGTCTATCCGAAGCTCAACATGTGGAACGACAACCCCTACTACATCATCGACGCGCCGTGGTCGACACCCGACCAGCGCAAGGCGGCGGAAGCGTTCCTCGACTTTCTCATGACCGACCGCGTGCAGCGCCAGGCGCTCGTGCACGGCTTCCGCCCCGGTAATCCGAACGTACCGGTGATGTTCCCGGAGAGCCCATTCACGCAGTACCAGCGCTACGGTCTGAAAAACGACATCGGAACCGTGTGCGAGAACCCGCCGGGCGACGTCGTACGCAACCTGCTCGCTTCCTGGCAGCGGGCGCGCTGAGGAGAGCCACGCTGAGAACCACGAGGACGACATGCTGACCCTTCTGCTTGCCCTTCGACTCCTCACCGCCGAGGTCCTCGACAACGCCGCTGTCATCAAGCTGGTCAGCGCCGGCCTCGGTCCCGACGTCATCGCCCTCAAGATCGAGCGCACCGAAGGGGCATTCGACACGTCGACGGACGGTCTGGTGGCCCTGAAGAAGGCGCACGTTCCCGACGTCGTCATCCGGGCCATGCTCGTCAAGGCGGCGCCGGCGCCGGCAGTGCCTGCGACGCCTGCTGCTCCGCCCGCACCCGCGGCACCCGGGGC
>CAZYTO010000030.1:0-28561 GCA_964650405.1 uncultured Thermoanaerobaculia bacterium | reverse complement strand
CGACCTCTCCAAGGACAAGATGGCCCTGCAGCGCCTGAAGGAAGCGGCCGAGAAGGCCAAGATCGAGCTGTCCTCGACCATGTCCACGGACGTCAACTTGCCGTTCATCACGGCCGACGCCAGCGGTCCCAAGCACCTCAACATGTCGCTCACCCGCGCCAAGTTCGAGCAGCTCGTCGGCGACATCGTCAATCGCACCATGGGCCCGGTCAAGCAGGCCCTCCGCGACGCCGCCGTCGACCCGAAGCAGATCGACGAGGTCGTCCTCGTGGGCGGCTCGACCCGCATCCCCATGGTCCAGCAGATCGTCAAGGACTACTTCGGCAAGGAGCCCCACAAGGGCGTGAACCCGGACGAGGTCGTGGCCGTGGGCGCAGCCATCCAGGGCGGCGTCCTGGGCGGCGACGTGAAGGACGTCCTGCTGCTCGACGTCACCCCGTTGTCCCTCGGCATCGAGACGCTGGGCGGCGTGATGACCAAGCTCATCGAGCGCAACACCACCATTCCCACGCACAAGGAAGAGACCTTCTCCACGGCGGCCGACAACCAGACCTCCGTCGAGATCAAGGTCCTGCAGGGCGAGCGCGACTTCGCGCGCGACAACAAGCTCCTCGGCGTGTTCCATCTCATCGGCATTCCCCCCGCTCCGCGCGGCATGCCCCAGATCCAGGTGGCATTCGACATCGACGCCAACGGCATCATGAACGTCTCGGCCAAGGACCTCGGCACCGGCAAGGAGCAGAAGATCACCATCACCAGCTCGTCCGGTCTGTCAAAGGAAGACGTCGAGAAGCTGGTCCGCGACGCCGAGTCGCACGCCGACGAGGACAAGAAGCGGCGTGAGGAGATCGAAGCGAAGAACCAGCTCGACACGCTCAGCTACCAGGTGGAGAAGATGCTGAGCGAGAACCGCGACAAGATCTCCGGCGGCGACGTGCAGTCCCTGGAGAGCGCCATCAGCGACGCCCGCAAGGCCATGGAGCAGGGCGGTCTGGACAACCTGAAGAAGGCCACCGAGAACCTGACCAAGGCCTCGCACAAGCTCGCCGAAGTCATGTACCAGAACGCCGGCGCAAACGCGGCCGGCGGCGGCGCGGCTCCGGGCACCGAGGGCAGCGGCGGAAGCAGCAACAAGGACGACGTCATCGAAGCGGAAGTCGTCGAAGAGAACAAGTAAGGTGGGCGACGGGCGGCGCGCTTAACTCGCGCCGCTCGTCGTTTTTCGTTGTCCGTTGTTCGTGGCATAGATCGGATAGCGGCCAACGAGCAACGAGCATTTCGGACAACGAACAACGGCCAACGAACAACGAACAACGGCCAACGGAGAACGAACATGGGCCGCCGCAGAGGAGATGGCTACGTGATGATCTCGATCATCGCGGAGCGCTACAACATTCACCCGCAGACCCTGCGCCTCTACGAGCGCGAGGGGCTGATCAAGCCTGCGCGCACCGCCGGCAACACCCGGCTCTACGGCCTCGACGAGATCCGCAAGCTGGAGATGATTCTCTGCCTGACCCGCGACCTCGGCGTGAACCTGGCCGGCGTCGAAGTGATCCTCCGCCTGCAGGGGATGATGGAAGAGGCCGACGTCGAGTTCAACCGGATCATGGACTACATCCGCCAGAACGTCCTCGACAAGCGCCACGGCATCGATCGCGGGAACGCGCTGGTCAAAGCAGTGCCGCGCGACCTGACGAAGACGCGGTGAGCGGCCATCGGGCGAGAAGTGGTCTGTGGTTCGTGGGCAGGTTGTCTCGTCAACAAGTGGTGACGCCGAGTCATGCCCGGGCAGTTCCGGCAAACAACCGGTGACGCCAGTGACCTTCCCATCCAGTGGCCGTACCATCACCATGCCTCGAGCGATGTTGTACCTTCTCGCTGTTCTTGCGCTTGCTGCCGCTCCGAAGACGCCGCAGCAGCTCTACGAGGATGCACATGCCGCCTATGTGGCCAGGGACTATCCCGCCTATCTGGTGGCCATGGAAGCGCTAGTGGCGCGGCGGCCGCAGCACCCCATCGCCATCGGTGGCTACGCGGGCGCGTTGGGGCTGAACAACCGCGGCCAGGAAGCGGTCGCGCAACTGCAGCGGCTCCTGGCCATGCACGTGGCGCCGAACCTCGACGATCATGACCTCGACGGAATCCGTGAGCGCGACGACTTCCGAGCCCTTGCCGCGCCCGTGCGTACCTTGCGGGCAACCGTCATCGGCGCACCTGCGATCGCCTACCGCCTCCCGGCGGGGCTGATCACCGAATCGATCACCTACGACGCAAAAGGCGACAGCTTCTTCGTCAGCTCCGTCCGCAAGCGGAAGATCCTCCGGATCGACGCACACGGCCGCGTCCGCGACTTCGTGAAGAGCGGCGCGCATGGTTTGTGGGGCGTCAACGGCATGGGCGTCGATGCCAAGCGCCGTATTCTCTGGACGTCGAGCACCGCCTACGACCGCTGTGAAGGCTTCCACGAGGGCGATGCCGCCGATCCGGCGCTCTACGCGTTCAACGCTGACACCGGTGCGTTCTTGGCCCGTTACGAGGCGCCGAAGGGTGATGAGCCCCACACCTTCGACGACCTCTCCGTGGCTCCCGACGGCTCGGTCTACGTCTCCGATTCCACCGGCATGATCTTCGCGCTCCGGCAGGGCATGCGCGAGCTGCAGCCGCTGGTGGGGCGGGGAAAGATGCGCTCGGCGCAGGGATCGGCCGTCGACTGGAAGCATCACCTTCTCTACGTCTCCGACTACGGTTCGGGCATCGATGTCGTCGACCTGGCCACGGGCGACCTGGCACGCCTGGCGCTCCCGGCCGACTTTGCAGCGTACGGCATCGACGGTCTGGCCCTCAACGGCCGGACGCTCTACGCCGTGCAGAACGACGTCGTTCCGAACCGCGTCGTGCGGATCGACCTGACGCCGGACGGCGTCCACGTCGCGAAGTGGCGCATCGTGGCCATGAACCAGCCCCTCATGGACGAGCCGACCATCGGCGTCGTGGCCCGAGGCGCGTACTTCTTTCTGGGCGCCAGCCAGGGGAACAAGTTCGATGGCCGGCAGCCCAAGGCCGGCGAGCTGCACCCCTCGCCCGTCTACCGCCTCCCCCTCTGATGGAATTGGTCTGACCGCCGCCCTGTTTTTTACTAAGTCTGTAGCTGGGCCTGGTACGAGATGCAGAGCTTCTGAATCTCCCCGAGGGCAGAACGAACAAAATAAAAGGGGGGATTAACGAAGGCGTGGCAACGGTATCGTGAAGTGGTTCAACGATGCGAAGGGTTTCGGCTTCATCACCACCAGCTCCGGTGAGGACGTCTTCGTTCACTTCAGCGCGATCAACGCCAACGGTTTCCGCTCCCTGCAGGAAGGCGCGCAGGTCGAGTTCGACGTGGTCGAAGGGCCAAAGGGCCTGCAGGCCGCGAACGTCACGCTCGCCTGAACGGCTTTATCCAAGTGAGTTGGTAAGAGAGGCGGCTTCGGCCGCTTCTTTTGTTTCTGATCCAAAGTGTTCGACAGCCCTCACCCGTTACAATCCGTAAGCTTGCTGACACTGCTCTTCTCCGTCGCTCTCACGCTCACCGACCTGCAGGGCAACTGGATGAACGCGCCGTACGCCGCCGCCCTGGCCAGGACCCGCTCGCCGCTGCGTGCCGAGCGCCTGGGGACCCCGCTCTCCATGACCATTCACGGCGACCGCGCCGACATCACCACCTACCACGAAGGATCGTGGCGGCGCATCCTCTCGGTCGAAAAGGAGAGCCTCGTGGCCTCGCCGCTCGAAAACCCTGACGGCAAGCCGGAGACCCTGCCCCTGGCCGGTACGCGGGACCACATCTACGTCGAGCTCTGGCCGCACACGCGCGTTACCTACCGCCGCCTCGACGTCGCTCCCGAGACCTACGCGCGCCGCGTCGTCCTGGCCGGCACCTACAAGGACGCCAGGGGCACGCCGTACGTCTTCGCCGAGACAGGGGAGCTGACCATCGGCACCGCCGCGCCGGTCAAGTACCGCGTCTCGCTCGACACCAGCGAGGCCTGCTGCGACTACTTCGTCATCGGCCGGGATGACCGGGTCGGCTTCTCCTGGAAAGACGGCAAGCTCCGGCTCTACAAGGTCATCGAAGACCCCAACAACTGTCCCATCTCCTGTGCCAAGACGCCGTACGCCGTGCTGACGCCCGTCCACTGAAGCCCTGGCGGCGTTCCATGCGGTAAACGCCACCGGTATGAGCGACGCGCGCCTTACCACCGCCTCATTTGTCTTCTACGCTCCACCGTCATGCATCTGTTCCTGGCTGCCGCGCTGACGCTGATGGAGCTTCAGGGTCATTGGATCACCGCCCGCTACGCCGACGCCCTGGCGGACACACGCTCGCCGATGCGGGCGGCAAGGGTGGCGCGGCCCGTTGCTTTCGATTTCCTCGACTTCCGCCTGGCCGACGTCACCAACTTTCACAAGGGCTTGTCCCGAAACGTGGTCTCCGTTGACAGCCATTCGCTGGTCGTCTCGCCGTACCAGGGCCCGAAGGAGAAGACCACACGCCTGCCGCTGAAGGTCACCCGCGGTCCGAACGGAGGGATCGCCACCATTCACGTCCAGATCTGGCCGAACGAGCCGTCCACCTTCCGGCCCATCGATGTCGACGCCCAGACGTACGCCCGCCGCGTGGTCATCGCCGGCACCTACACCGACGCCCGTGGCGTCAAGTGGGTCTTCAACGAACACGGCGACCGGTGGGTCGGCGGCCAATGGGAGCCGGACTACAGCGTCGGACTCGATACCCGCGACGCCTGCTGCGACTACCTCAACTTCGGCGAAGAACGGGTGGGCTTCCGCTGGCGGGCCGGCAAGCTGCTCCTCTACAAGATCCTCGAAGTTCCCGTCGATTGCCCCAGCTCCTGTGCCAAAGAGCCGTACGTGGTGCTGACGCCGGTGAAGTGACGAGACGTTGATACCAGGTAACAGGTACCAGTTACCCGGTACCCGCCCCGCCCGCCACCCGACACCGATCCGACACCGCTTTCCGCGAGCGGTACTGAGCTACACTCCCGCGCTCGGAGGGTTCTCGATTGAAATCGAGCTTCGTCGCCTGCGCGCTCTTCACGGTCGCCACCGCCGCCATGTCCGCTCCGCCGTCCGGTCCTCCGAAGTCGAAGCCGCTCACACCCGAGTCCATGCGCGCCCTGGCGCACGACTTCTACGAGTGGAGCGACCGGGAGAACCCGGTCAACAGCAGCGATCAGGGCAAGCACACCTGGGATGACAAGCTGGGCGACTACGCGCCGTCCGCGGTCGCGGCACGGGCCGCGCATGTCTCCGCGCTCCTGGCGCGCGTCAACGCCACCAGCGTCGCCGGCTGGAAGCGCGACGACGTCGTGGACTGGCTGCTCCTCCGCTCCCAGCTCGAGCGCATCCACTTCTTCGACCACGTCCTCAAGTCGGCGTCGGCGGATCCGGGCATTTACGTCGGCGAGGCCAGCAACGCCATCTTCTCGCTGATCAAGAAAGAGTACGCGCCGCCGCGCACGCGTGTGCTGGCCGCCACGGCCCGCCTCCGCGCCGTGCCGCACCTGGTGGAGCAGGCCAAGGCCAACCTCACCGCGCCCGTACAGCTCTACGCGCGGCTGGCGGCCGAGTCGGCACGGGCCATCGATCCTCTCTACAACGACAGCCTCATGACCCTGGCCGGCGACCTCTCGCCGGCCGAGAAGCAGGATCTCGTCGCCGCGAAGGACGGTGCCATCCGCGCCCTGCACGGCTTCGCCGACTGGCTCGACGCGAAAGCGCCGTCGATGCAGCCATGGCGGCCCATGGGAGAGACCGAGTACAACTACTACCTCTCCCGCGTGCTGCTCCTCCCGTTCCCGGCGCACGACGTGGATCACCTCGGCATCGTGGAACTTGCGCGCTACCGCGCCCTCGAGTCGATGCTCCCGGATCCAGCCATGGCCGATCCCGATCCGAAGCGGGCCGCGCACATCCCGGCCGACCAGCAGGCCTTCCTGGCCGCCTACCAGAGTCGCGAAGAGGAGATGGTCCGCTTCCTCAAAGAAAAGCGTCTCATCACCATCCCCGACTACATCGGGCCGTTCCTCATCAAGCAACTCCCCGAGGCCTTCAAGCCCACCAGTCCCGGCGGATTCATGAACCCGCCGGGCATCTATGATCCCGACAACAGCGGCTTCTTCTTCATCCCCACCTACAACCCGGCCAGCCGCAACTTCTACATCCGTGCCGCCATCGAAGACCCGCGCCCCATCCTCGGGCACGAAGGTATCCCCGGCCACTTCCTGCAGATCTCCATCGGCAATCACCTCACTAACGAGATCCGCCGGCAGCACGGCGACACCGTCTTCGTCGAGGGCTGGGCGCTCTATACCGAGGAGATGCTGACCCGCGAAGGCCTCTATCCGGGCGACTCCGCCGCCGCCGCCCAGGTGCTGCGTCTCTCGCGTTACCGTGCCGCCCGCATCGGCGTGGACGTCAACCTCCACACCGGCCGCTGGACGTTCCCGCAGGCCGTCAGCTACTTCATGGAGGCGGGTGGTCTCGACAAGGAGGCGGCGGAAGGGGAGGCAGCCGGCGCCGCCACGTCGCCGACGCAGAAGATCAGTTACATCACCGGCAAGTGGCAGATCATGCAACTGCTCGGCAAGTACCGCGACGCCAAAGGCGCCGGCTTCCGCCTCGGGCAGTTTCACGATGACCTCATCAGCTACGGATCGTTGCCCGTGTCGATCGTGCAGTGGCTCCTGCTCGACGACCCGGGCGAAGTGGAAAAAGCGACTGGGATGAAGTTGCACTAACGGCGAGCGGGGGACGGGCGAGCGGCGAGCGGGAAAACTGCGCAGTGCCCGCTCGCCGCTCGCCACAACCCGCTCGCGATCACAAACCGCACGCCTACAACGGAGGATGTGATGCCTGAAACGACAAGCCACGCTCCCGGAGACTTCTGCTGGGTCGAGCTCTCGACCTCGGACGAGAAGGCCGCCAAACAGTTCTACACCTCGCTCTTCGGCTGGACGAACGTCGACACGCCCATCCCGGGCGGCGTCTACGTGCTGCTCCAGAAGAACGGCCGCGACGCCGCGGCGGTGTTCCAGAATCCGAGGATTCCTCCCACCTGGGTGCTGTACGTCGCCGTCACCAGTGCCGATGAATCCGCCGCCCGCGCGGCGAGCCTCGGCGGGACCGTCCTCCAGCCTGCCTTCGACGTCATGGACCTCGGGCGCATGGCCGTCGTGCAGGATCCCGCGGGCGCCGTCTTCTCGATCTGGGAACCGAGGAAGAACCCCGGCCTCGGCGTGAAGAACGAATCCGGAGCATTCTGCTGGGGCGAGCTCACCACGCCAGATACCGCGAAGTGCGAGCCGTTCTACACCCAGCTCTTCGGCTGGCGCGCCAAGCACTCCACCGACGGCCCGATGGAGTACACCGAGTGGCACCTCGGCGACCGTCCGGTCGGCGGCATGCTCCCGACGCCGAAGGAGATGCCCGGCATCCCGCCGCACTGGATGCCCTACTTCGCCGTCGACGACTGCGACGCCACAGTAGCCAAGGCCAAATCGCTCGGCGTGACCGAGGTCTTCGGCCCGATGGACATCCCCCACGTCGGCCGCTTCGCCATCCTCAACGACCCCCAGGGCGCCCGTTTCGCGGTGATCAAGCTCAACACGTAGGAAAACACACGAACAACGTGGAGGGCTTCCGGGCCTGCCGGCCTTTGCGTGAGGTCATAGGAGGACGGACACGATTGTCCGTCCTCCACCTATCGTGGCGAGTGCCGCCTGTGGCGCATCGCCCCTACCCTCGCGGAATCCCCATCTCGAAGTCGAAGTAGCCGTCGGGGTCGAAATCGCGTTTGTGTCGTTTCAGCCGGTCGAAGTTCTGGTCGTAGTACTCGCCGATGGGGATGTCGCGGTCGGGGAAGTTGATGAAGCCGCCGACGCGGACGTCTCCGCAGCCGCCGCCGCAAAAGACGCGGTGCTGGCCGCCGGGGAGGTCCCACAACGCGTTGTAGATGTCGCCGTTCTTCGCCCCCGGACCGACCGTGACGATCCCGCTCCTGGTGTCGACGTCGATGTTCGTCATCGGCGACACGTCGAGCATGAGCACGCCGTTACCGGAGCACATCCCTTCGTGATGGTGGCCGCCGGCGCGAACGCGGATGGGCAGCCGAGGCGTTGCGTTCACGGCCCTGCGGATCGCGGCCGCGACGTCCGCAGGTGTCTTGCAGGGACAGATCAGGGCCGGAAAGAGATTGTAGAAGCGGGCGTTCTGGATCCGCCGGGCTCTGGTGTAGCGATCGTCAAAGCTGTCGAAGCAGGTGTCGGCCATGCGTGCCTCCCGTGATGACGTAATGCGTACGATGAGGGAGTTCCCGCAGGAGGGGTTTCTCTACCCTCGGCATCGCGTATCGCGTCCGTTGTATTTCGCATCACCCGGCCACGGGGGTTCGGCACGACGCGGTCGTGCCCTACGCCCGGCGGGGTGTCTTCGTCAGGTTCGAGCTCGGAATCGCAGGGCGCTGCCGATCACGGCCAGGCTGCCGGCGATGTTGGCGGCCATGCCGACGATGAGGGGCCACTGGCGGATGCGGATGCCGTAGACGAGGTAGACGAGCTGGCCGCCGAGAAAGAGGAGGTAGGTGAGGATGGAGACGTCGTCGGAGCTGCGGCGCTTCCAGATGCGCAGGGCCTGCGGGATGTAGGCGGCACCGGTGGCGATGCCGACGACGGAGACGAGCCAGGCGAGGAGCGAGTCGAAGAGGGCCATGGCGTGGACGATACGCCAGAACGGTGTCATCCCGAGCGAACGCGAGGGACCTGGGGTGTGCGGGTGGTGCGCCGTGGCCTGCATGGTGCGGAACCGGCCGCCCCCCAGGTCCCTCGCGTTCGCTCGGGATGACGGGAGGTTCATGCCGCGTCGCGAAGGGCCGTGGCCTGGTAATTCAGGATCGTGTCGACGTTGGCCTGCGTCGTCCAGTGGTAGTGATCGCGGGCGCGTGGGTAGATCTGGAGGGCGTAGGCGCGGCCCTGCGAGGTCGTGACGAGGCGCTGGTAGACGGGGACGACGTTGCCGCCGCCGCGGAGGAGGAAGCGCTCGAACATCGGGAGGGCGGGGGCGTAGAGCGTGGAGGCGACGGCCAGGTACCAGTGGGTCGAGGTCGTGTTGAGGGACGACATGTGGAACGTGGCGTCGACCTCGGCCATGTGCGCGGGGAGGATGTTGGTGGCGTTCCAGAGGAAGATGTCGCGCTCGTACGGCGTCCAGCTCCCGGCACCGAGCGAGGCGAGGGTCGCGCCGGAGGCGAGGGCGGTGGCCGCGGCGGCGTCGCGGTCCCGCATCGTCGCGTGCAGCGGCGATGTAACGTTCGAAGGGAGCCGGAGCCGTAGATCCAGGTATTGAGCTGGAGCGCGTCGAGGGAGGGGGCGTGGTCGCGGAGGGCGGCCACGAAGGCGAGTCGTCGGCCCAGTGGAGCCGGTTGCGGTCGAGGTAATCGTGCAGGTAGGCGTCGAAGGCGGGGCGGCCGATCGAGTCCTCGATCATCTTCAGAAAGATGGATCCTTTGTCGTACGACGTGGGGCTGAAGCTGGCCAGGGGTGTATCGCCGTTCGCGAAGGTGAGGTGCAGCGCGGTCAACGCGGGCCTGGTGACGGAGGTGGTGTAACCCTGAAAGTTCGCGCGGCTGAAATAGTAGCCGAGCTGGGCCCGCTCGGGGAGGCTCAGCTCGTCGAGGATGCGATTCGAAAGGTAGGTGGCGAAGCCTTCGTTGAGCCAGGTGTCGCTCCATGTGGCGCAGGTGACCATGTCGCCGGACCAGGAGTGCGAAAGCTCGTGGGCGATGACGAGCGACGGCGCCGGCGGCTCGTGATTCCCGGTGACGCAGTTGAGCATGTTGATGAAGTTGGCCTGGGGGTTCTCCATCCCGCCGAGGTACGAAGGCGGCATGAGGACGACGTCGTAGCGGTCGAAGGGATAAGGACCGAGGAGGTGCTCGGCGGTGTCGAGCATGGCCGGGACGGACTGCATGTCCCACGTGGCGTCGTCGACGACCTCCGGCTCGGCGTAGAAACCGGTGCGGCTGCCGAGCGCGTGGAACTGCAGGCGGCCGACGGCGAGGGCGATGAGGTAGGGCGGGATGGGATGCGCCATGCCGAACGTGTAGTTTCCGTCGGCGCTGGTCTCGGTCGGGTTGGTGGCGCTCATCACGGCGAGCAATCCCGGCGGCACGCGGATGTGCGCGGAGTACGTCATGCGCACGCCGGGCGTGTCCTGGAGAGGAATCCAGCCGCGGGTGAAATCGGGCTCGCCGTTGGTGTAGAGGAACGGGGCTATGCCGCCGATGGTGGCGGGCGGCGCGAGCCAGTTGAGGGTGGATGACTTCTGATCGGATTTCGTGGCGTAGTCGATGCGGACGACGGTCGTCGACGGCGCGATGTCGATGGCCAGCGGCCGGCCCATGCGCGAGTCCGCGCCGAGGGACCAGGTGGTCGGCACGCCGTCGATGGTGACGGACTGGACGTCGAGGTTGCGGGTGTCGACGACGAACTTGCGCGTGCCGGTGAGATTGACGATCGACTCGGTGGCGCTGCCGCGGACGAGGTAGTGCGCGAAGTCGACTTCGAGATCGAGCGTGAGGTGCGTCGTGCGGATCTGGGTGAGATCGGCTGCGCTGAAGGCGTCGTGCGGGGGCGCCGCATCGGCGACGAACGGCGGCGGATGCGGTGCAAGGCGCAGCTTCGCCGCATGTGCCGGAAGGACCAGGAGCAGCGCTATGGCGACGAGCCGTGTCGCGAGGCGGAAGTGCACGGAAGAAATGGTACGCCTGCCACGCGCGGAGCCCGTCATGGAGAGCCTCGAAATGACTCCCGGAGCGTGTCGGCGAGCTGCACGATGAGCTCGTGTGCATACACCTGGGGTCAGGTTCGATCATGAATAGGACAGACTGGAGGGCTGGGAGGCTGAAAGGCTGCGCTGTGAAGGCTGTGCGTGACGCGGGTGTTCCGTCCGCCGCTCCGTGCACTATTCGCCCTTCATCCTTCGCCCTTCGCCCTTTACAATCCCTCGCCATGCCAACCGAAGTCGAACAGTTCCGTGAGCTTGCCCGGGCCTACTGGTCCGGCCGTCCCGTGATGTGTCCGAAGCACACCACCCTGACCATGACGGGCAGCTTCGTCCAGACCACCTTTGCCGATCACATCTTCCTCACCTGCCCGCGCGGGGAGACCATCACCATCCCGCAGCGGCCGAAGCAGATCGAGTTCCAGCCCCAGCAGGTGGAGGGGTACCTCGAGAACATCCAGCGCGGGGACGCCGTCCTCTGCTACCGCTGCCAGTCGGTCATGGAGATGAACGTCACCGGCAACGCCACCACCTTCACCTGCGTACGCTGCTTCTCCTTCGGCACCTGGGCCGGGAACCTGGCCGTGGCCGGGGTACTGAAGTAGGCGACAAGTATTTAATGGTGGCGTTCGGGGTGGCCGGATGTTACTATCCATACGTGCCCATTCTTCCCGTGGAAGCGTTCACGTTCGTGAGAACGATCGACCTCTCGCCTCTGGTCGGTGACTTCGCGCGTGTGCACATGTTCCTTTCCCTCTTCGACGGCGACCCCGACAAGTGGATCGAGTTCATCGAGCGGGAAGGCACCCCCCACGAGCGCGATCACGACCTGCCCTTCGCGCGGGCCATCAAGTACCGCATGGCCAAGGAGCCGGACGTCATCCCCCGCCTCCGCCAGCTCGTGAAGGAGTTCTCCTCCCTCGTGCGCCTGGCGTCGTAACGGGCCCGCGAGAGGCGTTCAGAAGGCCTGCGTCGTGGCGAAGGAGACGACGAAGCCGCGCCTGCTGAGCGGGCTGTCGTTGAAGGCGTAGGCGAAGTCGATGCGGATGAGGGCGGAGTCGAAGCGGGCGATGGAGAAGCGCAGGCCGGCGCCGGCGTCGGTGCGCAGGCCGCGAAGGGTCAGCGGCCCGTTGGTGGCCTCGCCGCCCTCGGCGAAGGCGGCCAGGCCGGGCTCGAAGACCTGCAGCCACTCCCGGCCGAGGAAGAGGCGCTCTTCGACGTTCATCACCACGTGGTGCGTGCCGGCGAAGGCGAAGTTCGGATAGGCGCGCAGGCCGTTCTGGCCGTCGGCGAAGTACTGCACGTCCCGGTCGGCGCCGGAGGCATAGTCGAAGCGGATCCGCGCGGCCAGCGTCTGCGGATAGACGTTGCCGGTACGGATGACGAGCCGCGTGTCGTCGGAGAGGATGGCGTTGCGGTTGGTGCGGCCGGCGCGGGTGGTGGCGCTGAACTGGGTGAGGACGAAGGCGCGCGGGCGGAGCTTGCGGCCGAAGGAGACGTTGCCGCGGAAGCGCCGCACCCCCGCCGAGAGACCGGCGTAGAACGAGGCGGAAGTGCCGAGGTTGAAGTCCTGCTTGCGCAGGCCGAGGTCGACGTGGTCGAGGGTGACGTAGTTGAGGGCGGTGTGGTCGATGCCCCCTTCGAGGAACTGGAAGCGGCGGTCGTCCGGCGTGATGCCCTGGACAGGCGTGAACTCGTCGCGCAGGACGTCGGCGCCGGCGACGAGGCGCGTGGTGGAGTGGTCGTTGGCGGCCAGGATCGGTCCGTAGGTAAGCGCGATCTCGCGGTGCTCCTGCCGGAAGCGCGAGGAGACCTGGCCGGCGGCGTAGAGGCGGCTGGTCTGCAGGAGGTGGTCGTACGAGGCCAGGGCCGTGTAGCTCTGCATGTTCGAGAAGAGCGGCCGTTCCAGGACGAGCCTCTCCTCGTCGCCGTCGGAGTTCTCGCCGTAGCGTGCGTCGCCGCTCCAGTAGGCGCCGAAGAGGGCCGGGTCGCGCAGCTCCAGGGACCGCGTCACGCGCTCCCGGCCGTTGCCGTAGTGCACGGTGGCCTCGCCGCCCGTGCCGAAGAGGTCACTCTGCGTGACCAGGACGTCGTAGATCGACCGGCCGCCTTCGTTGGAGAAGTCGACTTCAGGATTGGTCGTGAATTCGTCCTGGGTGGCCACGGTGATGTCGACGAGGCCGTCATGCGGGGGCGAGGGGGTGATGGTCACGCTCTTGAGGAAGTCGAGCGCGCGCAGGTTCCTCTCGGTCTCGCGAAGGCGGGCCGAGTCGTACGGCTGGCCTTCGCGAAAGAGGAGGAAGCGCCGGACGAGCCGCGCCCGCGTCGGGACGGCAAGCGCGTCCGCCACGCGATAGAAGCCGCCGCGGCCAGCTTCCTCCGGGGTGAAGAGCGGCTGCGTGGTGACCGTGATCCGCCCGACGCGAAGGCCGATGGCGAGGTACAGCATGCAGAGAAACGTCGTCATGGTGTGACTGGAGGCTCCCCATTGCCATTTTGAGGCCTGACCCGTCCCGCTGCGTCATCCTGCCTCACCCGGCCGCACCGGTGACGCGCATGGCTGCGTCATTTTGCCCCGCGAAACACGCGCTTTCGAGAGGAGGCGACGTGGCACCGCGCTTGTCTTAGGGAGAGGTCATGACAAAGGAGAACACCATGATCAAACGGGCAGTCATTACAGTCGTTGCGGTGCTGATGCTGGCGAGTGTCGCGCTGGCGAATGGTGATCACGGCGGGCCGGGCGGGCCGGGTGGGCCGGGACCGGGAGACTTCGGGATGGGCGGGCCGGGTGGGGGCATCGTCGGCTCGGACGGCACGATCTACATCACGCGTGAGGCATCGACCTCGACCAGCACTAGCCACGTCTTCGAAGTCGTGGCCATCCGGTCCACCGGCACCACGGCCTTCACGGCCACGCTGCCGTCGGGCGGGCGGGACGTGCGGCTCTCGGGCACGAACCTCCTGACGGTGGCCGACACCACCGCGTCGGGCGCCACGTCACCGACCTCGCAGATCACCGCGATCTCAACGGCCAGCGGCTCCACGGCGTGGACGCTGGCCATCGACGGACGCGTGAACGGTCTGGAGCCCTTCAGCGGCGGAACGTACGTCTTCATCGTGAAGCCGGCGGCGACGTCGGGTGGAACCGCCACCCGGACGCTCAAAGCGGTCAGCAATGGCGGCGCCGTCCTCTGGAGCGTGACGCTGTAATCCCGGCACGTCGCGGGAGACCTGTTCCTGGCCTGGCAGGTCTTCCGCGGCGGCGAGTGGGAAAACGGCGAGCGGCGAGCGGGAAGAAGGTGAACCGCGAGCAGCGAGCAGCTACCAACGAGCAGCGGCCAACGAGTAGCGACCAACGAGTAGCGGCCAACGAACAGCGAACAGCGAGCAGCGAACAGCGAACCCAGCGAGTCAGCAGCGAGAGATGAAGCGAGTGCAGCCCTCCTACGTTTGCCGGTGTGTGTGAACCAACTCCGATTCTTACCCCCCAATCCGACCGCTTCATCTTTCGCTCCTGACCCTCTGGCCCAACGGCGCGCCCAAGCGGCGCGCCGTTGACGTTGAAGGGTGGGGGGACCGAGGCCCCGGCGAACTCGAGAGAAGCGCGGCGACCAGCGAATCAGCGATTAAGCGAATATAAGCGAATAAGCGAATAAGCGAATAAGCGAATAAGCGAATAAGCGAATAAGCGACCAGCGACCAGCGACCAGCGACCCCGTGACAACCCGGCACGAAGGACGCACGTTGTACATCATGCGTTCCGAGGAGCATCCCATCCGCCAGCGGGTCGCGGCGCTGGTGGCGGCATGGAACCGCGGGGACCTGCGCACCTTCGCCGGATCCTTCACGGCCGACGCCGAGTACATCACCGGGGAGGGGGAGTGGATTCGCGGCTCACGGGCCATCGAAGACCGCTTCGTCCGCGAGTTCCGCAAGCCAGCCCTGCTCGAGGTGGAAGAGATCTCCGTCCGCGTCCTCGGCGACAGCGCCGCCCTGGCCCACCTGGTGTGGTCGTCGGCCAAGCGTCACGGCGTCCTCACCGCCGTCTTCGCCGCTCCCGACTGGAAGATCGTCTCCCTGCAGAACACGGACCGGGCCGACGGGGAGGCATGAGGCATGAGTAACGGGGCATGAGTGGCCTCGCGTCGTGCCTGGGGTGTCCTTCTTGCGTCACAGCAATGCGCTCGCTTCGAAATCGGGTGAGACGCGCGAGGCATACCGGAAAGCCACTCATGCCCCATTACTCATACCTCATGCCGAGTCACGGCTCGGCACTCAGCACTTCCACCACCCCATTCCGTACGCGCAGCGTGACATTCCGGTCGAGGGCGTCGCGCACCCAGACTTCGGGTCGTCGGAATCGAGCGAGTGGACGGCCTCGGCGATGGCCTCGGGGGAGTCGATTTCGACCACCTCGCCGTCGTCGAAGAGAATCCGGATCGGGAATTCGGGGGTCATCGGCTATAATTTTCGGCCCTGCGGGCCCGGCCTCCGTGCCCGTCCTGCCAAAACATCAAGGAGCTGCCTCTCATGTCTGGCCACAGTAAATGGAGCACCATCAAGCACAAAAAGGGTGCTGCCGACGCGAAGCGCGGGAAGATCTTCACGCGCATTCTGAAGGAAATGACCGTTGCCGCGCGAATGGGCGGCGGCGATCCGGGCGGGAATCCGCGTCTGCGCGCTGCCATCGCCGAGGCGAAGGCGAACAACATGCCCAAGGACAACATCGAGCGCGCCATCAAGCGCGGCACCGGTGAGATCGAGGGCGTGACCTACGAAGAGCTCACGTATGAAGGGTACGGTCCCGGCGGCGTGGCCCTCATGGTCGAGGCCATGACCGACAACACCAACCGCACCACTCCCGAGATCCGCCACATGTTCGAGAAGCACGGCGGCAACCTCGGCACTCCCGGCTCGGTGCGCTTCCAGTTTGAGCGCAAGGGCTACTTCGCCGTCGAGCGCAGCGCCGTGGGCGAGGACAAGCTGATGGAGATCGTCCTCGAAGCCGGTGCCGACGACCTCCAGGCCGACGATCCCGAAACGTTCGAGGTCTACACCGCGCCGGAGAACTTCGAAGCCGTGCGCCAGGCCCTGGAGTCGAACAAGATCGCCACCGTCGAGGCCAAGCTCGGCCAGATCCCCTCGAACTACGTCACGCTCGACGAGGCCAAGGCCAAGCAGATGATCCGCCTCCTGGAAGTGCTCGACGATCACGAAGACGTACAGAACGTCTATTCGAACTTCGACATCCCCGCCGAGATGATGGAAACCGCGTAAGCGGAACGAACAACGAACAACGAATAACGAACAATGGCGGCTCCGGCCGCCATTTGCATTTCCGGTTTCGAATTCGTCGTTCCTCGTTCATCATTCCTCGTTCGACATGCCTGACTTTCTCAAGGTTCGATCGCGGGCCCAGTGGCGTACGTGGCTGAAGCGCAATCACGACCGTGCCGACGACGTCTGGCTGGCCTTCGCCAAGAAGGGCAGCGGCCAGCGCACGGTGACGTACGTCGAGGCGGTGGAAGAAGCCCTCTGCTTCGGGTGGATCGACACCAAGGCCCATCCGCTGGATGACCACTTCTACCTCCAGCGCTTCACGCCGCGGAGGAACCTCCGCAACTGGTCGGCCATCAACCTGGAGCGCTTCGAGCGGATGGTGGCCGAGGGGAAGATGACGCCGGCAGGCCTGGAGAAGCGTCCGCACGACATAACGCCCCCGCCGCCGCGCCTGTCGAGCGACGACCCGGTGCCGCCCTTCGTCACCAAGGCCCTGGCCCGGCGGCCGAAGGCGCGGGCCGCCTTCGAAGCCCTGCCGCCGAGCCATCGCCGCAACTACCTGCGCTGGATCACCGAGGCCAAGCAGGAGGTGACGCAAGTGCGGAGGCTGGAGTCGATGATCGAACGGCTGGAGACGGGAAAGGGGAGCCCGCTGTGAAACGCGGCACGCTGCTCTACGCCATTACCGCTTACGACTACCTGGCCGGTGAGCTGGCCACGCTGGCAGGCGCCGCGCGCGGAGTCCTCGAGCGCAGCCGCTTTCCGGATGGCGAACGCTACGTCCGCGTGCTCGACGACGTGAACGACTGCGACGTGACGGTGGTGGGCGGCACGATCTCCGACGAGGCGACGCTGGAGCTGTACGACCTGGCCTCGACAGTCGTGGAGAACGGCGCCGCGACGTTGACGCTGGTCGTGCCGTGGTACGGCTACGCGACCATGGAGCGCGCGTCGCAGCACGGCGAGGCGGTACCGGCCAAGACGCGGGCCCGCCTCTTTTCCTCGCTCCCCGCGGCGAAGCTCGGCAACCAGATCCTGCTCTTCGACCTGCACAGCGAAGGCATTCCGTATTACTTCGAGCGCTCCATGCACCCCGTGCACATCTACGGCCGGCCGCTGATCGAGCAGATCGCCCGCGAGCTGGGCGGCGAGGCGTTCATCGTCGGCTCCACCGACGCCGGGCGCGCCAAGTGGGTCGAGTCGCTGGCCAACCACCTCGGTGTCCCCGCGGCCTTCGCCTACAAGCGGCGGCTCGGCCCGGCCGAGACGGCCGTGACCGCGGTCAGTATGAAGCTCGGCGGCGAGACGGTGGTCATCTACGACGACATGATCCGCACCGGCAGCTCGCTCCTCAACGCCGCCCGCGCCTACCGCGAGGCCGGCGCCGGGAAGATCGCGGCCATCGCCACGCACGGCGTCTTTCCCGACGGCGCGCTGCAGCGGTTGCACGACAGCGGTCTCTTCGCGCAGATCGCCTGCACGAACAGCCACCCCAACGCCCTGACCGCGAACGTCACCCTGCGCTCGGTGGCGCCGCTCTTCGTGCCCTTCCTGCGGCGAACGCAGTGACGGCGGCCACGATGGCCAGTACCGCTCCCGTGTCGAAGGCCGCGGCGGGCGAGACGTGCTCGTACAGCTCGCCGAAGAGGGCCGTCCCCGCCAGCACGCCCGCTCCCGTGACGAAGTAGTAGTAACCGAAGCTGCGGCCCCGGGCGCCGGCCGGCACGATGTCGCTGATCCAGGCCCGCTCCGCGCCCTCGGTCAGGGTGAACGGGATGGCGTAGACGACGAAGAGGGCGAAGAAGAACGGCAGCGAGCGGGCGGCGGGGAAGACGAAGTAGACGAGGGCGTAGACGCTCCATCCGATGACGAGCAGCGACCGCCGGCCGATGCGGTCCGACAGCGCGCCGGCAGCCGTGGAGAAGAGCGACTTGATGACGTGAAGCGCCGACCAGAGCAGCGGCAGCAGGATCGTCGTCACCCCCGCTGCATGCGCCTGCAGGATCAGGTAGGCATCGCTGGAGTTGGCGAGGGCGAAGAGGCCGATGGCCGCAAGCGCGCCCCAGAAGCGCCTCGGGATCGGGACGATCGTGGACGGAGGCGGGGGCAATGTGGAGGACGGACAATCCTGTCCGTCCCCCCGCGCGACCGTCCCCGAGGCCGCGATTTCCGGCGGATTCACGGTTTGACAGCCGGGATCGTCCGTCCTCGACTTGCGCATCGGCTCGCGCAGGGCCCCTGCCAGCATCACCACGCCCACCGCGCCGGGAATGACGGCGATGAGAAAGACGTGGCGCAGAGTCACGTGCCCCGCCTGCAGCAGCGCGAGGGCGAGCAGCGGTCCGGCCACGGCCCCGGTGTGATCGAGGGCGCGCTGGAAGCCGAACGCGCGTCCGCGGTCGGGCTCCGGCGTGACGTCGGCGATGATGGCATCCCGCGGCGCGGAGCGGACGCCTTTGCCGGTGCGGTCGAGCAGCCGTGCCGCGAGGACGGAGGGCCAGCTCGAGGCCACTCCGATCCAGGCGCGGGAGAGCGCGGCGAGGGCGTAGCCGCCCACCACGAGCGGCTTGCGCCGCGGCAAACGATCCGAGAGCCAGCCCGCCGCGAGCTTCAGCACCGAGGCCAGCGCGTCCGCCGCTCCTTCGATCAGCCCGACGATGAGCGGCGTCGCGCCGAGGGTCGAGACGAGAAAGACGGGCAGGAGGGGATAGATCATCTCGCTGGCCGTATCGTTCAGCAGCGAGATCAGGCCGAGGAGGCGGACCTGGGGCTCGAGCTTCGCCTTGCTTTCGGGCGCTGGCACGGCGGGACGATATAACGAAGGGCGGAACGGGAAGGGCGAAGGGCGAGGATGAAGGGCGAAGGAGGGCCGGGATTTTGCCCAGGATTCTGTCCAGGCGCTACGGCGGCGTTCGAATGCTCGCCCTTCGTTTTCTACCTTCGTCCTTTTACCGGTGCAGGTGCAGGAGGATGTACGCGACCAGGATTGCCGCGATCACGACGATGATGGCGATCACCCACAGCGTGGATCCGGCGCTGCCGCTGGAGGCGCTGTGCTCCACGATCACTTTGCGGCTCACGTATTCATCGTCGTCATTCGGAGACGGTTGCATGCCCGAGTGCGCCAGCAAAGGAAGTGCCACGGCGGAGGATGTGTCCCGACGTCAGCAGGAAGAGCGGCAGGGCCAGGCTCGAGAACGCGGCGGCGGCCAGGAAGCCGCGGTTCAGCCCGTAATGTGCGCCGATCGTGCCGATGGTCAGCGACCCGGCGCCGATCCCGGTGTCGAAGGCCCAGATGATGCTGCCGAAGGTCCGGGCCCGCCGGGCCGGGTCGGTATTGGCCAGGATGAACGTGACGAAGGCGGGGTAGGCGCTGCCGAAGCTGATGCCGAAGATGACGGCGGAGGCGATCATTTCCCAGCGCCGGGTGGTGAAGGCCAGGGTGACGAACGCCACGGGCACGAGCAGGAGCGAGGGGAAGAGCACGGCGCGATAGCCGAAGCGGTCGCCGAGGTGCGAGGTGAAGACGCGCACCAGCGTGGTCGTGCCGGCGAAGAAGGTGAAGTAGAGCGAATCGGGCCGGATGTTCTGCTGCCGCGCGAAGATCGCTGCGTAGCTGGTGATGCCGCCGTAGCCGAGGGCCAGCATGGTCAGCGTCGTTGTCACCAGGACCACGTGCCAGTCCCAGGCGTCGGAGAGTCTCGCCGATCCTTCCGCGCGGGGAGCATGGGACTGTTGCAGCAGCGCGCCGGCGGTCATCAGGAGCGACAAGCCGGCCATCTCGATGCAGAGCTTCTCCCAGCCGTAGTGAAAGACCCACAGGCCGACGGCAGGCGCGATGGCGATGGCGCCGTTGCTGGCCAGTCCCCAGAAGGCGAATCCCTGGGTGCGCCGCGACTCGGGGATGTACTCGCTCATGATGGCCGAGGAGGAGGAGAGGATGCCCGACCAGATCGAGCCGTGGATGGCGCCCACGAGGAGGAGCAGCGGCAGGTGCGTGACGACGCCGTACAGCAGGGAGAAGGCGATGAAGGCCAGGGAGGCGCCGATGAGCATCCGCCGGCGCCCGATGTGGTCGGCGATGCTCCCCATCACCGGCGCGGCAAAGGCGCTGGCGAAGGTGTAGACGGAGAGGAACCAGCCGGCCTGGGCCTGCGTCCCGCCGAGCTCCAGGATACGCAGGGGGAAGGTCGGCAGGAGCTGGAAGGCCGAGAAGAAGGTGACGAAGGAATAGCACCACAGCAGCACGAAGCGTGGTGTGAAGAGGGGTTCAGGTGTGCAGGTGGCCGGTGCGGGTGAGGATGGGGGCATGTGGCGGAGGGATTGTAGAGGGTCCGAGAATTCTTCACTCGCTTTGCGGCGTTAAGTGACTCGATGATAGTGAAGCGGGCAGCGAAGTATGGCTTCTGTTCCGGCGTTCGCATCGCCGATCTGAAGGTCAAGCGTTTTGCCGCGGCCGGCGGCCGCGGGGCCATTCTCGGGCAAGTGGTGCACAACGAGCGCGTGGTCGAGGAGATGGAAGGCCTCGGCGTGCGCACGGTGGAGATGATCGGCGACGTCAGCGAGGACACGATCGTCTTTTCCGCCCACGGCGTGCCTCCCTCCTACCACAATGTGGCCTCGGCCACCGGCCTCAAGATCCTCGATACCACCTGCAAGTTCGTCTACGACATCCACCGCGAGTCGAAGGACGCGCTGGCCGGCGGCTTCCACCTGATCTTCATCGGCGATCCCCAGCATCGGGAAGTGATCGGCTACACCCACGACCTCGATCCGGCGAGCTACCACATCGTCACCAACGTGGCACAGGCGAACGCAGTCGACTGGTCGGTCTATCCGAAGCTGAAGGTGTTCTACCAGACCACCCTGAACGCCGAGGAGTTCGAAGAAGTCGTGCGGACCATCGAGGGACACGCCGGTCTCGTCGAGCGCGCCGACACCATCTGTTACGCCACGAAGGAAAACCAGGACGCCGCGCGCGCCCTGGCCCACGACCCGGAGATCGACGTCATCGTCGTCATCGGCGGGAAGAAGAGCGCCAACACGAAACACCTCTGGGAGATCTGCCGGGACACCAAGCCCGCCTATCTCGTCCAGGGCGCCGAGGACCTCGACCCGGCCTGGTTCCTCGGCAAACACGGCGTCGGCCTCACCGCCGGCTCCTCCACACCGGATTACGTGGTGGACGAGGTGGAGCGGAGAATCGCGGCGCTCTGAGGGAGGTACCGGGTAACAGGTACCGGGTAACGGATCTCAGCGCGACACGTCATCCCGGTACGCGTTACCCGGTACCTGTTACCCGGTACCCGTTACCCATTGCGCAATACCGGTCGAGCCGGTGACGTTCTTCCACCGAATGCAGGTATTTCGGACAGCCGCCGCGGCCATGGCCTTCCTTCTGGCCGCCGCAGCCGCGCCTGCTGCCGATCTGAATTGCCACGGCCCGAGCAACGTCGAGGAGTTTCACTACACCTGGCACCTGCGGGGAGGGATGTCGTGGATTGCCGGACTGGTCTTTCCGACGACCGGGGTGGGCGAGCTGAAGACGAGCTATCCCAACACCCCGAACGATCACGACATCAACAGCTCGCTGCTCATCACCTCGGCGGGCGGCAAGAGCGGTTTCTACGTCTACGAGTCGCAGATCGATCCGGAGGGGCACAAGACCCTCATGACCTACCACGCCTACTCCTGGGGCAAGAAGTGGCGCAAGGAGCGGACGGTCTTCGACTACGTCAAGCGGCTGGCCCGCATTCACAAGGAGACGCCCGACAAGCCGTCCGACAGCGTGAAGCCGCTGCCCGACGGGGCTGACCTGCGCGACATCCTCACGGCCATCCACTATCTCCGCCAGAACGCCGACAAGATCCACGAGCCGATGCAGACGTCGATCTACTCCGACGGCAAGCAGTACCCGGTCATCTTCCGCCCCGCCGAGCGCCGGGCCTTCGCCATCGGAGCCACGCGCGTGGCCGCCTACGGCTTCGAGATCGTCGACGCTCCCGGCGGCCGCAAGTGGCCGGGCGGGGTGAAGGTGTGGTTCTCCGACGACACGCGCCGCATTCCGTTCGAGATCGACCTGCAGGAGTCGATGGCCTCGCTGCAACTGGAGCTGAGCTCGATCGAGAGCTGCGCGTTCCTGCAGGCGGCAGCCTCACCGGTTTATCCTGAGCGCAGGTGGTAGGGCCGGCGGTTTATCCTAAGCGGGGTGGTGGGGCGGGTGGGAGCGAAGGATCTGGCGGCAATGACCCTTGATCGCAATTGCCACCCGATCCTTCGCTCCCGCCCGCCCTCACGACCACGCTCAGGATGAACTGGTAAATCTCTTGCTCCACCTCTCCCTCCGTTCCGTCCGGTACGCCGCGCTCGATGTCTCGTTCGAGGTCGCAAAGAACACGCACGTCGCGCTGATCGGGCCGGCGGCGAGCGGCGCGTCGACGGTGCTGCGGCTCATCGCCGGGGACCTCCGGCCGGAGAGCGGGCAGATCCGGATCGGGCCGCATCTCGTCAACGGCATGCGGCGCGGGCGGCGGCCGCTCCTCTTCGCGTCGAGCGGGCTGGAGGCGCCCGGGCGCTGGTCCCTCGAGCACCTCCTCGTGGCGGCCGTGCGCGCCCGTTCCCTCGACCGGGAGGACCGCAAGCGCGAGCTCGACTTCGCCGTCGAGCGCTGGCAGGTCGCGCCGCTGCTCTCGCGACGGCTCGATGCACTCTCCTCGACCGAGCGCGTGCGGGCGAACCTGGCCCGGATCGAATTGCTCCGGCCGGCCGTCCTGGTGGCCGACCGCCTCCTCGAGCAGGCCAGCCCGGCCGCACTGCCAGCGCTGGCGGATGACTTCTACCGGCTCTTGCGCGTGGCCGGGACGACCCTCATCGCTGCTCCGTCGTCGCCGCTCGAGCTGGGCCTCATGGACCGCGTCGTGGTGCTGGACGGCGGACGCGTCGTCCAGGAGGGAGCGCCCGCCGAAGTCTATGCGGCGCCGGCGACGGAAGGGGCGGCCCGGGCCACGGGAGATGTGAACGTCATTCCCGTGACCATCCGCGGGGGCGAGGTCGAGTCGGTGATCGGCGCATGGGATCTAGCGTCGCCTCCGTTTGCGGGAACCGGCGTCGCGCTCGTCCGCCCCGAGGCCTTTGCCGCCGCCGCGCCGGGCGAGGAATCGGACCTCATCTTCGGAATCGAGGAAGCGAGCTTCGTGGGAGGGCGCTGGCTGCTGCGGGGAGTCCTCAGCGGCGGGCTGCTCCTGCGCGTCTCCCTACCCGCGGAGGTGCCGATCCACAAGGGCCGCCTCCTGGCCCTGCGCTATGACCCACGGCACTTCACCCTCCTGCCCCGCAAGCGCACCATGATGCAGACCGGCGTCCCGACCGACGTCGTTCCGCCGCTGGCGGAGAGCAGATAGTGCCGCCTGGTCAGCGCAACCGCCCGGCGGTACCCGGTACCTGGAGCCCGTCACCCGGGACCCGTCTTTCGGTTGCGCACGCCATTTGCAATCCCTGGAGGTTCTGTGAGTATTCGAGCCCGGCGAATTCCCTTCAAGCTGCGTAAGCTGCTGGTCATCGACGACGATGCCAAGCTGCTGGCCTCGTACCGCGACCTCCTCTCGCCGTACGGGTTCGAGGTGCTAACCGCGCCGGACGGGCAGCAGGCCATCCCGCTCGTGGAGCAGAATCCGGACATCCTGCTGGTCATCCTCGACCTGGCCATGCCGCGGATGAACGGCCGGGAGTGGCTGCGCTGGTTCCGCACCCGCCGCAGCGACTCGCCGGTCATCGTCATCTCCGCCTACAAGATCGAAGACGACTCGGATCTCAAGCCCGCGGCCATCCTCGAAAAGCCCTTCCACGTGGCGGAGCTGCTCGACCTGGTCGGCCTCTTCTGCGGCCTGGGAACGCCGCCGGCGACAGTCTTATCCTGAGGGCACGTTTATCCTGAGCGCGGGCGGCCGGTTGGGCGGGAGCGAAGGATCAAAGCCAGGCACACCAGGACCCGCCGCCCGCGCTCAGGATTTCCTGATCAAGCCTACGCCTGCTCGGCGCAAAGGGCCTCAGGCCATGTAAGGCCGAGATCTTCCCAATTCGGATTCCGTTCGCGAATGAGAGCGACCTTGCGTTCACGCTTCCAGCCCTTCAACTGAAGCTCACGTTTTCTCGCCGCTGCCTTTGTCGGTTGCAGCTCGAACCAGACGACGCGATCGAATGTGTAACGGGCAGTGAAGGCATTCGGAAACAGGCGGTTCTTGTGCTGATACACCCGGCGAATGAGCTCGTTCGTCGAACCGACGTAAATCGTGTGATTGTTATTGCTGACGATGTAGACGTACCACGGCATCGAACCGAGTATCCCTCGGAATGCAACATCCAGGTGAGCCGTGCTTTGATCCTTCTCAGGATGCGCGGGTCCCGGTGTGCCATGTTTTGATCCTTCGCTCCCGCCCAACCCGCCGCCCGCGCTCAGGATACACGTGCGCCCAGGATGAGTCTTACTCCCGATTCCGGCGCTGCGGGGCGCCGGCGTTGGCGGTGCCGAGGCGGTCGAGGAAGGTGCGCATGCGGTTCCATTGCGTCTCGGTGAGCACGCTACGCATGTCCACGAGCATCATCAGCTCGCGGTCGAAGAGCTTCCCGCGGGCGTCGCTGAGGCGTGCGGCGATGCTGCGGATCTTCTGCCGGTCCAGTTGCGGGCGGTCGAGCTCGAAGCGGAGGGCGATGTTCGTCTTCTCCACCTCGCCGCGGAGGTCGATGAGATCGTCCGCGGCGGCGCGGAACGTCGCTTCGAGGCGGGTCTGCTGTTCGTCCGTGATCTGCAGTTGGGCGATGATGTCCGGCCGCCGCCACCACTTGCCGGGAGGGAGGTCGGCGGCGAAGAGCGTCGAGGCGAAGAGCAGGGCGCCGAGGGCAAAGGCCAGGCGGTTTCTCACAGCGGGGAATCCTCTTTGGGTTGCTGCTTCGTGTCCGTCCACGACTCCCACTGCACCACGCCGTGGAACTGGCGCAGCTCGTCCGACTGCCAGGCGTCGTGGAGCAGGTTTTCTTCGTTGGCGGGAATCGTCCCCGTGGCCGGCACGGCGGGCTGCTTTTTCACCTTGGCGATCGTCTCAGTCGGCGCCGGCGCGGGTTGCGACGAGGGCCCGACGCTCTCGTACACCACGGCGCCGCCGAGGAGGAAGGCCAGCACGGCTGCTGCGGCGATGCGCCAGGTGCGGGCAGCGGTGGCGCTCCGCTCGCGGCGCGCGCCGATGCTGCGCATGATGGTGTGGCGCTGGCGGGCCCAGAACGTCTCATGCTTCTCGGTCGCGCACGACGCCGCTTCGCGCAGCTTGCGGTCCAGGCGGTCGTAGCGGGCCGCGCAGTCGCTGCAGTTGGCCAGGTGCATCATCACCGGCATAGACTGCCCCGGCTGCATGTAGTACGTCTCCAGCAGGTCGGCTTCGCTGTAGTGTTCAGTCGTCGTCATGGGTAGCCCCCTTGCGGCCTGGTGCGCGCCAGCCCGCCAGCTCTTCACGGACCTTGTGCACGGCGCGGAAAAGATGCGCACGCACCGTGCCGGCGCGGAGACCGAGCATCTCCGCGATGTCCTCGAGCGAATGGTTCTCGTAATGCCGTAAACGAAAGATGATTTTTTGCTGAGCTGATAGCTTCGTCTCCGCCCGTTCGATGGCCGTGCGGAGCTGCCGGGACATGATCTCACGCTCCGGGTCGGGACGCTCGTCGGCCGGCTCGAATGCCAGTTCCTCCCCCTCGTCGTTCTCCCGGGTGAAGAGGCTGAGGAACTTCCGGCGCCGGAGCAGGTCCCGCGACCGGTTGATGGCGATCCGGGTCAGCCACGTCTCGAACTCCGCCCGGCCCTGGAATCGGGCCAGATGCGTGTAGGCCTGCACGAAACTGTCGTGCGTGATCGTGTCCGCCTCCACCTCGTCCCGGACGATGGCGAAGGCCACCCGGAAGATCCGGCGCTGGAAGCGCTCGATCAGAAGGGCAAAGGCCGTTTCGTCGCCGCCGAGCGTTCTGGCGATCAGCTCGCGGTCGGTCGGGGCGTCGGTCTTGCTCTGGCTCACGCGAAATGCTGCTATCTGACCCACGGTGTTTGGACGACGGAGAACCCGGAGTGTTTACGTGCTCATCCTAACCACGGACACCCGCCGAATGCCACTAACCCCCCTAACCACTAGCCACTTACGGCTCCTTCCCCGTCCCCGCGCCGGCCTGCCAGCCACACTCCCGTGAAGATGATCAGGGCAGCCACGCCGGCAGCCCAGCCGATCCGTTCCTGGAGCAGTGTGGCGGCGAGCGCAGCGGTGAGCACCGGCTGGAGGTATGTGTAGGCCGCCACGAGCGAGCTTTCGGCGTGGGCGAGTGCCCAGGCGTTCAGGAGGTAGGCGGCTACTGTCGGACCGGCGATGACCAGCAGGAGCGCCAGCCAGGCCCGTGGCGGAATCGACGCCCACGACTGGCGCGCCAGTGGCACGGCGCAGAGGGGGACCATCAGGACGGCGGCCACGGCGAACATCCGGGCGATGACGCGGTGCGGCCCGAGCCGCTTCATGTCGCGTTTGGAAAGGACGAGAAAGAGCGAATAGGCGAAGGCATTGCCGAGCAGGAGCAGGTCGCCGGTCAGCGACTTCGACGCTCCTTCCAACACCTCGCGCGCCACGATCACGAGGGCTCCGCCGAAGGCAAGCAGGATCCCGGCCACCTTCGGACCCGTGGCACGCTCCCGTCCCATGACGATGGCCGTGCCGAGGGCGAAGAGGGGGATGGCCGTCATGAGGATCGCTGCCACGTGCGCGCTGGTCAGGGCCAGCCCGCTGAGGAACAAGGCCTGATTGATCACCACGCCGAGGAACGAATACCCGGTCACACGAGCCCAGTCGGCGCGCGGCCACGGCTCCAGCCCGCGCGGCAGCATGGCGTTCAGCACGAGCGCCGCGAGCAGCACACGCAGATAGGCGAACACCAGCGGCGAGAACGCGTGCAGCCCCAGTTTGGAGATGACGTAGTTCAGCGAGAACAGCGCCGCGACGGACCCCGCCGCGAGGTGCACGCGCAAGGGAGTGGAGGAAGTGCCGAGTGCGGAGTGCCGAGTGCCGAGATGCACTCGGTCCCCACCAGACGGGGGAGTCTCGTCATGCCTCATGCCCTCTCGGCACTCAGCGCTCGGCACTCGGCACTGTCGTGCGTCACTCCCGATCCGTCCACACCTCCACATACCGCACCGGCGGCGGGACCAGCGACGTGCGCAGGCCGCGGACGTTCGGCTTGGTCAGGAGGAAGAAGCGGTCGTGGAAGAGGGGAGCGAGCACGGCGTCCTTCACCACCATCTGGTCGAGGCCGCGGTAGATCTCGGCGCGCTGCTCGGCGTCGTTGCTGTGCCGCGCTTCGAGAATCTTCCGGTCGATCTCCGGCGAGTTGTAGTGGAAGCCGCGGATGGCGGCGGCGGCGCTGTGGAAGAAGATGTAGAAGAAGTTGTCCGAGTCGGGGAAATCGGCGTACCAGTTGCCGGTGAAGATGAGCCCATGCCCGCGCTGCTGCAGCGGGCGGCGGGCCTCGGCCGCGGAGTGCTGCGTGACCGTCGTTCGGATCCCCACTGCTTCCAGGTCTTCGATGATCAGCGGCACCGTGCCGTTGTTGTGGAACTCGTCCGAGTCCCAGGTCCGGTACTCGACGCTGAAGCCGCTGCCGTGGCCGGCCTGGCGCAGGAGGGCCCGGGCACGCTCCGGGTCGTAGTCGTAGCCGCGGACGTTCGGGTCGTAACCGATGAGGCCGGGGGGGAGGAGGCTCTTCGACACCACGTGGGCGGAGGCGAAGATGCGCTCGTTGATGCGGTCGCGGTTGACGGCGTGATTGAGGGCCTGGCGCACCTCGAGACGGTCGAACGGCGGCGACGAGCAGTCGTAGCCGAGGTAGGACGTGTGGAGCTGTACCGTCTGGTGAAGATAGGGCGCGTACAGCGGGTCCTTCTGCAACTCGCGGGCGCGGGCCGGCGGCACGCCGTGCGCGGCATCGAGCTCCCCGCGGAGGAACGCATCCGTGACCTCGCGGAAGCTGTGCAGGTCGAGGCGGAACGTCAGTTGCTCGAGATGGGGCAGGCCGGGCACGAAGTAGTCGCGGTTGCGGCGCATCCGGACGTACTGGCCGTCGCGCGCGTCTTCCACGCGGAAAGGTCCCGCTCCCACCGGCTGCAGGCGGAAGCGCGCTTCATCGCGCACTTCCTCGGCCGGGATGATGGCCGCCTCGTGCATGGTCAGGAGGGAGAGGAAGAAGGCCAGCGGCTCGTCGAGGACGATGTCCACCGTGTGCGCATCGCGGACCCGGACGCCGTCCAGCGTGCGCGTCTTCCCCGACATCACCGCTTCCGCCCCGCTCACGCCACGCAGGACCCATGACGCGTGCGACTTGACCTCGGGGAGGGGCAGCACCACCAGGCTGTCGGGCACCTCTTCCC
>CAZYTO010000029.1:0-28705 GCA_964650405.1 uncultured Thermoanaerobaculia bacterium | reverse complement strand
AATGCTTCGCGACCCCTCACCTACCGTCCATCACCTGGGACGGTAAACAGATACGATGAACTTTGTCACCAGCCGGGCCAGCACGCGTGAATCGGAAGTGGGATCGACGCTGAAGTTGTGCAGGTAGACGAGGCGGTTCTCGAGGATCCGCATCAGCTCGAGCACGATGGTGATGCGTTCCTCTTCGTCGTGCGTGGCCCGGAAGCGCGCTGCCAGGGCGCGCTCCAGCGCGGCATAGTGGCCTTCGTACGCACGCGTCTTGGCCTCCGAAAGCACTTCCTTTTCATTCTGCAGCCCCGTTTCCAGGGCCACGCGCCGCTCCACGAGATCTTTCACCCGCTCGTCCGCCATCGAAACCGCCGTCTCCTTACCGCTCGCGCGTTGCAACAGGCGTTCCGCCTACTTCGAGGAGCCGGAACTCGATCTGGTGGCGGTCTTCGTCGATGGACTTCACTTCGATCCGGACGTGATCCCCGAGACGCAATTCGCGGTTCGTGGCCTCGCCCCGCAGGCGGTGCTCCCGCTCGCGATAGAGCCAGAAATCGCCGCCGATGGTGGCTACCGGCACCATGCCGGTGACGAAGATCTCGTCGAGGTCGACGAAGATGCCGAAGGGGGCGATGCCGGTGATGATCCCGCTGAACTGCAGGCCGGCCTTGTCGCGCATGAAGATGACTTTCTTCCACTCCAGGACCTCGCGCTCGGCCTCCTCGGCACGGCGCTCGCGGTCGCTCGACTGGGCTGCGTAGACGGGATGGGCGCGCTCGATCTCGTCGCGGCGCTTTCCGTACAGCGCTCCGCTCTCCAGCAACTCCGCCAGCCGGCGGTGGACGATCAGGTCGGGGTAGCGCCGGATGGGCGAGGTGAAGTGGCAGTAGTGCTCCAGTCCGAGCGCGAAATGTCCCAGGTCGTCGTCGGAGTAGAAGGCCCGCTTCATCGAGCGCAGGACGATGTTCGTGAGGAAACGCTCCTCGGGCGTCCCTTCCACAGCCTTGAGGACGCGCTGCAACTCGGTGGGGCGCATGTCCTCCACGTCGCCGCGCAGGGTGAGCTTGAACTCCTTCAGGATCTCGCGGAGGTCCTCCAGCTTCTGGGCCTCGGGCTGCTGGTGCACGCGAAAGAGGCCGGGCTGGTTGGCGAAGACGAGCTCCTGGGCCACGACCTCGTTGGCAGCCAGCATGAACTCCTCGATGAGGCGATGAGCGACGTTGCGCTCGTTGGCGCGGATGGCCTCGATGTCGCCGCCCTCCCCGAGCATGACCTCCGCTTCGGGAAGGTCGAAGTCGATCGAGCCGCGCCCTTCACGGCGGCGGCGCAGCACCTCGTAGAGGTCGTGCATGCGCACGAGATCGTCGAAGAGGTAGCTGTAGCGCGCGCGCAGCTCCTCGAACGGCGGGACCACGACGCCGTGCGGGGGCTGGCCGGCAGGCTCGGCGTGGCCGAGACCGACCAGGATGGCGTTCACGTTCGTGTAGGTGAGCCGCTCCTTCGTGCGGATGACCGACTTGTAGACCTTGCGGTCGACGAAGCGGCCCCGCTTGTCGATCTCCATGTCGACGGAGAAGGTCAGGCGCTCCACGCGAGGATTGAGAGAGCAGATGCCGTTCGACAGGCTCTCCGGCAGCATGGGTACAGCCCGCCCGGGGAAGTAGACGGATGTTCCCCGCTCGAACGCCTCCTCGTCCAGGAGCGTGCCCTCGCGGACGTAGTGGGCGACGTCGGCGATGTGCACGCCGAGGAGGTAGTTGCCGTTCGGGAGGATGCGCACTTCGACGGCGTCGTCGAAATCCTTGGCCGTCTCGCCGTCGATGGTGACGATGTTGCGCTCCCGGCAGTCAGCGCGCCGGGTGATCTCGTCCGCGGCCACGTCCACGGGCACGCGCTCCGCCTCGGCGAGGACGTCCTCCGGAAAGAGGTGCGGGATGTGCAGCTTGCGGATGACGACCTCGATGTCGACGCCCGGATCGCCGATGAAGCCGAGGACTTCGACCACCCGCCCGGCGGCGACGGAACTGGAGCGATCGGGATAGCGGTCCAGCTCGACGTTCACCATCTCGCCGTCGCGCGCCTCCAGCGTCTCGCCGCGCTCGATGACGATGTCGTTGTCGATGCGGACGTCGAAGGGCACGACCCACGGCTGGCGGTCATGGGCGTGGAAGCGGCCGACGACGGTGCGGTGAGCGCGGCGCAGGACCTGGGTGACCTCGCCGGCCAGGAAATCGCGATTGCGGACGCGCTTGTACTGCGGCCGCTTCTTATCGACGCGGACGATGACGAGATCGCCGTTCATCGCGCCCTTCATGTTGCGGCGGTCGATGTAGATGTCGGGCTCGTCGCCGCCGAAGATGGTGCCGTAGCCGTCGGGATGAACGCGAACGCGGCCGGCGTGATAGGGGGTGAACTCGAGGAGCGAATAGCGCTTGCCGCGGACGGCCACGATGGCGCCGTCGCGCTCGAGCTCGTCAACGGCGCGCTCGACTTCCTCGCGCGTGACGTCGTCATCGAGACGCTCCCAGATCTCGCCCACGCGCAGCAGGCGGCTGCCGCGCTGGCGCAGCAGGTTCTTGATCGACTGGTGGAGCTCGTTCGATTGGGGGAGAGCGATCGAGGAGGGACTCACCTCCGCGCCTCCTCGCCTAGCGGGACTTCGATTTGCCGTTTCCCTTCGGCGCACTGACACTTCTGGCGGACACGCGGCGGCGCACCGGACGGATGGACTCGGCGAACCCGTTGAGCATGGTCTGCGAGCGCAGTTTGTTGTGCAGAGTGTTGCGGTGGACGCCGAGCGCTTTCGAGGCCTGCGTGACGTTGCCACGCGTAGCCGACATAGCAGCGACGATGTACTTCCCCTCGAATGCTTCCACCGCCTGCTCGAGAGTGATGCCGTTCCCGATGAGCTCCCGAATGATTTGATTCAAGCGATCATCGATGCTGCTGACCATTTCTGAAACGTCCTTGCGAACCGATTTGTTGAACTTTTGGAGTGCGCGATTCTACACCCCTCGTTCTGCGTTGCAGCATCGGATTCTCCGCCGCGCGGAAAAATTTTTTCGTGCGTTTCATCGCTTGACAAACGCGCGCATTGGACGCATAGCGCGCACTCCGAAAAACATCCAGACGAGCGCGAGAATCGACATCACCGCTCCCACGCGCAGGGAGAGCGGATGGTACTTCCACTCCACTGCGTGACGGCCGGCACCGACGCGAACGGCGCGAAAGATTCCGTTCACGAGCGTGGTCGCGCCCGAGGGCCGGCCGTCGACGCTCGCCTCCCATCCCGGCGCGCTCTGCTGCGCGACCACGACCACGCCGGATGAGGGCGCTTTCACCTCGAGGCGAACGAACGACGTCCCGATCGACATGAACGAGACCGCTGCATAGCGGCCGTCGTCTCCGTGGAAGTAGGCAAGAGGAAAGGCACCCGGGTTCCGGTACGCGGTCACGCCGTGATAGGTGTCGATGGGGATGAGCGGCGCAGGCAACGACGTGTCGCTGAGGATGTACCGCGCCGACATCATCGACAGACGCTGCACGGCCACACCGTCGATGATCCTGTTGTATTTCGCGTTCGTGACGGGGGCGGGCGAGGTGGCGTCGAACCGTTGATCGAGCAGGTTGAGATAGCCGTCGATCCAGGTGCGCCGCTCCGCGCCCGAGGTCTTCCCGAACCGGACGATGAAGCCGTCGCGGCCCACGGCCAGCGGATGGGGAACGGGATTGGGCTGAAATGGATGATGGGTGAAGAGCGGTGCGGTGCGGGCCACGCCGTCGATGGCCACCGCGGCCATCACCGCGAATCCCAGCCAGCGCCAGGTCAGGCGCTGCGACAGCCATTCCCATCCGACCGCCGCCAGGAAGGCGATGGCGATGGCCGCGAGCGAAAGGAAACGGGCCGGGTAGCGAAGGACCTTCACGGGAAGGTGGACCCACATCCATCCCACCGGTGCCAGGTACTCCCCCGCACCGAGGACGAACGCCAGCGCGACCACGCCGAGCGCCAGTTGCGCGTCCCGGCGCCGGAGCGAGGCGGCCACGGCCAGCGTGGCGAGCAGCACGACGATCACGCCGCAGTAGACGATGGGGACGAACTGCTGATGGAGGTGGGCGTCGGCGATGTTCGAGTGGAGGTGCGGCGGCACGACGATCCGCAGCCAGTCCAAGGGTGCCAGGGAATCGCGAAGGAGCAGGTCCGCGGCGATCCCCTCACTGCGGTCGCTGCCGCGGAGCATCTCCAGGAACGGCAGAACCTGTACGGCTACGAGGCCGAAGGCAGCAACACCGCACACGAGCACGGCGCGCGGAGCGCGCCATCGCAGGAGGGCAAAAGCCAGCGCACCGATGGCGGCGAACAGCGGCTCTCCCGCCAGAAACGACATGGCGATGACCAGGGCGCTCAGGCGCGGACCGGCGTTGGAAACGGCGCACCAGAGCACCAGCGGCAGCCACGCCAGCGAGGTGTAGTTGTCCACAACGTCGACGAGCGAGAGCACCGGCCCGGAAACCATGAGAGCCACGGCGCCGAGGAGCGCCGCCTGGGGAGAGACGCGGCGGGCGAAGAGCGCGAAGGCGCCCCCTCCCATGAGAATGGCATGAAGGAGCGGATAGAGAACGTAGGCGGTGGAGAACGGCAGCACGACGAACAGCCATGCCGGCGGATAGAAGATGCCGGTCTGCGGGTTTGCCAGCCACGGCTCCCCTGCATCGCTGTACGGGTTCCAGAGCGGCAGGCGCCCCTTGTGCAGTTCCAGCGCCGTGAACCAGCGCATGGGCTGGAAGTAGCCGACGTGATCGCGGATGGAGAAGACGTCCCCGTGGACGAGTGCGCCGCCCATGATGGCGAAGGCGATGACGGTGATGACCAGGGCGGCGACGCGCTTCATCCGCCGCTCCGCGCGCAGAACGACGTCACGATGCGCCGCATCAGCCGCGTGCCCTCGAGAAAGAACTGCTCACGGATCCGTTCGTCGGCGCCGTGCACCGTGTCGGCGTCGTAGTAGTTCACCTTGAACGGGGCGATGCCATAGGCGATCACGCCGCGCTCGCGGAAGTAACGGCTGTCGGACGTGCCGGCGCCGATGGTCGGCGCAACCACCGAGCCGGCCTCGCTGGCCTGCAGCTCCGCGGCGAGCACTCGAAAGAGATCCGTGTCCGAGGGCGTCTCCTTCACCGGGTTGCCCGAGAGCACCACGTCCACCTCGGCGTTCTTCCCCACCGCCGACGTGACCTTGGCCAGCATGGCATCGGGCGACTCATCGGGCAGCAGACGGATGTCGACATCGCAAACGGCCTGGGCGGGAATGGCGTTCATCGACGTACCGCCGGCAATGCGGGTCAGGGCGATGGTGTCGCGCAGCAGGGAGCGGTAGCCGGGAGAGAGAACTTTCTCCACGCGGTCGACGTCGAGCGGCTCCTTCATGGAGCGCATCAACTCGCCGCGGTAGTCGTGCTTGGACCGGGCCAGTGCCTTGAAGTAGCGATCGACGGACGGCACCAAGCGGTACGGTGTGGGAATGGCCTCGATGGCCGCGAGGGCGCGAACGAGGCCGGCCACGCTGCCGCCGTTGTCCGGCGGCGACGCGGAGTGACCGGCCGGGCCCTTTGCGGTGACGCGGAGCCACAAGGGAACTTTCTGGCCGACTTCAATGCCCCAGAAGGCGACCTTGTCGACGATCGTCTCGTTGTAGCCCCCCTCGTTCAGAACGTAGCCGACGTCGGAGAACAGCTCGGGGTGCGTGGTGAGGATCTCCCTGCAGCCATGAACGCCGCCCAGCTCTTCGTCGGCCACGGCGAGGTAGACCACGTCGCGCTGCAGCGGGGCGCCGCGGCGCTTGAGATCGATCATGGCCATGGCTTCGGCGATGCCGAGCGACTTGATGTCGAGCGCACCCCGCCCCCACAGGTAGCCGTTGTTCTTTAGCCCGGCGAAGGGCGGCTTGGTCCATTCGCCGGCCGCGGCAGGCACGACGTCGATGTGGTGCAGCAGGAGGAGCGCCTTTTCGCGGCTTGCGCCGGCCGCCCCGCTGCGAAGCCGCGCGTAGAGCGATTGGCGCGCCGGATCGGAGCCGAGAAGCTGCGTCTCGATGCCCTCCTTGGCCAGGAGCTGCCGGAGAAACGTCGCGCCGGCGGTCTCGTTCCCGGGAGGGTTGGACGTGTCGATGCGGAGGTATTGGATGAACGCGTCCTCCGCCTCCGTCTCCAGCGGATCGTGCTCCCCGCCGGACACGCGGCGGCACTGCAGCGACACGGAGAAGATCAGGATCGCGGCAAGAACGATCGCACGTCGCGGCACGGTCATGCGTGCCGGCAGAGTATCAGACGGCCGTTACCTCAGACCAAAGCCGTCGGGATACGAAAGGAAGGATCCCTGCGAATAGACGATGTCGCAGTCGTAGTTCGAAAACGGTCCGGTCAGAATCCCCGACGAGATAAAGCCGTCGTGGCCGCCCGAGATGATGGCGTATTTCTGCGCGCCCGTGTTGCCCGTAAAGTCGACGTCGGTGAAGAAGGCGTAGTCGTTGTTCCAGCCGTCGCGGGTCGGCATGTGCTTGATGTATGTCGGTTCCAGCACACCTTCAACATCCAGGATCTGGGCCTGGACATCGACGCCGTCCACGCCCCCTGCAGCGTTGTAGCGGCCCACGTCCGCGTTTCGGGCCTCCCACGCCGCTGCGATGGCGCGCATGTCAGCCATGGTGCGGCGCTGCTTCGACCGCTGCATGACCATGATGAGATTCGGAATGGCGATCGCGGCGATGACGCCGATGATGGCCACGACGATCATGAGCTCGACGAGCGTAAAGCCCTTCGAAGGCGTTTGTCTCATACCAAGGGAACCCGTTCCCCCTGAGGCAATTGGAGTACCAAGGGCCCGAGAACAGCCCAAATGACTGAATCGAATGTGCTTAATGCAAGAATCGCCCGCCGTCAAAACGACGGGAAAGGACACATTTTTCGCGCACGTTCCTGACAGAAAATGTCATGCGGCTTCGGCGGGCAGGCTTTACAGACAAGGTCCGATGGGACGATGAATGTGAAGGCGGGATTGCGGAAAGGCTGGAAGGGAAGCCCGTGCCTCTAGCCGTTTCAGCGTTTGACCTTCCGGCCTTCCGTCACGGCGCATCCTTCCGATTAGGCGCAAAGCCCCGGAAGCGACTAGGCCGTGATGGTGAGCTGGACGTCCGGCTGCGGCTCGGCAGGTGCGGCTTTATAAGCCTCGAAGCAGGCCCGGCACCGTGCTTCGTAGGCGGAGTCCCCTACTTCCACCTGCGCGTTTCCGCCCGAGACGCGCTGGGAATAGTGGGCCGCACCGCGGCAGCGAACGCAGACGGCGTGCATCTTCGAGACTTCCTCGGCCACGGCCAGGAGCGAGGGCATCGGCCCGAACGGGCGGCGCATGTAGTCCTGATCGAGGCCGGCGGCCACGACACGGATGCCTGCATCGGCGAGCTGCATGCAGACTTCGACGACGCCGTCGTCGAAAAACTGCACCTCGTCGATCCCCACGACCTGCATGCCGATCTCGACACGGGAGAGGAGCTCCTGGCTGGTGCCGACCGCCAGAGCCTTCAACCGGCGGTCATCGCGCGAGACGATGTCCTCCGAGGAAAAACGATCGTCGATGAGCGGCTTGAAAACCTGCACCCGCTGCCGGGCGATGACGGCACGGCGGAGCCGGCGAATCAACTCTTCCGACTTTCCGGAGAACATCCCTCCGGCGATGATTTCGATCCAGCCGCCTCTGTAAGCGTCCAATGTTCGGGTCTCCGTGGGAGAGTGGTTAGAAGCCAGTGGTTAGTGGTTAGAAGCGAATCGTCCTCATCCTAACCACTCACCACTAACCACTAGTTCGGCATGGCTCTCAGCTCACTGATGCGCGACCGCAGCCGCTCGGTGACGGCCAGCCCGCGGAGAAGCGACGCCGCCTTTTCCAGCTCCGTGATCATCGTGTCCACGGCGCGCTCGCCGTCGCCGCTCATGATGCCGTCCAGGGCGTGGAGGAAGTGCTTCTCGATGGTCTTGTGCGCGGAGTCGCCGATGTACTCCTCGGCCACGGCGCGGATGCGTGCGGCCAGGTCGACTAGCTCGCCGCTCTCCTCGTCGTTGCCTCCGAGGCGGCTAGATTTTTTTTTTAACGCGACCAGTTCGGCCGTGATCATCCCGTACAGGATCTTGGCCACATCGAACGACGAGATGCCCAGAGCCCGTCCGATCTCCGTAATCGAGCGATTGCCGTCGATCTTCGTCACCAGCGTCCATTCCTGCGGATTGAGGGTGATCTGTTCGTGGCGGTTCTCGCGGACGCGCAGCTCCGGCACGTAGTCGACCGAGGGGATCTTCTTGGAGAGCACGCGCCATTCATCGAGACGCCGCGCGGCCTCCATGAGCAGGTTCGTGTTCGACTTGGTGATGGTCTGGCGCTCGGGCTCCTCGCCGGGGTTGAACTGAAACTCGCCCTGATTCCAGATGGCCAGGGCGTAGATCGCCTCCTCGCCGACGAGCTCGCCCACCACGGAGTGCACCATCTGCCCGTTTTTCAGATAGATGTAGCCTCGATCGGCGTCGCGAGTGAGGGTGAACTTGCCCGTTTTTCCGGAGACGCTGACGAGCTGGATGATGTCCGGCAGCGGCAGCTCTTTGAGTGATCCCTGGAAAGCCATTTCACTCCGACCGAGAGACTTGCATTGATGAAGGTGCGCCGAAGCGTAAACGACTGTGAATGGCCCGTCAAGACGATTCAAATGTCTGGTGAACATGTGCCGACGCACCGGCGCGTGAGGCGGTCAAGACCCACAGGGCCAGGGCGATTCCGGCTACCAGTCCTGTCTCCACGCGCAGGATGTTGGTGCTCTCCCGAAGCCGGACGAGCTGCGTCCCGCCGTCGAGCGCCATGGGCAGTGCGGCGATCACGGCGATGACCCGGGCGGCCATCTCGCTCATCCGGGGAAGGAACCGAAAAGCGGCCGCGCCGGCGATCAGTCCGAGGTAGATGGCCGTGCAGCGCGCACAGATCGGCATGCGAACACCGAATAGCAGCAGGCAGCGCGAGGGGATCCCGTGACAGACCAGGCGAAACAGCATGCGCCATTGCGCCGGCCAGCCGTGCGCGACGAGCCAGGAACAGGCCGCCGCGGCGCCGAGAATCGTGGCGGAAAACCCGGCGAGCGCGAGCGCCGTGAAACGGCTCAAAGGCGTAGCAGTCACGACGCGAGTCTACCCCCGAAACTTGGAAGAAATCCCGGCCGTCTCACCTTCTACGAATCGGCCCGGGCGGCGTACTCACAGGCGGATGCAAGAAAACCTCGAATTTCTCATCGACGACGCCCCTCCTGAAGCCACCGGCGGCATCCGCATCCCGTGGTCGGTGGTCGTGTCCCTCGTCCTCCATGTCCTCTTCTTCATCTGGGTCATCATGACGTACAAGCCCGTGGCGGCCAGCGCGCCCGTGGCCACGGACAATCTCCGCTTCGTCCAGTTGATGCGGCAGCCGCCGAAGGACTTCACCGAGGCTCCCGGCGCGGCGACGAAGACGTCCCCGCTCAACGCGCCGCTCTCCGACGCGAACCGCAAGGCGTCGATGCCCAAGCCGACCGGCGACCAGCCCACGCAGCGGCCTGGTGAAAACAACACCCTGTTCGTTCCGCCGCATTCGGCCGGGGACGGCCGCCGCGCGCAGGCGCCGTCGCCCTCCATCCAGCAGGCGCCGCAGCAGCAACAGCCGCAGACTTCCCAGCAGGCCGCGCAGCAGGCCGCGAACGCCACGCAGGAGCTGATGCAACAGAGCACGCCGGGCGCGCAGCAGCAGGCGTCGTCCCCGTCGATGCAGCCGTACCGGGGAGCCCAGGCGAATGCGGCGCCTCTGAACCTCCGCCAGGCCATCCGGGAAGTCGGCAAGGTCGCCTCCCTCGGCGGCGGACAGCAAGGCCTCGATCTCGGCCAGGCTGGGGGCGAGAAAGGCTACGCCGCCGAAGGTCCCCTCTCGTTCGAAACGCAGTGGTATGACTGGGGCGAGTACGCCGAGGGGATGGTCAATCGCATTCGCGTGAACTGGTACGCGAACATGCCCATGCCCCTCCTGCAGACCGGCCTCAAGGGCGTCGTCACCATCCGCTTCACCATCCACCGCGACGGACACCTCACCGACATCACCATCCTCAGCAGCTCGGGCATCCCTCCCTACGATTTCGCCGCCAAGAAGGCCATCGAGCTGTCGTCGCCGCTGGCTCCCCTTCCAAAGGATTTCCCCGAAGAGACCGAGCGGGTGACCTGCATGTTCTTCTACAACCAGGAACCGCCGAAGCGGTAGCGGTCCGCGGCAGCCTGGAAGGGCGGCGAGGTCGAGAAGCAGGCCGGCCGACAGGCAGTCCCGCCCGGCGCCTCCCTCCGGCACACCTTCCTGGCATTGATCCCGCTTCCTTCACGCTAGACTCTTACGGCGTACATGTCTTTCTCCCGCACCTTCTCTCGTCTGGACCTGAACCTCTTGATCACGGCGCTGCTCCTAGCGGGGATCGGCTGCATGCTCGTGTACAGCGCCACGCACTTCGGACCGGAGGCGCCGCTGTTTCACAGGCAGCTCGTGTGGACGGCCATCGGCATCGTCCTCATGCTGGCCTGCCTCTTCATCGACTATCGCCTGCTGCTGGAAGCCTCACCCTTTCTCTACGGATTCGGCATCGTGCTGCTGGGCTACGTGCTTATCTACGGGCGGGTGACGCGGCACGTGAAGTCGTGGATCCACGTCGGCTCGTTCCAGTTCCAGCCAGCGGAGTTCATGAAGATCTTCACGGCCCTGCTCCTGGCCAAGTACTTCGACTCGAACGACCGGGCCTACCTCGACCTGCGCAACTTCCTCATCGTGATGGCGCTCATCGGCTTTCCGGCGGTGCTCATCGCCGTCCAGCCCGCGTTCGGGTCGGCCGCGGCATTCCTCCCGCTGGTGGGCGTGGCCATGTTCTTCGGCGGGATCAAGCCGCGGTACTGGCTCGTGCTCATCCTCTGCGGGCTGATCATCGCGCCAATCGGCTGGCACTTTCTGAAGCCCTTCCAGAAGGAGCGGATCAAAATCTTCCTCGATCCGGCGCGCGACCCGCTCGGCTCGGGCTACCAGGTCATGCAGGCCAAGATCGCCACCGGCTCCGGCGGCATCATGGGCAAGGGCTTCCTGCACGGGACGCAGGTGAACCTGGAATACCTCCCGGCCCGCCACACCGACTTCATCTTCTCCGTGCTCGGCGAGGAGTGGGGCTTCGTCGGCGTGCTCACCGTGCTGGTGCTCTACCTCTTCCTCATCATCGAGTCGTTGTCGGTGGCCAAGCAGTCGCGCGACCGCGGCGGCACGTTCCTCGTGCTGGCCCTCATCTGTTTCTTCATCTACCACATCATCATCAACGTGGGCATGCAGATCGGCCTGCTTCCGGTGACCGGCATTCCCCTGCCGCTCATTTCCTACGGCGGCTCGGCCACGATGATGTTCTTCATGTCCATCGGACTGATTCTCAACGTGGACTTCCGGAAGTTCGTGAACGTCTAACGGGCGGCCGAGGCAGGCATCGATGAGCACCACGACCATCACCATCCGCCGGCCGGTCACCGTGCTCCTGCTGCTGCTCACGACCGCCCTGATCCTCATCGGCACGATCCGCACGGCAGGCAAGAGCTACTCGAACCTCGAGCCCGTCCCCTTCGAGGAAGTGCGGAACCTCTGGCATCACATCGAGCGCAAGCCGGTCGGCACCAACGTCGTGGCCCTCATCCTCGTGCCCATCATCGCCAACGTCCTGCTCTTCGTGCCGTGGGCCTTCCTCCTCTTCCTCACGCTCTACACCGATTCGCGGCCGACGGTGCAGACGTACGTCCTGACCATCCTCACCGGCCTCACCTTCACCTGCACCATCGAGGCGTGGCAGTACTTTCTCCCCTCCCGCGTGGCGGACGTGAATGACGTGATCTGGAACACGGTCGGCGTCACGACCGGCGCGATCCTCGGCCACCTGCGCGCGCGGGTGCGGTTCGAGTTCGAGTGAGCGCCGTTCATCCTGGAGGAGAAAGCCCCACTCTGGGAAGGATGCCCTTCGCTCCCCTTACGCCCACCCACCCCTCGCTCAGGTGACACGTTTCTCGGGCTGCGCAAATCGCTGCACACCGCCGCACCCAAAAGGGGGTCGAGCTCCCGAGGATTTCCATAATTCCGATGTGTACATCTGTAGCCCAACCGGAAAACCTGCAGCTGGACAGAGAAAGCTGCAGCTGGACAGAGAAAGCTGCAGCTGGACAGAGAAAGCTGCAGCTGGACGCGTTGGGCTGACGGCTGGACGCGTCGGGCTCTCGGCTGGACACGTCGCGCTCACGGCTGGATGCGTCAGGCTGGCGGCTGGACGTGTCGGGCTCTCGGCTGGACACGTCGGGCTCTCGGCTGGACGCGTCGGGCTCTCGGCTGGACGCGTCAGGCTCTCGGCTGGACGCGTCAGGCTCTCGGCTGGACGCGTCACGCTGGCGGCTGGACGCGTCGGGCTCTCGGCTGGACGCATCGGGCTCATGGCTGGACGCGTCGGGCTCTCGGCTGGACCATCACTTTCTCAAGAAGAGGACCGGGAGAGCGGTGATTGAGAGGCTCCGGGCCGTCAACCCTCGCCGGCCCGATGGACCCTGACGGCAGGAGTCATTCGCGCCTGCTCGCGCGTAAGACTTTCGGGACGGCTGCTACGTCGCGTCGACGACGAACGCGCCGGTGACGATCCGGCCGTTCACCTTCGACTGGACCCAGATGTGATACCTCCCCCGTTTCGGGAAGGCGTAGGGGAAGGAGACCGTACCGTCACCGCCGGTCATGGGCGTCGTCATGGCGCTCATGTCGTGAGGCAGTTTGTCGCGCTCGGCGAATTTCATCTGGCTGGCCATCGACACCGATCCCATGGGATGGAGGTGCACGAAGACGGAGAAGTCGTCGCTGACGATGACGGCGTGGCCGGCCATGCCCATGTAGGGCTCGATGACGCCGGGGACGCGAAAGCACAGGTCGGCCTCCCGGTTCGCGGGGAGGGAGGCAGGCGAGAGCATGACGACGGAACCGTTGGCCGCTGGTCGCGGTTCGCTTTTCGCCGGCCGCCGATCGCTGGTCGCTGATTCTGCGGAGGTATACGCAGCATCGTCGGGGTCGCTCATCGCCGGCGCCGCTGCGCCGACGTCGACGCGGTCCACGAGCGTCTGGGCGAAGCCGCTTTCGTGCGTGACGTCGGCAAAGACGCGATAGCTCCCTGGCGGAAGCGGCGGCACCGCAGCCCGGAAGTGGTCGCGCGCCAGGGCCTGGGGGTGAAGGTGGGCGATGGCGGTCCTGTCTTCCCGGATGAGGAAGAGGTGCATGAGCTTTCCGTGATCGGGCATGAGCGGCGTGAAGCGGCCGGCGTGATTGCGCCATTCGGGGTCGTCGATGTCGAGATCGAGGATGCCCCCGCTGCCGACCTTCGTGGTGATGTGCAGCGGCTTGAACAGGAGCTTGCGGTACTCGGCGTCGACCTCGTTCCACCAGGCGTTGCCGCGTGCCACGAGCAGGAGCACGATCAGGGCGCCCGCTCCCAAGGAGATCCTTCCCCGGAAGCGGTGCGCGGCATCGACCGGCCGGCCCGGCGGAAGCACGGCTTCGCGCGCACCGGCTCCGGCCAGCGAGATCGCGCCAACGACGAGCAACGCCCCCATGGCCACAAGCAGCAAAGACAGAACCTTCGGCATGGGCAGCCGTTGCGTGGCCACTGCCGTCACCGGAACGATGGCCCGCCCCCGGCCTTTGGTGCCGTCGACGTCGACGTAGATCGAGTACGACCCGCGGGACATCAGCCAGAGGCTGGCCGTCCACGCGCCGGGGTCACCGGCGATCCGCGCCGCGTCATCGGCGGGCGGCGAGCCCGCTTCGCCGATGTCCCACTTGACCGGTTTGACCGCGACACGCTCAGCTTCGGCCGGCGTCCGCACGGTGATGTCTGCCAGCCCCGGCACGACACCGGGCTGCTTCACCACCACGCGGATCGGATACGGGCCGGCATTGCCGTCGAAGAAGGCGTTGGGGCTGCCGACATGGGCGAAGGCCGGCAGCGCCATGCCCAGCAGCGCCAGCCCCGGCAGGCACGCCGCCACCCGGCGACGAAGCCACGTCATCGGACCACCTGCCGCATCCAGTTCCCGCGCGACAGCCCAAGGCGCGTCGAAACGATCGACAGAAGTGCGGCGATGGCGAGCTTCGCCGGCGTCAGCACGTCTGTCCTCCCCTGCCAGAATTCGTGAATCCACGAGCCAGGCCGGTCGAAGTAGGGCAGGCGCTTCGCGCCGATGAAGAAGAAGTTGTCGGCCTGAGGAGAGATGAAGAAGTACGCCGAATACCACTGCGTCAGCCACACGACGGCGATGAACGTGACGCCGAGGAGCGCGGAGAGAAGCCAGTCGTTCCATGCGGCCAGCCGGCGCATCAGCAGGTCCAGCACGAACGCCGGCACGATCAACAGCAGAGGAAACGCGAACGGCACCATATGGTCGACAGGGACGTAGATCGGCGCCAGTTTCGGGTGCGCCGCGAACGGCTGCAGGACGGCGTTCATGACGATCATGGCGCCGGCGTACACGGCCGTGATGGCCGTCATCGGCCAGCGGAGCCGCGAGGCGCGAGCCAATCCGACGAGCGTGTAGGGGAAGAGTCCTCCGACGATGTAATAGAACAGGGCGCCGTGCTGCTGGTTGGCTTCCGTGTACTCCGAGACGATGATGGACAGCATCGTCACGAGAATTCCGCACGCGTAGACATAGCCGACCTTCATCCACGGCGCGCCGTCTCCTTCACGGTTCTGCCGCGCCACGGCGATGAGTACCGCGCCGTAGACCACGCCGAACATCCCCAGGGCCAGCACGACGTGCGGCGGCGACAGGATCTTGACGTCGAGACCGTAGGCGTTGTGCCACCAGTCGTCGAACGGCGCGGACGTGATCATGGCGAAGCAGCCCCAGATCGACAGCCAGGCACCAAGCGGGCCGCGGAAGCCCCACACACGCACGCTGGTGGCACGGCCTCCTTCGTCGTTGCCGAAGGTGGTTCGCAGGATGAGCAACGCGCCCGTGATCCCGGCCACGATCCCGCCGAAGTGAATGGCCAGGTGCGCCGGCGTCCAGAAGGTGTCGCGGCCGATCGTCTTGTGCCACGAGATGTCCCACAGCAAACCGGCCAGGATGCTCGTGGCACCGATCAGAAAGGCCGCCGCGGGCGACGCGGACGACGCGCGGGACGGGGAGTGACGTGGGAGCGCTGCGACGGATGCTTCCATTGCTCGAAGTATGAAGGATGAAGGATGAAGGGCGAAGGGCGAAGGTTGAACGTCCCCGAAGCTATACTCGCCTGAGCATGTTGGACGACGTCAAGGTCCTCGAGCCCCAACTGAAACAGCTCCTCTATGGCGCAGTGGAGCACGTGCAGGCGACGAAGGCCGCGCTCTACCTGGCTGCCACGGCGGATCTCAACGACAAGATCTACGAACTGGTCACGGCGTATGGCTTCAATGACCCGGGCCGGCGGATCGTCCGCGCAAACGACGACCTCGTCGATCGCCTGGTCGTGAAGCGCAATGCCTTTTTCGTAAACGGGCTGGGCACGGACATGCGGTTCTCGGAGATGCTCTTCCGTCAGAGCACGGACCGCCTCCTGGCCGTGCCGCTCTTTTCCCGCGGCCGCCTGGTGGGCTTCATCGACATGCGCGACAAGGCGGGGAAGAAAGCATTCGACGCCCCTGACGTCGACGCGGCGCGGAAGATCGCCGACGACGTGCTGAAGCTGCTCGGTTCGAAGAAGCTCTTCGGCCTGGCGCCCATTCCGCTGGTCGAGCTCGACCCCCAGGCCGCCAGCCAGCGCAATACCATGCAGACCCTGGTCATGCCCGCCGGCAGTACTCCGGCGCCGGCCGCGGCGCCGCCGCTGGCCATGACCCAGAGCCGGGCCGAGCTCTCGCCGCAGGCCGCGCGTGCCATCGAGGCCGCACGCGAGTTCATGTCGCGGCGGCAGCACACTTCCGCCGCGGCGGGCGTGAAGCGTGTGCTCACCGACCGCGATCTCGAGGTCTCCCACCTTCTCCTTCCCGCAGCACTGGCCATTCCCGGCGCGGTGCTGGCCTGCTTCAGCGCCATGGGTCAGCTCAACAACCCGCAGGCCGTCGTGGCCATCGCCAACGTGGCCGACGACGCCATGGAAATGCTGCACGCACACCTGCAGGCCTGGCTGAAACAGGCCAATCAGCCGCACATGACCACCCGGCCCCAGCTCCTCTACCCGTTCGGCGTGCAGGTCTTGCCGGTCACTGTGGCCGGCCTGTCCACGATCCTCACTGCGCCGGTGAACGCGCAATCCGTAGAGGGACTCATCCTCACCGTTGCTTTCGAACGGACGTCCGAGGCACAGGCGCAGCGCGCGCTCCACATCTTCCTGAAGCAGATCGAGCACTCCGTCGAAACGGCCATCGTGGCGGGCGGCGGTACGAGCAACCGGCAGGTGCTCGCGGAGAAGATGCTCGAGCCGGACTTTCAGAGGTTCCCGGATCTGGCGGAGCACTCGCGCAACGTGGCCATGCTGGCGCAGCGTTTCGCCGTGGCCCTCGAGCTGCCGGCCGGGCAGGTGGAGACGGTGCGGATCGCCGCGCTGGTCCATGACGTCGGCCTGCGCCTCCTCGATTACGAGCGGCTCTACCGGCGGGCGAATCTCACCCCGGAGGAGATGCGCGGTCTCGCCGAGCATCCAATCATCGGGGCCGCCCTGGTCGAGCCGCTCCTCGGAAGCGAGATCGCCCAGGCCGTCCTCCGGCACCACGAGCGGGTCGACGGACGCGGCTATCCCAGCCGGATCACCGGTACGCAGATTCCGCTGGCCTCGCGCATCATCCAGATCTGCGACGCTTGGGTGGCCATGACTTCACGCAACTCCTATCAATTGCCGCGCTCCAATGAAGAAGCGGCCAAGAAGCTGCGGGAAGGGGCAGGCAGCCAGTTCGATGAGACGCTCATCGGGCGCTTCCTCGGCGCACTGCAGCAGATCGTGACGTAAAGGCTGGAAGGGTGGAGGGCTGAAAGGGCCAGAGAGCTCACCCCTTTTCAGCCTTCCAAGCTTCCAGCCTTTCAACCTTCATCGCGATGCTCGACCAGATCCGCTCCATGCCCCGTCCCTTCTGGGTCCTGTTCGGCGGGAGCTTCATCAACCGCTTCGGCAACTTCGTCATGCCGATGCTGGCCATCTACCTGACGCGGCAGGGCCACAGCATCGCCCGGGCCGGCCTGGCCGTGGGTATGTACGGCGCCGGGCATCTCGGAGCCTCGCTCCTGGGCGGACACCTGGCCGACCGGATCGGGAGGCGCAATACGACTGCCCTTTCGATGTTCGCGTCGGCGGCGACCATGCTGGCGCTGTCGCAGGCGCGCAGCTACGGGCCGATCCTGGTCCTGACCTTTCTGGCCGGCCTGGCCGCGGAGCTCTATCGCCCCGCCAGTTACTCCCTCATCGTCGACCTCGTGCCGCCGGAACGGCACGTCGTCGCCTTCGGCCTCTACCGCTTTGCCGTGAACCTCGGATTCGCCTTCGGGCCGGCCACCGCGGGCTTCCTCGCCGACCGGTCCTTCACCTACATCTTCGTCGGCGACGCGATCACGTCTGTCCTCTACGGAATCATCGCTCTGGCCGCGCTGCCGCACGGCATGCGCGTCGCGGCGCGCCAGGACGCGGCAGGCGAAGGCTTCATCACCGCCCTCCGCGACCGGGCCCTGGTCTTTCTGCTCAGCGCCACCACCTGCCTGGCCGTCGTCGACTTTCAGTCCACGTCGACGCTGGCCCTCTACGTGAGAAGTCTCGGCTATTCGGCGAGCGTTTACGGCGTGCTGCTCTCGCTCAACGGCGCACTGATCATCTGTTTCGAGCTCGTCATCATCCAGGTCGTCCGCCGCTTCCGCCCGCAGCCGGCCATCGCCCCCGGATACTTCCTGGGCTGCTTCGGCTTCGCCCTGACCGGCCTCCCGCACCCTGTGCCGCCTCTCGCCGCGACGGTTTCCGTCTGGACGCTGGGCGAGATGATCAGCTCTCCCATGAGCGCCACCTACGTGGCCAGCCTCGCACCGGATCGCCTGCGCGGACGCTACACGGGGCTGCACTCGCTGACGTTCTCCGCCGGGATCCTGCTCGGCCCCCCGCTCGGTGCGCTCGCCTATCAGCACGATCCGAACATCGTGTGGGTGAGCTCCGGCATCCTCGCGGTAACCGCGGCGGCGCTGGCGATGCGACGGGGGCGCGGCAGAACGCCGGCACAGAAGGCTGATCATCCTTCCTCTGAACGCATTTGGTAACGCCGAGGCAGGCAGAGATAACGCTATGCTGAGCCCGGGAGAACCGATGAAACGCCTTCTGATCCTTCTCGCACTGTCGCTCGCGCCGTGCGCCTTCGCCAAGCCGCTGGAGATCCCGGTCGTCTACTACCGCCTGCCGAACGGACTGAGAGTCGTCATCAGCGAGACCCACGTCGCGCCGACGGTGACGGTGGCCGTCTACTACAACGTGGGCTTCCGCATCGAGCCGAAGGGGCGTACCGGCTTCGCGCACCTGTTCGAGCACATGATGTTTCAAGGCTCCGGGCACGTGAAGAAGTTCGAGCACGCCAAGATCGTGGAGGCCAACGGCGGCAACCTCAACGGCTCGACGAACTTCGACTACACGAACTACTACGAGTCGCTGCCGAGCAACGCCGTGGAGACGGCCCTCTGGCTCGAAGCGGACCGCATGCGCTCGCTGGACATCACGCAGGAGAACCTGAAGAACCAGCAGAACGTCGTCAGCGAGGAAGTGCGGGTGAACGTCCTCAACCAGCCGTACGGACTCTTCGACTGGCTGAGCATCTGGCAGAACGCGAACCAGAACTGGCAGAACGCGCACAACTTCTACGGCGACCTTCACGAGCTGGAGGCGGCCACGGTCGACGACGTGAAGCAGTTCTTTCGCTCGTACTACGCGCCGAACAATGCCTCCCTGGCCATCGTGGGCGACGTGGACCCCAACGCAGTGAAGACCATGGTGGAAAAGTACTTCAGCGACATCCCCCTGCAGTCCGTGCCCGAGCACGCCGACGTGAGCGAGCCGAAGCAGACGGAGGAGAAGAAGACGAAGGAGACCGACAAGCTGGCCAACGTGCCCGCGCTGGCCTTCGCCTGGCACCTGCCCGACCAGGAGTCGCCCGACTATCCGGCCGTGGTGCTGCTCGACCTCGTCCTCCAGGGCGACGAGAGCTCACGCCTCTACCAGCGGCTGGTGAAGGAGAAGGCCATCTCCGTCGACTGGAACGGCGGCATCGACTACGGCTTCGGCGGAGCGTGGGACTACAGCGGGCCGATGCTGGTCACCTCGCGCACGGTCTACAAGCCGGGTCACACGCCTGCCGAGATCCTGAAGGAGGTCGACGACGTGATCCACGACATCCAGGAGCACGGCGTCCCGAACAAGGAGCTCGACGCGGAGCGGGTGCGGTATCGCTCGCAGTTCTACGACTCGATGGAGTCGACCTTCGGCCGCGCCCACCTGCTCGCAACGCTTGCCCTCTTCCAGGACGATCCCCAACGCATCAACAAGCTGCCGAACGCCCTGGACGGCGTCACGTCCGAGCAGATCCAGGCGGCGGCGAAGAAATACTACGTCCCGGCCAACCGGACCTCGGTCGACCGGGTCCCGGCGGAGGTGGCGAAATGAGACGTCTGCTGGCGGCCTCTCTGCTCCTCGCCGCTCCCCTGCTGGCCCAGGTTCCGGCCACGCCCCCGCCCGCCGCGCCGATGAAGCCGACGCAGTGGCCGAAGCTCGACGAGCGGAAGCTCGAGAACGGGATGACGGTCGTTCTCGTCACCCTTCCCAACGTGCCGAAGGTGACGGCCCGCCTCGTCTTCCTGGCCGGACGGGCCACCGACGTCAAGGTGCACCCCGGCATCGCGCAGCTCACGGCGCGTGTGCTCACGGAGGGCACCGAAACGCGCAGCAGCAAGCAACTGAAGGACGAGCTGCGCGGCATCGGCGGCGACATCACCACGGCCAGCGACTCCGACTCGACGAGCGTGAGCGGATCCTCCCTCTCCGACTTCTCGCCCCGGCTCTTCGAGCTCATCGCCGACGTCGTCCGCCATCCGTCGTTCCCGGCCGCCGAGCTGGAGATCGCACGCAACAACTTCCTCAATGAGATCGAGGAGCAGCGGGCCAGCCCCGAGTTCCTCACCAGCGAGCAGCTCTTCAAGGCCGTCTTCGGCGCGAACGATCCCTACGGCTTCTCGCTGCCGGCACCGGAGGCAGTGAAGGCGCTGCAACGCGAAGCGATCCGGCATTACGCAGCGACGTGGTACGCGCCGAACAACGCCACCCTCATCGTGGTCGGGGACATCCAACCCGACGAGACCTTCAACAGCGTGAAGAAGTCGTTCGCCTCCTGGACGAAGGTCGAGCAGCCGAAGCAGGAGATCCCTCCGCCGCATAAGCGCGACAAGCGGCAGATCTACTTCGTCGACCGCCCGGGCTCGGTGCAATCGGTCATCGCCATCGGCGCCATCGGCCCGCCGCGGAAGGATGCCGACTATCTCGCTCTCCGCACGGCCGACACGATCTTCGGCGGGGCCTTCTACTCGCGCCTGACCCGCAACATCCGCGAAGCCAAGGGCTACACCTACTCGCCGTTCAGCACCGCCGACACCCGCCGCCGGGCCGGCATCTTCTGGACCGAGGCTGCCGTCCGCAATGAAGTGACAGGGCCCACGATCCTGGAGATGCTCTACGAGCTCGATCGGATGCGCGTGGCGCCGGTGACGGAGGAAGAGCTGCAGAACGCCAAGACCTACTCGAACGGCACCCTGTCGCTGGAGATGGAGACCCAGTCCGGGCTGGCCAGCCGCATCTCCACGATCTATACCTACGGGCTGTCCCGCGACTTCCTGCCCACGTTCAGCACGAAGCTCAACGCCCTTACCGCCGCCGACCTCCAGCGCGCGGCGGCGAAATACTTCGATACGTATCGTGGAGCAATCGTCATCGTCGGCGACTACGCGCAGGTAAAGGACCAGGTAGCCCCGTTCGGAGACGTCACGCTGATCAAGAAGTAGCAGCACCGAGGTACGATCTACGGCATGACGGATGAAGAACTGAAAGGCCTCTTCGAGACCATGCAGCGGGAAACGCGCGGCGAGTTGGTCGCCGTGCGCACCGACTTCGCCACCATGCGCACGGACCTTGCCGACATGAGGCAGGAGATGCGCGCCGAGTTTGCCGCGGAGAGGGAGAAGAACGCCGCCGAGTTTGCCGCCGTACGGCAGGAGATCCGTACCGACTTTGCCGCGGAGAGGGAAAAGAACGCCGCCGAGTTTGCCGCCGTACGGCAGGAGAATGCCGCCGAGCATGCCGAGACCCGTCGTCACTTCGATATCACGATTGAGCACATGGACGGGCGAATCGACTTCCTCGCCGAGGGTGTCATGGCTGTCGATCAGAAGCTCGACCGCAGGTGTGATTCCCTCGAAGAGAAGGTCGACAGCAATTTCTCCGAGACACTGGCGCTGATCAGGTACTCGTACGCTGAGCTCGAGCGCCGGTTCGGCTCGATTACGTGAGCACCCCCCGCCACTTCGCCTGGTAACCCGGGAACACCGTCGTCAACGACGGGACAGCGAGCTGTTTCGTCAGCACCTCGGCGAAGATGTCGCGGAAGTCGGTGGTGACGGCCAGGTCGCGGTTCTCATAGAGATGATCGAGGCCGGGCCACTGGCCGTGGACTTTGCCCCCCTTCACGCCGCCGCCGGCCAGGAGCATGAAGTTGGCGTGGCCATGGTCGGTACCGCGGTTGCCGTTCTCCTTCACTGTCCGGCCGAACTCCGACATGGTGATGAGTACCACGTCACCCATGCGCGAGCCGAGATCCTGGATGAAGGCGGAGATGGCGTCGGCGAACTGCTTGAGATTGTTCGCGAGCTGTCCCTGCGCGCCACCCTCCCCGGCGTGCGTATCCCAGCCGCTCACGTCGGCGAAGGCGACTTCGAGCCCGACGTCGGACTTGATGAGCTGGGCGATCTGGCGGAGCGAGCCGGCCAGCGGGCCGTTCGGATACTGCGCGCCGTTCTCGGGCTGCAGCTTCTGCGGGTCGGCCGCCTTGAGAATGCGCGCGGCCTCGAACGACTCTTTCGCCGTTCCGCTAAGCGACGAGCCGGCCACCGCTTCCGCATACATCGACTCGAAACCGTTGCTCAGCTTCTCCGGCCCGCGGATGCCGAACTGCCCGATGTTGGTCATGGCCACGGCGCCGGCACTGCCGGAGAGGATGCGCGGCAGCGACGGCCCGAGCGAGACGGCCCGCAACGGCGCGGCCTCCCTCGGCTTCTTCGCCACCAGCGCGCGCGAGAGGAAGCCGTCCTCGGTAATTTTCACGCCCGGCGTGCCCGACTCCATGAAGTCCTGGGCGTCGAAGTGCGAGCGCGTCGAGTCGGGCGAGCCGGCGGCCTGCACGAAGCCGAGCGACCTGTCCTTGAAGTACGGCAGCAGCGACGCCAGCGACGGGTGCACGCCGAAGAAGCCGTCGAGGTCGAGCGCGGCACCCTCGCCGGCGCCGGGCCGCGGCACGGCGATGGTCGGCCGCGCCGCGTAGTAGGCGCCCTCGCCGTAAGGGATGACGACATTCAGCCCGTCGACGGCGCCGCGCTGGAAGATGGCCACCACCACCTTCCTGCCTTTCGTCGTGGCGGCATTCGCCATCCGGACGAAAACATTGGGAAGGAGCGCGCCGCTGACGAGCGCGAGGCCGGAGGACTTGAGGAAGGTTCTGCGGTTCATGGGGTCTCCGATGAATCGGGTTACGCGGTTACGGGGTTGTTGAGTTGCGCGACGCGAGAGGGTTCAGCACCTTGCAACCCGGCAACCCCGTCATTCACTGCCGTTGAAACTCCGGACTTCCCAATACCAGGCCGACGATCATGGCCGGCTGGGCCTGATCGCCGGTCTTTGCGACGATCGTCGCCTTCGTCTCCGAGGAGAGCTCGCCGCCGACCAGCTCCCGGGCGACGTCATTCACCGACGTCATCGAAGGCGGCGCGGCGTCCAGATGCACGCCGGGCACCCTGTTTCCGGCCAGGGCCAGCGCGAAGTTCAGCCGGTTGATGAGCGCCCCGGTGTTGATCCACACGTCAGCCTTGTCGCTGTAGCCGGTCGGGGGCTGCGCGCCGTAGAGCGGCTCGCCGATCTGCTGGAGCTGCCGGGCGATGGGGAGCGCGTTGTCGACGTGCGCATCGACGGCCCGCACGGCCGAGATGACGTACTCGAAGGGCGACTTCACCTTGGCGCGATAGACGGCTGGATCCCAGAACTCGGGGCTGGTGACGACGGCCTTCACCGTCTCGCGCAGGTCGCCGCCGGTGGCCAGGAACCGCTTCGCCACGCGATCGACGAGCGCGGCAGGCGGCTCGTCCGCGACGAGACGCTGACAGAGCTGGAGCGCGACGTGATGCGCCGTGGCCGGCTGGCGGGCCAGGAAGCGGATCATCCGCTCTCCCTCTTCCTCCCCTCCGCCCGTAGCGAAGTGCACGCCGAGGACCGTCTTGGCACCGACGTCGTGAAGCTGCGGGCGGAAGACGAATTCCGCCCCTTCCCCGCCGTCGCGCCGGCCCGTGATCGTCCAGCCCGTGAGCACGCGTGCCAGCTCGGTGACGTCCTTCTGCGTATAACCGCCGTCGACGCCCAGCGTGTGGAGCTCCATGATCTCGCGGGCATAGTTCTCATTGAGGCCGCCGCGGTCTGCATTCTGGGGCTGCCGCACCGGCACCGCTTCGAAGTAGCGGCGGCCGAACCAGCCGCGCCGCTCGACCATGCGCGGCGGACGTTGGGGCCGGTTCTCCGGGGCAGCCACGGAGCGGGCGTTGTCGAGGTAGAAGAGCATGGCCGGCGACTTGGCCGTGGCCATGAGCAGGTCTTCGAACTTCCCCCAGATGTGCGGGCGGATCGTGTCGCGCTCGTAACTGGTGAGCAGGAACCGGTCGATGCCTTTTCCGGAGAAGACGTTGAAGTGATTCATCCAGAAATCGACCATCACTTCATTGAGCTGACGCTCCGATTCGGCAGCGCGCAGGATGCGCTGGCTCTGCAACTCTTCCATCACCCGCTGCGGCCGATCCTCGGGCGCCATGCTCTCCCGAAACTCCTTCCGGAGCTCTTTCTTGTCCACCGTTCCGCCGTCCCGGGCCGCCTCCTGTTTCGCCTCCTTGCGGGCCTCGACGACGGGGACGTAGAAGCGCCTGACGATCTCGGCGTTGCTGAGACTCAGCGTGGTGAGGTCCGCGAGGCGGTTGTCGACGGTTCGGTCGGCGATGCGCTCGGGGTGGAGCTGCTGATCGACCCACGCGTCGACGCCGATCTGCATCACCTGTTCGACTTCGCCCGGCCGCTGTCCGAAGCCCAGGCGGTTGAGGGCATGCAGCGCACGCTGGCGCTCGGTCAATTCCTTGTGGTCACCAGCAGCTCCCGTGAGAAGAACGAGGGACGCCATAAGCAGGAGAGATGTGCGTTTCATGGCGCTGTTTGGACGGTGCGCGCTGGGTGGTGTTTACATCCGTCGTTGTTCATTGTTCGTTGGTCGTTGTTCGTTGATCGTTTGGTCGGATCGTCGGGTCGCTGGTAGACCTGCCACGCTCTTCGTCACGATCAAAAGGATCAACGATCAACGACCCGGGGAACCAGCCAGGGCCGGGAGTGGCCGAAGACGACGTCGGCGTCGAAGTCGAAGAGCTCCTTGACGACCTCGCTTCTCAGGACCTCGGCGGGTGCCGCATCGAGCGCCAGGGTTCCCCGCTGCAGGACGAGCATGCGATCCGCGTACGCTGCCGCCCAGTTGAGGTCGTGCGAGGCGTAGACCACGCTGCAGCCGGTGCTCTCCACGACGTCGTGCAGAAGCGTGCTGAACTGCTGGACGTGGGAGACGTCGAGGGCCGCCAGCGGCTCGTCGAGGAGGACGAGACGGGGACGGCCCACGAGGACGCGAGCCAGAAAGACGCGCTTGCGCTCCCCGCCGCTCATCTCGTCGAGATAGCGCCCGGCGAGATGCACGGCATCGCACATCTCCAGTGCGTGGCGGGCCTCGGCGAAGTCTCCCTCGCTTTCCCAGGCGAAGCGGCCGAGAAACGGCGCGCGGCCGGAGACCACGACGTCGAGAGCACGCATGGGAAAGGCCGGGTCGGGATCCTGCGGAAGGTAGGCGACCTTGCGCGCGTACTCCTTTGCGGGCCAGTCGCGGAGGCGCCGCCCGTCGAGCTCGATCGTCCCCGCGGAGGGCGCCAGCACGCGCGCCATGAGCTTGAGCAGGGTCGACTTACCCGAACCGTTGGGGCCCGTCAGTGCGACCAGCTGCCGTTCGCCGACGTCCAGCGTGACGTTGACCAGAGCTTCAGCGCCGGCGTAGGCGTAGGAGACGCCGTTGAGTCTCACGGCTGCTCCTCACGGACGAGCGGGAGAGCGAAGGCGTGCGCCAGCGCAATACCCGGCTTCCCGATCGCCGCTCGCCGCAACCCGCTCGCCGGCCGTCTCACCTGGCCCTCCGCAGCAGCGAGAGAAAGAACGGCACTCCCAGGATGGCCGTGAAGGCACTGAGCGGAAGCTCGGCGGGCGGCAGCACGATGCGCGAGACGAGATCGCCGGCCACGAGGAGCGTGGCGCCGCCGAGCGCGCAGAGTGGGAGAAGAAAACGGAAGTCGCGGCGCCAGACGAGGCGGATGAGGTGCGGTACCAGCAGGCCGACGAACCCGATGATGCCGCTCACGGCCACCGCCGCTCCCGTGATGAGGGATGCCGAGGCCAGGGCGACGAACTTGACCCGCTCCACGTCCACGCCCCGCGACTTTGCATCGTCTTCGCCGAACGCCAGCATGCGGAGATCGTTGGCATACGACGCGAGAATGATCAGAGCCCCGAGCAGCAGTGACCCGCAGACGGCGACATCGGTCCAGGCGGCGCCGAAGAGCGATCCCATCATCCAGCGTAGCGCCGCGGTGAGATCGTTCTGCGGCGCGAGGGCGAAGGCGACCAGGATCACCGCCGAGAAGAGGGCATTGAGCACGAGGCCGGAGATGAGCAGGCGTGTCGGGTCCGTGTGATCGCGCCGGCGGGCCAGGAGAAACACCGCCCCCGTGGCGCCGCATGCGCCCGCGAATGCCACGAGCGGAATGAGCGCCGGCACGTAGGCCAGCCCGCACGCCGACACCACCGCCGCACCGCAGGCCGCACCGCCCGAGACCCCGAGGACGAACGGATCGGCGAGCGGGTTGCGCAGGACGGTCTGGAACGTCACGCCGGCCACCGCCAGCGTCGCCCCGACCAGTGCAGCCAGAAGCGCCCGCGGCAGACGAAGCTCGAGAAGGATGGCCCGGCCCGACGGGTCCCCCCACGATACGTGAGTCGCGCCGAGCAGTACCGCCGCCGTCATCACGGCCGCGAGCAACACCGCCAGCAGAAGTGCCGCGTACCACGTGCTACGCAAGTGCGGATTGCCGGTTGACGTGAGCCGGGGCATGGGGGCATGAGTGTAACCGTGGCAAGCACTCGCTCCGGCGGCCTGTCTACTGTCCTCTGATCAGGACAAGGGCAGATTGGAGTGGGCGTCGAGGATGGCATTGAGCCTGCGCGCCGCCTCGACGATCCGCGGGCCGGGGCGGGAGAAGACGCTCTCGTCGACGGCGATCACCTCGGGCTTCACGGGCGATTTCGCGAACAGCGCCACGACCTGATCGTGCGGAACGCTGTTGCCTGGATGGAGCACCACATCCGGCGGCTGCGCCAGCAGCGCTTCGATCGAGTACTGCGGCCAGCCCTCCACCTGCGCGGCATTCTCGGCGCCGCACAGCTCGATGATGTCGCCGGCGAAGGTCTTCCGGCCGGCGACGTACAGCGGCTGGGTGTATGCGACGAAGAGCACGCGCGGGCGCTTCGCGCGGGTATGGCGCTCTCGCGCCAGCGCTCCCTCGAGCGCGACCCGCGCGGCGTGCGCATTTTCCTGTCCGAGGCGTCTGCCGATCGTCTCCACGGCCGCGGGAACGTCGGTGAGGCGGTCGGTGCGGATGACGTCGAACAGCAGGTGGACGCGCCGCAGCGCACCGAGAAGCTGCGGCCCGGCATTCGACGACGCTACGAGCACGAGGTCGGGATGGAGGGCAAGGATGCGCTCGATGTTGGGAGTCACGCCGCCGACCTTCGGCTTGGTCTTCGCCGCGGCAGGCGTGTCGGAGTAGTCATCCGTTCCGACGATGAGATCCCCCGCGCCGAGCGCGTAGACGATCTCCGTCACGTTGGGCGCGAGCGAGACGATGCGATGCGGGTGGGCCGGAGGGCGGGAGGGAGGGGAACAGGAAACGAGAAGGAAGAGTGCAAGGACGAAGGGCGAAGGGCGAAGGGCGAAGGTCTTGATCACGCGCATCCGTCCTTCGCCTTCATCCTTGGCCCTGCAAATGGAAAAGCCGCGGCGTAACCGCGGCTCTCGCGCAGCGGCCGGCCACCGGCTACGGTCTTACGCGTCCCCGCCGTCTTCGTCGTCGAGATCGTTTGCGATTCCGAGGCGCGCGCAGGCGGCTGCATACATCTGCTTGGAGGCGTTGATGGCATTCTGCAGCTCGGCGATGCGGTCCTTCACCTTCGCAAGCTCTTCCTCGATCTGGTCCTTCAGATCGCTGATCTCCTGCTTGGTGACCTGCAGTGTCGTTTCGTAGAACTTTTTCTGCGGATCGGTGATGACCGCCATGTCTCACACCCTCCTGAATCTTTGGGACCGCCGAAGCGGTCGCGGATTATAACTTGAAGGCTACACCTACAGCGAGCCACGACTTCACGTGCACACCATCTTTGACCCCTGCCGTGAACGACGACTTGCGAACGGACTGGATGGCCGCGTCATTCAGTGACGGGATGCCGCGAATGACCTTTACGTCCTGGACCTGCCCGTTCTCGCCGACGAGAACGCTCAGCAGCACCGTCCCCTCCACCCGCTGCATGCGTGCGATCTGGGGATAGGCCGGCGCGACCTGGTGCGTCATGCGCGGCGCCGTGAGGCCGTCTGTTCCCGCCGCCACGAGGTCCCCTTCCTGGGCGCGTGCCGGAGCGGGTGCCGGAGCCGGACGCGTTTCCGCAGGCTGCGGCGTGGGTGCCGGCGGTGGCCCGAACTTCGCCGTCACCGTGAACACCTGATGGGTTTTCGCATCGAGCGCCATGGTGCGAGCCCCCTTCTGCGTGGGGATGCTTTCCGCGACCACGAACTTGTCCGGTGAATCTTCGCGCACAACCGTGAGTACGCCTTCCCCGCACGAAGCGAAGGCCAACCCGGTTGCATCGTCGAATGCCGTTGCATCGACTCCTTCGCCGATAGGCAACACGGCGAGGACTTCTCCGTTATCCGCTTTGACCACGGGCATCACTTTGTTGCCGCATCCTACGAACCGCCGCCGGTTCTTCGCACCTGGCCGCGCGCTGCTCTTGGCACCCGACAGGCCCGCGAGCTCGGTGATCGCGAACCGGATCGCAGCGGCGAAGTCGGTTCCGCCGTTCGGGCCGCGCCGAACGATTCCCGGCAGCCTCGACCGCACGGCGGCCAAGTCCGGGGTCAGCGGAACCTCGAGCCACCGCTCCTTCTGGTTCACACGCACACGGTAGCCGGCCTGAGGG